>JBGTEN010000291.1:0-42251 GCA_041747755.1 Arenibacter sp. | reverse complement strand
ATGACAGGATTTGTACCTAACCACCTTAATAGGCTATATATCAATAAGTTACAAAATCAAAAAATGAACTGTTAGCCGAATTGTTGACAGAATAAAAATATAATTAAAGTAAAGTGCTTTACTTTCTAACAAAACAAAGATAAAACTTCTATATATATTGCCAAAATCATTTTCTTTTTTACTTTTCATTAGATTACTATTTTGCTATGCTAATGGATGCGAAACATTCACAGCAACAATAAAAAGTCAATTCAATATTTACATTCTAAGCCTTAAGCTGTTAGAAATTTTCAGTTCAACCGCTGTTTCTTTTTAACATACAGTCGGTAGTAAAGCCACGCTGCGATTCCTCCTATAAAAGAAAATAAAGCCAACATCCAAAAAACATGTTGATGCCCTTTTGCACCTGGCGAATTCTCTAAGAGATATCCCATGGCGGGTCCTGCGAATATATCTGGTGTATAGCCTATCAGGGATATAAGTCCAACCGCAGTTCCTGTAAGTATTAAAGGTATTTGCCCTTTTTCCATCACCGCAAAGTATAGCGAGCGAGTCGCATAGACACCAGTTGCCACAATTAAGATTGAAGCAAAAAACAAAACAGTCGCAGACGATGTAATAATTTCCGTTGCGAACAATAATGCTCCAAAGAATGAAATAATAAAACCTACGACCAACCAAAAAGTAGTTTGCGATCTATCTGCCAATACACCAATTACCGCACCTACTACTGGTCGGATAAATAACAAAAATGTCCCAACTTGTGCCGTTTGCACTTGGTCATATAACATAACATCCTTTGCATATAGTGAAAACATATCGGTAATCTTGTAACCTACATATGCGCAAAGTATAATGATCATGAGCAACCATACTGAGGGCAACTTCAAGACTTCCTTGACCTGTGAAGCTGTTATTTTTTCCAGCATAGACTCTTTTTCTGTTTGATTATCCAATTTCAAAAAGAACCAAACCAAAATACCTACAATTGCAACTATTCCGGCAGATACAATAATGACTTGTTTGAAAGCTGCCCTACTTCCGGAGATGGTTAACTCGGAAATTTCTGATGGAATAAATAATGAAAATATGATCACACCCAGAACACCGAATAGAGCTCCTACCAAACCGCGTCCGCCATCCAAAAAGCCAAATGCCTTGCCTTGCGAATTAGACCCACCCCAAATCCGAGTGGCCTTGATCATTGGAGCCCAGAATAAAAAAATGGTTGTAAATCCCCAATAGCCATAAAGTATTTTTAAAACTGTATAACTAGGAAATGTAGCATAGAGGCAACCCCCTAAAGCAGTCATCCATAGGGCTACGGCAATCAATTTTCTTGGAGCAAACTTATCGGCCAATGGACCTCCGATGAAATAAGATAGTAAGGCTACAATGCCATATACTGAGAAACATAGGCCTAACTGAAGGTTGTCCAGATCAAATACCTCAAGTACCGTTGGCCTAAAGACTCTTGCAAGAACAAAGGGAAGAATAAATACAGACTCGCCAGCCAAAATTAGTAAGAATAGAAAGTACCAAGGGGCATTTTTCATGAGATAGTTTACTTCCTTTTAAATAAATTTATTCAATTTCTACTATGAGAGCTAATAATCGGATATATGAAACCTAATCTATTATTGGACCTTGACCTTTCGCATGCTACACTTAGCTAAAATTTTTAATTCTCTTTATCTTATTTCTCCCGAAAGCCAAATTTAAAAATGGATTTGGTAATCTCATTTGGAGGAACACATCTATGGGCATTTCGAACCCACACAATGGAAGAACTCGGTCCTTTGCTTTAGTTCTAAAAAAGGATGGGTCTTTTTCTAATTCAGCCCGGTGTTGATTATTCTGGAGCATTGTTAAAGCAATCTCTTTGCTGACCTCTATAATGAGTATAAATGTATTTATAAATTTTAATAAAACCCCAAAACTATTCCTGCACTATTACCTCGTAAACTCCACCTTTATCCAATGCCAGATATAAACGTTCTTTACCACCCTCTGTTTCCAGCAACATATCCTCAACACCCCCAAAAGGTTCATCTTTAGATATTTCTTGGTTCCAGGTTAACCCTTTATCAATACTGTAATAAAGTATTAAAGGTTGGGGCTCACCGCCCTTCAACCATCCCGCGACGAAAATATTATTATTGTCCAACTCACTTATTGCTATCCCGTTGAAGAACCTTGAAGTTTCATGTGCATCAATCAAAGTTTGCCATGATTGTCCGTCGTTGGAGGTCTTTAACAAAGCTCCTTCAAACCCAAAATATATTGATTGGGGGATTTGGGTATCAAATACGATTTTCTTTACGGTTGTTGGGTTGGGAACCAAATCGATCCAACGATTTTTCTCAAGCCCATTCTCTAAACGCACTAAATAACCATCTTCAAGTGCTCCTTGCCCACCTACCCAAATTTCACCTGGAATGAGCGGATTTATGGCGACAGCAGAGGTGGCCTTAGCAAATTGTTCCCAATCACCCCAAATTGGGGTCCAGGTAATACCTTTATCTTCAGAACGGGCCAACAAATAATTGCTAGTGGCATAAATAATATTGTCGGAGTTCAAAGGCCTTAAAAATTCCCAAAGGATTTGTGGGTCAAAACCGCCTCCCCCAAAGTTGGTTTCCATAAGTTCCCAATTTTGAGCTCCATTGACAGTTACGAGTAATTCTATCTGAATATCATCCTTAAAATCTGCAACAGATACAATAATTTCCTGGTGATTTAATACCAGAATTGCCTCAACATTCTTGCCTTGCAGCCCAATGGCTTCAAATGAACCCTCTTGATCCAGATTCTTTTTATATATACCATTTTCTGTGGCGGCATATAAGAGATTATCTTCTAAAACCAATTTATTGACTTTTAATCCATCGAGACCAATTTTTTTCCATAAAAATCGATTTTGAACCTCTTGATCAGAACCATTGTCCGTGTCACATGAGCTTATTCCAAAACCAATTAAAAATATTAATCCTGATCTTGATATGGAAGTTAAATACTTCTTCATTTATTAAAATTTGATTTATTTCGTGTAATATATTTTAATTTTCTTATATGAGATTTTGTGTTTTTTATAGACAGAAAACAGAAACATGAATAGGTTAGTCGGTGTTCAACTTCGAGTAATTAAAAAGCATTTCAAATTATTTACGGTTATTTCCTATCACTTTTATAACCAGTGTACTCAGAAAAATCAAGAAGACTATTCCAAAGCCTAGGACGCCTATATTGATTCCAAAAATAGTTTTTTCAGAACCGTCCAGATACTTCATGGACCCCCCGTAAAAATCTTGAAGGATAAAGGCCAGAAGAAAGCCTCCTGTTATTAATAAACCTAAGATACAAGGGAAAATAATTTTCTGCTTGTACCAAACCAGCCATAAACTAACTACACCAATACCACTGTTAGTAATTAATTGCCATACTTCGTGGATCCGTGCGTGGGGCGTCCAGTCTGTATTATAAACATGAGTGCTGTTGATTTCAAGAATAGGAACTCCCAATGCGTAAATTAGAATTCCGAGGGTTATAATTAATTTAGTAAGCATTTAATTAAGACATGTTTTAAGGTTTCATTGAAATAGTTAGATAAAAGAGAGTGGATGCCAAACTCCACTCCCTTTATAACCCACAAAAAAGGCAAGACATTCAGGGGACTTAGGATATAAAGTAATTCTTTAAGGTAGACCATAGTTAGAATTGATTAGAAAACCCTAAAATTCTCCTTGGTTGTAACGATAATCTATTGTTTCTCAAAATTTTCAATTAATATTAAGATTGGTTTTTCCTATTTGTAATCTGAAATTGAAAATCAGCACCTAATTCATACTTATTGTTGTAAAGATATAATTAGAAGAGTAGTTCCAAATGGTGTAAAAGGTTCATAACATAGTCTAACAGGTTCAATCTACGATGTCTTACAGTTAACGGCAATTCGTCTAAAAACCTCGTTTTAACTAAGAATTGGTTTTATAGAAGTTAAATATATAACTTTTAGGAAGTAAGGACGTTGCGCTTTGTTTAGAAAAAAGGTAGAGAAATAGTACGTGTTAGTTGTTAAGACATTCAAATAATTAAAATTTTATTTACCACCTCCTTTTGTAAGTATAATAAATGACATTAGCATGACTGCTATTGGCATATAGGGATCTTGAGGCTGCGATGGGAATGCTCCCGGATGGGTAACGGTAAGATGAACATAGACGGCAACACCCATCAACGGAAAAATAAATAGTGCAGCAATTCTTGAATAATATCCAAAAACTAAAAATACACCCAGAATCACTTCAAAAATAGGCACAAAATAATAGGTAAATGAGTAAAATGGTATTCCGGATTCCACTAGTTGAATTGCCCAGGCTGCTCCATAATCAGATAAAAAGAGTTTCATTAACCCAGTCATTATGAAAATTATCCCGAGCATAATCCTAATACCAACAATTAGTTTATCAGGGAATTTTTGTTTAATTTGATTCATTTTTGTTTTGATTTAAATAATTAGTTGATTTTGAGTTCTACTTTCTGACGTTGTAAAGTTGGTACATTTATAAAGAAATTATTTTATCTAAAAGCTCAATAATTTGTAAAATTGGATCAAATCAAACCATAGATTTATAAAACTTAATAGTACAGTACCTTTAATATTTAAAGGACATTCATAACATCACTAATATTTTCAGCAATTTTTAAGGTGTATTTGAATAGGTGGTTATTCGTTGATTTCTTTGAGCATTCTTTCTGTCTCATTTAAAATTTTGTTGTAATGTCTCAATACCCAAAATGCAAAAATCAAAAAAAATGCAACCATAATGGGGAAAAATAATGTCCAATAGTTTGAGAAGTGTTCTAGATCTTTCTCTTGAATTGATAATAGTATTGGGACTGTAATAAGCATAAGAAAAAAACCTAATGAGACATTTAAAACTTGAAGTTTCTGAAAACGTTTTTTACGCTTTCCAAAGTCCTCTATTGCCTCTAAATAGGTTTTAGATGAGATGGTAGTACTTTTTACTGCTCGTAAAGATTGTAAAGAAATGATTGGCAGAATAAAAAGCAGTAGAATTGCGATTAGTGCTAAAATCCGTGTTGGCGAATAATCTATTTTTGTAAAATTCAAAATTAAATTGGATGCTCCCAAATAGCAAACTAAAGTTCCTACATATTCTGACGTTCCAATTTTATTCAATCTGGAGTTATACCTTTTTTGTGTCATTTTCGTAATGAGTTGATTTGTGAGTAATTCTTTTATTTCGATTCTTTTATCAACTTCATTCCAAGTGTGTTTCATGTCTTCCAATTCCATTTTTAATATGTTTTTTTAATATTTGTTTTCATTCTCTCCTTGATTCTGGAAATTTTTGTACCCACGTTGCTAACAGTAATACCCACAATTTTAGCTATTTCCAAATGACTTTTTCCTTCAAGATAAAGCAGAATGATACCCCTCTCCAGTAGGTTTAGTGTTTGAATGTACTGGTAAAGTAATTTTATTTTTTGCTCCTTTGATCCGTCAAATTCTTCCACATACTGTTCCTTCACAAATTCAAATGGTATCGTGTCTATCTGTCTTTTGCTACTTCTTAAATTGTAAATAGCAGTATTCATAGCCACCCGGTATATCCATGTGCTTAATTGTGACTGCGCATTAAACGAATCAAACGACTTCCATAGCTGAAAGATAATTTCCTGATACAAGTCTTCTCTGTACTGTGTGCCGTTAGAATAAAGGGTCGCTACCTTATAAATAAGTTTTTCGTTCTTTTTAATGACCTTAACAAATTGCCTTTTTTTGTCCATTTAAAATGCAACTACTTTCTATTAGTGTAAGAAACTCAAGATAAATCACAGAAGATGGAATTTATTTTTTTGGTTTTTTGGTTTTTGGATTACTTAAGAGAATTCCTTACTAGAAGAAACGTAACTATAAATTGGCTAACTATCAAATTAGACTCCAACCTAACCAAACAGTGATTTGATTTATAAAAAGGCTTTCCTGTAAAAGAATTTAAATGAGAAGACAAATTATCAAGGTTAGTAAAATAAAACAAACTGATCACTATACACCATTTAATTTTCTCAGATGTCAATTTCGCCATGTGTTGACGATTTTAAGAGATAGAATAGCAATGTTCGTCTAGAAATTTTCACTTCGGTTAATCCTAAAAGCTAACTAACATTAGTGTTAGGCCATTTCCTTATGATGTTCAACATTGGTAAATATTTTATTTACAATGACCCAAATGCCATCAAACTTAGAAAAGGGTAAGACGTCATATTAAATCTAACCCAACATTGGTACATAAAATTTAGCGACGGCATTTTGTCCTAAAGTATTGTATATAAGACAGGTGCAACTTTAGCTCCCTCCTATAATTTTATACTGATAAACTCCAAAGAATATTTATACTTGAGGATATTAACCGTGAAAACCATTGCCCATTTAAATCGAATTTTCATAAGTACAATAACATTCTTTGGTTTCAATAAGTCTAAAACTATCCTAAATTATGACAATATCTTAAGAGCTTGTATAAAAGTAACCTTTGCAACAATTTGAAACCAAGGAACCTTCTTTAAAATATACTAATTTTTGATTTCTAAGAGGGCCTCTAGTAATAGAATTTAGAAAAACAATTGAATTCTAAAAAAGCACGGTCGTATAAAATGCGGGTATTGAAAACCAGAATCCCATAAAGGAAGTTGAATCTCCCAAGTTCGCTCCAAGCCCTGGTCCTGAAATGGCCTCTCCAAAAACATTCCATACCGTACCTTCATTATCCTCTAACAAAGCCTCTGTGCCATTATAAACATAATCAAAAGTCAGAGCGGCCTGCTCACCCTCCAACTTAAAAGAAACTATAAAATTGGGGTTGCCAACAATTAAATAGTCCTTTCCCTTAAATGAGTCCATAATAATATTGGAGGAACTGAAATCCATGAATCTGTAAGCCTTTGCCTCTGTACCATCTATAATGGCATGTACTCGTTCTTTAGAAGGAAGTCTTCCATCTTTTGGTACAGGGAACAAAAAACGGTCATTATTAGTGTTATAATCCCCATAGGGTGTACGGCCATAGGTTCTTGAAAAGCCGGTGTTTATACTTACAACTTGAGAATTTGGATAAAGTCCTTTCCAAGTCTTCCAATCAGTTTCAAAAACCCTAACCAAATCAGCCTTTTCTCCTAAGAGTTGCCCATTAACAGCTTCGTTTAAAATTTGGGACCAGTTACTGTCTGTAGCCCGGTCATAGGGCAAAAGGTTTGTATTGTACAAAAGTCCAGAAACACCAAACGTTGTTTCATTGCCTTGGATGATTCTGTTCCATCCAATACCAGTACCTGTGAGTGGGCAATACGTTACAGCCACAGAGACATCGCCCAAATTATCGTTAACAATTTCGTGCCAGTCTAAAATGGCATGAGGATAGGCCCTTACAATATCCCCATTTTTGACGCCAATGACCAAATCAGTGTCTAAAAGATAACCAGTACTTGCCAGTGATTGAAAATTAGGGTTAATCAATGCTGGTATCCCATCTTTACCTGGACCTCCGTCCAATACTTCTGATCTGGGAATGCTCCATTCTAAACCACCCGGATTGGGATTAGGGTTATTGTTGCCTTGGCCTATGCCGGGTGCCAGTTCTTCGGAAGAACTTGATGTACTGCATGCTTGCAACACTACAAGACTAGTAATAAAAAATAGATTTTTCATAATTGTTTTTTTAATTAATCAATAGTTCTTTTTTAGGTTTCAAGGTATAAGATATACCAACTGTCAGTCGCGTGGTTGGGGTCAATTGTGTTCCGTCTACATAACTATATAAAGGTACTTCCAAACGGGTATGCAATACCAAATCTGGCGAAAGTTGAGTGGCTAACTCAGGTCTAATAAAGATCCATTCTCCCCCTGTGTTAGGTATCTCTTGGTCATCTATTTTATCCTCAAAAGCCTTTCTATACTTCAAAATTAGACCAGGACTAAATATGGTGTTTAATATAAAAACCTGGTCTGTGTATCCCAAGTTGACTTGGATTTCATCGCCAAATTCGTAGGTTGCAGTATTGTTTAAATAGGAAGTATTAACTCCCGTAAACCTATAAGTGAGGCTTCCAGATAGGGTTGCAGAAGGGCGAAATCCCAGTCCCTTGGAGAGTGATGTCCATGCTAACCCATCCCATGCACCACTACCCGGTTGTAAATCCGCTGTAAGTTGTATACCCTGTTCCGTTAAAATATCAGATTTGCCGAGGGGCATTTTAGCTCCCATACCAAGATTCAACACCGAGGTATTACCCAAAAGGTTGGGTAATGCATATTTTAGAAGAATAACCCCGTCCCCGATTCCGGAAGTTTCTGTAAAGTTTATATTCCCAAATTGTGTAATGGTCCGTGTTTGATTTACCCATGTAAACAAAGTCTCAATAGCCAATCTATCACTAAAAGAATATCCAATATTTAAAAGTATTGAGTTTGTAATTCGTTGTCTAGAGTTATCATCCAGTTGGGTTGATCCCGCATTGAGTGTATTTAAATTGTTATAATCATAATTAAACCCAAAGGATATCGCACCCTTCCCTTCATTGGGTAGGCCCAAGTTATTGGCAAGTGGGACACCCCCGGAGCAACAGGTCTGTGCCACTCCCCGAAAGAGTCCGCAAAAAAGAAATAAAAGGATAAGAAGATAGCGCATGGTGCCTTATTTAAAGTAAAGGACGCTTAATTAGAGAATTCCTGACAGAAAACATAAGTATCACTTATTTTTTGGTTAACACGTATAACCATCTTTTATATATTTCTGCCTTTAAGGCCTTTTCTCCAAACTTTTTTAAAAAGATTACGTAAGTAAATTATAACGGCAACGTCTTAAAAATAGATTCGCCTTAAAAAACACCTCAAAGGCTTGATAGCTGTATATGGAATTGAACCAAGAAAACACTGCGCTACTCGTATTTTCCCTTTCTGCCGAAATGGAATCCATCCGAAAAAGCATGTTTGATGGATCTCATGAAAAAGAGAACACTTCTTTCTTTAATTTACTGATTCAACATACAAAAGATGTAGCCTACCACAGCGGTATCGATGTCTTTTGGATGGATGAACATCAGCAAAGAGGTCAAAACTTTGCGGATCGTTTTGCCAACGCCTTCCAAACCCTTTTCGACGCGGGTTATGAAAACGTAGTATCCATTGGCAATGATTGTCCAGATCTGTCGCATGCCATTTTACAGGATGCCATTACCGGTCTCAATTCCAACAAAGTAGTATTGGGGCCTTCCAAGGATGGGGGGGTATATCTTTTGGGTATCAATAAAGCTGTATTCGATCACAGTAAATTTATGGCGCTGCCCTGGCAAACGACTGCTCTAAAAGGTGGACTGGAAACCTATTTCAACTCGCAGGGAACCTGTTTAGAGATCCTAGATGAGTTAATGGACCTAGATACGCTTAATGATGTACGCCGGTATGCCACATACCGACCCACATCGACCATCGGCCTGTTTTTTAAGTCGGTAATGTCCTCTTCAAAAGCACAACTTCCATTATATAGTGCAGCTTTTGTTTCATCTTTTCAACATACGTCAATAGGGCTTAGGGGGCCCCCTACCGTTTAATTACTCCGCTTATATCATTCTTTTTGCATTGTGTGTTACTTCATCATGCATTGTACCATCAAGTAATTAAACTATATCTTATGAAATCGCTACTGATTGCTGTGTTGCAATTGTTTGTGTTTACCCTGTATGCACAAGAAAACACTTATAGCTCCAGAGTTCTGGATGCTGATCAACAACCTATACCCTATGTGGCCATATACGAAGAGGGCACCCAAAATTATGTAACAACCGATGAAAATGGATATTTTTTCCTTACAACGGCTTCGGAAAATTTTACATTGCAAATTTCTTCTATCGGATATGAGACTTTGAATTTACAAGTAACGAACGGTCAAATCCCCAATGAAATATTGCTAACCACCTCTCAAGAGCAGCTGGACGAAGTGGTGGTTACAGCACTGGGCATTGAAAAAGCCAGACAGGCCCTTGTCTCTGCAGTTTCTACGGTAAGTTCCGATAAATTGGTTACCGTACCACAGACCAATTTGGTCAATGCTCTTGCCGGGCAAGTTGCCGGGGTACAGATCACCAATGGCTCCAGTGGGGTGGGCTCCTCTTCCCGGATCATCATTCGTGGAGAGAATTCCTTGAGTGGTAACAACCAACCCCTTTTTGTCGTAGACGGTGTGCCCATCAGCAACGAGCAGATTACAAGTGATTTGGTAAATAACGGAGCGCTTCAGGAGGTGGACTATGGTAATGGCAGTTCCGAGTTTAGCCCGGACGACATTCAATCCATTTCCATTTTAAAAGGTGCGGGTTCCGCGGCACTTTACGGTGCACGGGCCGCAAACGGGGTTGTACTCATTACGACCAAACGCGGCAAACAGGCAAAAGGTTTGGGAGTGAGCATCAACAGTAATTTTACCATTGAGACCTTACTTACTTTGCCCGACTACCAAAATGTTTATGGCTTAGGCTCCAATGGCAACTATGCCTTTCAAAATGGTACAGGTGCGGGTATTGGAGATGGGGGCATCAGCAGTTATGGGCCACGATTGAACGCAGGGCTTTTGATTCCCCAGTTTGATAGCCCCTCTTTGGACATCAATGGAAATCCTGTACGGGGCGGGGATGTCATAGCGCGACAGTTTCCTGATGGTTCTTTTACCGAAATAACCCCTACCCCATGGGTGGCAAGACCGGATAATGTGCGCAATTTTTTTGAAACGGGCATCACCTACCAGAACAACATCGCCATCAGAAACACTGGTGATTATGGTAGTAGCCGTTTGTCTTACAGCAACCTCCGCAACGAGGGCATCTTACCAAATACCGACCTTAAAAGGGATGGTATTGCCCTTAGCCTTGATCAAGTTTTACATGAGAAATTAAGGGTGAACTCCTTTGTGAACTACATTAACACGCGCAGTGGCAACCGCCCTAATTTAGGGTACGGCTATGAGAACCCCCTTTACGGATTTAACTGGACGGGAAGACAGACCAATATTGAATCGCTCAGGGACTATTGGCAGGCAGGGCAAACGGGTCGCCAACATTTTGACATCAACTACCTTTGGTTGACTAACCCTTATTTGACCCTGTTTGAGAACACCAACAGTTTCAATAAGAACAGGTTATTAGGCAATGCATCGGCAACTTATGATTTTTCGGATAAGCTTTCTTTAAAAATGAGGGCCGGAATGGACACCTATAATGACGATAGGGAATTTAGAAGGGTGGTAAGTACCAATGCCAACCCCTTTGGCTCTTTTAGGAAGGACAATGTACGTTTTACCGAACTCAATCTGGATTTTCTGCTTACCTATAGCAATTCATTCAATAAGGATTGGGACTATACCCTTACCGCCGGGGCCAATCGACTTGATCAAAGGATAAATTATTCCTTTGCCGAAGCGTCGCAATTGGCCCTGCCGGAAATCTATACCTTAGCGAATTCAAGGGGCCCTTTGTTGGGCAACAGTGAAAACCTGAACAAGAGGATCAACAGTGTTTACGGTACGGCAAATTTTGATTACAGGAACGAACTGTACATAGACCTGACCTATCGCAATGATTGGAGCAGTACCTTGCCCCAAGGAAACAATTCCTTTGGGTACTATTCTGCTGGGTTAAGTTATATCGCATCAAAAAGTTTAGAATTACCCGATACCATTTCGTTCTTAAAATTTAGGTTGAGCGGGGCATCCGTAGGTAATGATACCGCACCCTTTCAAAATACCCAGACCTTTCAACTCAATGGTAATTACGGTCCAAATTTTAGGGTCACCAATGAGTCGGTGCTTAAGAACACCAACCTGAAACCAGAGCGCTTGGATGCCTATGAAGGGGGTATGGAGGTCTGGTTTTTGAACGGCAGGCTTCAATTTGAAGGTTCCGTTTACCAAAACCTGAGCAAGGACCAAATCATCTCAAGGCCGGTCTCCAACGCAAGCGGATTTAACAGTTTCAATGAAAATGGAGGTAAGATCAGAACGCGAGGTCTGGAACTGATGCTGAGCACGTCCCCTATAAAGACCAGTGATTTTATGTGGAACAGTACTGTAAATTTCAGCACTTTCAAGAGCGTGGTTACTGAACTGCCCTCTGGCGTAGACCAATTTGTAACAGCCACGGCCAGTGTTTTTAGCGGAAGTGGTGGATCGAATACCGTATTTTTTATAGCCAGTGAAGGGGGCCAAGTGGGCGATATGTACGGCACCGGTTTTGTGCAGATAGATGGCCAAAATCTATTTGATGCCAATGGGTTGCCCGTACAGGATGCGAACTTACGCAGATTGGGCAATTACAACCCTGATTTTACCTTGGGTTTCAACAACCAATTTTCTTACAAAAACTTTGATGTTACGATTTTATTCGATTGGAGACAGGGAGGCACCATCGTTTCCCGGATAAAGGCACTGGGAAGCACCTCTGGCGTATTGAAGGAAACCTTGTTAGGACGTGAAGGAGGTTCCGATACAACCACCTTTGTAGACGGGAACGGTGTTGTGGGCGATGGTGTGGTCAACGTGGGCACTGCCGAAACTCCCCAATATGCACCCAATACCATCGCCGTGGCAGCCAGCAGGTTCAACAATGCCTTCTATGACCGGGGCAATGAAGCGAGTGCACTTTATGACGCCTCCTATGTTAAATTGCGGCAATTGAGCGTCTATTATACCTTTCCCGAAAGCATGGCAAAATCCATTGGCACTGAAAACCTGAAAATAGGGCTTATTGGAAGCAACCTTTTGTTGTTTACCCAGAATCCCCATTTTGATCCAGAGCTCAATGCCTTTCAAGAACGCAATATAGTGCATGGCGTTGAAGACTTTTCCTATCCATCTACCCGAAGTTTCGGTATAAGCCTAAAAACCAATTTTTAAGAAAATAGCCATGAAAAATATGTATATCCTAATCTTATCCCTGTTCAGTTTGTTCATTGCAAGTTGCACGGATGACTTTGAAACCATAAATGATAACCCCAATGCCCCACAGCAAGTGAGTCCGGAATTCCTCTTGACCAATGTTATAGCCACAATCACCAATGAAAACACCTACAACCAAGGGTTAAGGCTCAATAACTATTTAGCGCAGTTCAATGCAGATGTTGAGTTTGAACGAATAGATCGCTACGAACTTGGAGGCAATAGTGGTTATTGGAACCTGATCTACGGGCTGCTGACAGATTTGGAGACAATGAAAACCTTGCCGGGGTACAACGATGCCTACGATGGTGTGGCCGAAATTATGAGAAGCTATCTTTTCTCACAATTGACCGATTTGTGGGGCGATGTTCCGTATAGTAAGGCGGTAAAATTCGACGAACTCAACTTTACCCCGGTCTATGATACGCAGGAAAGTATCTACACCGATCCTGAAAAGGGTATTTTTGCTAGATTGGAAGGCGCAGCGACCCAACTTCAAACTACTTCCGAAAGTGTAAGGGGCGATATTATGTTCGGCAATGATATCGAGAAATGGGTGCGTTTTGCCAATGCATTGCAAGTGCGTTTTAGAATGCGTATCAGTAAACGAACCACGGATTTTAGCAAATTGCAACAACTGACTGACGGAGATATGCTAATGGAATCGAATTCCGATAATGCCCTAGTGCCTTATTTGGGTTTGGCACCCAACCAATTTCCGTTATTCAGGGCCTCTACCGGAATATATCAAGGGTTGAAAATGAGTGCTACCCTTGAGACCATTTTAAAGGAGTGGAATGACCCTAGAATCACTGTTTTCTTCAAACCCACGGAGGAGAGCGTTATTGTCGGTACGCCAGAATTTAAAGGTATACCCAACGGCCTCAGCACACAGACCATAAGCGAACTGGAAATTGTGCTTAATGATGTGTCCAACATGGCCGATCGTTTTAGGGCCGTACCAGACGGGGTGGATGCACAGCTCATGCTCTATGCGGAACAGCAGTTTGCCCTTGCAGAGGCCGTGGAACGCGGTTATATAAAAGGCAATGCCGAGACCTATTATCAAAGTGGCATAGAAGCGCACTTTGAATACTACAGCATTCAAGTTCCGGCTGATTATTTTTCCCGAGAAGCAATTGCCCTAAATGGTAGTACGGATGAAAACCTAAAAAAAATTCTTACCCAAAAATGGCTGAGCCTTTTCATGGTAGGACACGAGGCATGGTTCAATATACGCCGCACGGGAATTCCGGCATTGGTACCGGGTCAGGACAATTTCAATAACGACCAGTACCCAACACGTTATTTGTACCCTGAGTCCGAACAAGCGGCCAATAAGGCCAATTATGATGCTGCCGTATCGCGTATCGGTGGCGATAATATCAACATCAAAAGTTGGTGGGAAAACTAAACATATAATTAAAAACCATGAAGATGAAAAAATTAAAACTTATTTTGTGTCTATTTCTGGCTATTCCTCTATGGAGCAAACCACAATTGAATGCTAAAATGAAACCCTGGCCTGTACATGACATGCGGAAGCAACCGCATTCTGTAGAAGCCTCTACTTTGGTATTGGAAACAAAATTTCCACAAGTGCTCAAACAATCCATTATAAAAAAAAAGAAGGTTTGGGTTGACACAGATTTGGCCGTCGGCATGAAACGCTACCAGAGGGAAGGATATAGTGATGTGGATGACGGATATGCCCTACTGCAACTATTCAAGGCAGATAATATTCATATCACCGGTATCAGTGCCGTTTTTGGAAATACACGGATTGATGACGCCTATAGGCTCTGCAAAAAAATGGTAAACGACTTTTCTAGTTATCCAATTCCAGTATATAAGGGGGCTGGGGAAAAGATAAATTTAGCCAAGGTAAAAACCAATGAAGCCGTAGAGGCCATGGCGGAAGCCCTTCGCAAGGAACCGCAAACGATATTGGCCATAGGCCCTGCTAGCAATGTGGGCCTACTTTTGCTACGGTATCCTGAACTTGCGCCCCAAATAGAGGAAGTTGTTTTGGTGGCCGGTAGAAGAACCCCTACCTCCTATTTTGAAATAGGGAATCCGGTGCGCCATGCGCCCGACCTCAACTTTGATTTGGACAATGATGCCTTCAGGATTTTATTGCAAAGAGGACTAAAAGTGGTCCTCTGCCCTTTTGAAATATCAAACAAGGTATGGTTGACCCAAAAGGACATGGACGCCCTGAAAAATGGCAGTCCTGGCAACGATTGGCTTTCTGACGCATCCACACCTTGGTTGCAACAGTGGATAAATGCCGGTGACAAAGGGTTTAACCCTTTTGATGTATTGGCAAGCCATTACCTGATAGCCCCTCAAGACCTAGTGACGGAGCCTTTGGTGGCCCGGCTTGAGATACATGTGAACGATATGCAACTAAAAGAGGAAGCACCCAATTTTAAACAATATCTCTTGTGTGATAAAAATGAAGGATTTCCCATTCTCTATTGCTATGATGTTGTTCCGGAGTATCACCAAAGATTGATGGAAAGCCTTTTGAAATAGAACTATAGAATTTTAGAGAGTTATGGAAAAAATGACCAAAGACAAACACCAACTAGAACGCTACCTTAAAGCACAAGGCTGGTTGCAGGTGGGTGAAGAAATAACCAATATTGAAATACCGGGAGCAGGAAACATGAATTTTACCCTGCGCATCACAACCCCTGACCGCAGTTTCATTGTAAAACAAAGTCGGGATTATGTTGAAAAATATCCGCAAGTTGCGGCACCCGTGGAACGTGCCCTTCGCGAGGCTGAGTTTTATGGACTTGTCTCGGGCTATCCTCAATTGAAAAAGCAGATGCCGGAACTTCTTGGGGTGGATAAGAAAAATCATGTGCTGTATTTAGAAGACTTGGGTCATGGAGTAGATTTTACCTATTTGTATCAACAAGGCAAATCGCTGAAAGAAACGGAACTGGAGCAACTCATTTGTTTTCCTGCCACCCTTCATACCACCGTTAACACGAATGCTACAGCGGCACGGCTTCCCAATAGGGAGATGCGCAAACTCAACCATGAACATATCTTCATCTATCCCTACCTAAAGAAAAATGGCTTAAACCTTGACGATATTCTTCCTGGATTTCAGGAAATAAGTGATGATTTTAAAGCTGACCAAACGCTGAAAAATAGGGTGAAACAATTGGGCAAACGGTATTTAGTCGACGGTGAAATTTTGTTACATGGAGATTATTTTCCGGGAAGCTGGTTAAAAACCAAAGATGGAATAAAAATAATAGATCCTGAGTTCTGCTTTTTTGGAGAGCCCGAATTTGAGATAGGTATAATCTTGGCCCATTTAAAAATGGCATCACAATCTGAAGGGTTGATTAAAAAAGCCCTTAAAATTTATAAGAATAGGGCCCCGCTTAATGAAGATCTTTGTTTCCAGTTTATGGCTGTAGAAATGCTAAGGCGCTTAGTGGGGCTAGCACAATTACCCTTGACTCTAGATCTTGAAACACGTACAGTCCTGTTGAAGGAATCAAGGGGCATTTTAGTATAACCTTATTTCAGAACATAGAAAATACTGTTGTGCTACCTAAAAATATTTCTTATGGATTAGGATTAAACGCCAAGCATGCCGCAATGAATCAAAATAATTGTCATTCATCAATTATGTCATTCAATTTTTAACATATAACTATTGAACCTTTGCTGTGAAATCGAGTCTATCATTCTCATCATTAAACGAAGAGAAATCTCTAATCCATACTTTGTTAAGATATTTTTTCTGTAGTAAATATTAATAGTGATCCTGGAGGAATACGGGGTTATTTTTTTCATGTAGAATACAATATTGAGTGGAGCTAACAAAGCAATACTATTACTTTGTACAACATATTCAATAGCACCCTCCTCCATATGCTGAGATGTAATAGCGAACTCCATTGCATGGGTAGGCATTATAAAAGGATGTTTCGAATCTATTTTTAGGATGAGATGCCATGATCTTTTAGTAGCTTTAAGCCTAAAATCCATTTTTTTCGCAAAGAAAGGTTGGTTACGATTCCATGAAGTGCTTTTAAAGATATGGTAATTTTTCTTTCTGTACTTATAGGTTTACCATATTGGTGAAATTTTGTGCGCCAGATGAGTTGTCCTATTTTGGATTTTAATGGCGTTAGGGGTATAACTAAAGGTTACCTCTCCGGTACCATTATACTTTGAGCTTAATTTCTTCAAATGTAACCAATCTGGTGCTATGTTTAATATTTCCGGAACTGTAGTCAGCAGAAGGTAATCCTGCAAAGGAATGTCGTTTTTAAGCAGTTTATGCACCAAAGTAACATCAGACCCATATAGCTTTTCAAAATGCCCTACTTTTTGCATTAAGGAGTCGCCATAATAGTACACTATTTTAAGTGAAAATTCACTTGCCGTTGAGCAAGCTCTACATTGACAAATACGATCACGGTCGTAAAATTTAAGGTGTCTTTGAAATTTAGAATACATTTCTTCTGTTTGAGTAAGAACTTCGTTTAAAGAAGGTTGCTTACCCAACCGATAAAAAAAGTATCATCCCCTTCCACCTCGGATATCTTCATATCTAGCCTATTGGCCGATATCAGTATTTCCAATAGTTAAGTAATTATATGGGTCCTCTACTTGGTTAACAAAGGTTGTAAATCCCGAAATATCTGGAAGAAAAAATAGGGTGGTTAAATAATTTTTTTCTATTCCCATTATATTCCATGATTATATAAGTCAAAGGTCTTTTAAAGATTAATCTAGTGTAGCATATGTAAATTGGTTCTTATTTAAACCTGTATGTCACTCATATTAATGATTCACCTAAAATATCTACCAACAAGATCTCAACTTATTTTAGCGTACTTTTTTTAATTCTTCAATGATTTTTGCTTTTGTAGCTTCATCCATTTCAGAAGATTCATTCTTGTATAAAGATCTCTGTATAACCCCGTTGATAGCGCGTTCCAATAAAGCAGATTGTCTTTCATACGCACGACACGCACGGCACATTTGTAAATGCCCATTATATCTTATTGCTTCAAAAAATGATAAACCTATAACCTTCTTTTTTTCTACCTTTTCGGTCACATCACGACATGAATAAAAGATATTGTTCATTAGCTTTTTAATCATAACTAAACTATGCGTTAAATTTTCCAGTTCATATCAATGCACTTTTTTAGCATTAGCTTTGCTCTATGCATTATCTGCCAATAATTGGACGGCGTAACACCAAGTTCCTGACAAATACTCGCTGTCTCCTTTTCTAACAAGAACTTTGCAGTAAGGGCAAAATTCCAATTTTCTGGCAATTCGTTCATACAACTTTTTAAAACCTTGTTAAAATGAGGATCGTCCAGAATATGTATGTCCTCCTCCCAAAGCACTGTATCCTTATCTAATGTCCACCTACCTTCCGAATCAAAAAAATAATCTGTTTGGCTAGCAGAGCTGTTGTTGTAAGGCTCCCTGATTTCGGAAAGTGACCTTCCCTTTTTGCGGTAGAAGTCAATTATTTTATGGTTCAAAATGGAAAATAACCAGGTTTTGGGCTGACTTTCTTTTTTGAAATTCTCATACCCTCTAACGGCAGAAAGAAAAGATTCTTGCACAAGGTCTTCTGCTAACTCTTTTGAAGATGTTTTGTGATAGGCCCATTTGAACATATCATCTGAATAGGTATTAAACCACTGTATAATTTCTTCTTGCATATTGGTCAGAGATATAAAAGCTTACTCTATAGTCGGTTTTCTATGCCAATACTTTCAGAACACTGCTGAACTTTAATGTTTTTAATAAAACACGTTTAAAGGAGTAAAGCCAAGGTAGTTATTGGTGTCATGTTTTCCTTATGCCAAAAACCCTCCCGTCAGGCATTGTATTCTATACTATTTGGAAACCCCGACCCAAGTGTTGGAATATGTTGAATTTGAAAAATCATGCGAAGGTTGTCAGGAACAAATCGTAAACCGTCTATTTGTGTTCAAAACAAAAAAGCTATGGGGATAAAAGTAAAAATTATAGGTGGCACATTGGCTCTAGGGGTATTGATTATATTAGGAATAGCATACTATATGTTCAATATGCCCCAAAGGGATGTACAAGCCGCTAAAACAGATTATATGGTAAGTAGCACCCAAATTGTTGAAGAATATCTTGCCGATGCTCGAAAAGCGAATGAAAAGTATCTTCAAGAAGAAGGTGAATCTAAAATTTTGGCCGTCACAGGAACCATTGTTTCTATAACTATAGATTTGAATCAACAAAAAGTGATGCTTTTAAAAAGCAATAATGATAAGGCCGGTGTAAGCTGTACGTTTACCTCCAAAACCAACGGAAATGTTGAAGGTCTTACTATTGGTGACAAAGTTACTGTTAAAGGGGTCATTAGATCCGGCGCTGGCTATGATAATGACCTAGGATTATACGAAGACGTCATTTTGGAGAAATGTGCTCTAATATCACAAAATTAAACTCAAAACAAATTTAATAACAATAAAAATAAGTAAAATGAAAAAATTATCGACTAGCTTATTAGTACTCGCATTACTCACATTATTTGCTTTTAAACCAATCGCCGAAAAATTGGTGAGCAAGGATGGCCATATTAGTTTTTATTCCCATACGGCCATAGAGGATATTACCGCTAACAACTATAAAGTGGTGAGTACCATTGACACGTCAACAGGAGAAGTGGTCTTTTCTGTGCCAATGCAAAGTTTTGAGTTTGAGAAAGCTTTAATGCAGAAACACTACAATAGCAAGAACTTTTTAGATACCAAAAACCATCCTAAAGCGAAGTTAACAGGGAAGATTAGTAATTCAAATGCTATTGATTTTTTGAAAGATGGCACCTATGAGGTCAATATTACCGGCGAAATGGAAATTAAGGGCAAAACTAAGTCGGTCAAAGAAAATGCCACTATCACCGTAAAAGGAAACCAAGTTACCCTTGACGCTAAAATGAACGTTGCATTAGGTGACTATGGTATCACATTTTCTGATGGAAAACCTGCTACAAATATTGCGAAAGCGGTAGAGGTAACGGTAAAGGCTGTTTATCCAAAAGGATAAATTTAATGGAATTTCTCATAAGTATAAGCACGAGAGTTTGAATAAACATCTACAGATTGGTATATTGGGGTTATTAATCAGTTTTCTGGGTGCGCTTCCATTGGGTACCTTAAATATTACTGCTTTTCAAATTGCGGTATTCCATGATGTATCAAATGCTCTTTGGTTTGCTTCGGGTGTTGTACTTGTTGAAATATTAGCTGTGCGATTGACCCTAAGTTGGACCAAGAATATTGATTTTAGCCATAAGGCTTTTTTCTACATTTTACCTCTCATTGCATTGGTGTTGCTTTACCTTTCGTTTAACTCTTTTGTAGCAATTGTCGATGGTAATACCTTTGGAGAAAATCCAATGCCTATTCCCGAAATAAAGTCTTCGTTTTTTCTTGGACTTTTCCTGAGCACCTTAAATCCAATGCATCTTCCTTTCTGGATGAGCTGGAACAACGTTTTACGTTCTAAACAAAAATTGTTACGAACCAATGGAATATACGTTTCCTATTTAATAGGTATTGGTCTTGGCTCGATAGGGGGACTATTAATTTTTATCCTATTGGGAAATTATTTTCTTGAAAGTTTTAACCAATTTGTTCAAACTATCTCTCTTATTATAGGATGTATTTACTTTTCTTTTGCCGTATATATGATTTTCTCACTCTACCGGTATCATTTTAAATTAAAAACTTTATAACTTATGTTTAACGCATCAAAAAGGACCTTGGAACAATTAAAGGAAGTATTAACCATACTTCCTTCGGATTCTTATTCTACCCCTTGCAAAACACTCTCAGAAGCGACCATCGGACAGCATACTAGGCATATCATTGAGTTATACCAATGCGCCTTCAACGGGTACGATCAGGCGACAGTTTGTTATGATAAGCGCAAAAGGGATAAGAGATTAGAAATAGATAAGCAATTTGCCTTAGTACAATTAGAAACCATTCAAGGGGCATTGATTAAGCCAAATAAAGAACTTATCATGGAATATTACTTGAACGGAATATTAGAAAAAATAGGTTCGAACTACTTTAGGGAGGTGATGTACAATTTGGAGCATACCATTCATCACAAAGCCTTGATTAAGGTAGGAATAAACGAATTGACCCATTTGATATTGCCCGCATCTTTTGGGCTTGCACCATCAACATTGCAATATAGAGAACAATGTGTACGGTAAGTTATTTTGCCTTTGGACGTACTTGCATAATAACGTCAAACCGTGACGAGCATGTCTCCAGGCCTTCTGCCCATAAGCCTCATGAAGAGATCTTAAATGGTAATATATTAGTATATCCCAAAGATCCAAGAGCTGGAGGCACTTGGTTTGCCGCAAAGGATGACGGGACTATTGGAGTACTTCTAAACGGGGCCTTCAAGAACTTTAACCCTAATGATAGTTATAATAAAAGCAGGGGGCTGGTGGTCTTGGAAATAGTTAGCTCTCTAGATCCATCGAATTGCCTTGAACATATTAACCTTAATACAGTTGCCCCCTTTACCTTTATTCTAAAACGAGGACAACTTCTTTTGGAATTTCGTTGGGACGGACTGAAAAAGTATTCAAAGAAACTTGATCCAAAGGCAAACTACATCTGGTCCTCCGTTACTCTTTACGATCCTATTGCGATTAGGAAAAGAGAAGCCATTTTTGCCCGTTTTTTAAAATGCAAGTCATTATTGAGCAAAGATTTAATTTTAGATTTCCATGGTAACAACAACGGCGATTTTGATAATGGATTTGTGATTGACCGGCTTACTGGTATCAAAACATTTAGTATTACTCAGGCCATTCTTGATCAGGAAGAAATTACATTCACACATTTAGATCTATTAAATACTGGTAAAAAAACACTAACAATCCCCCTACCTGTTATAATTGGCTGAACCTTATGAATATATTAAAATTAAAATGGCATAAACTAACACATTGGGAATATTGGCCCATGCAGGCCATTTATTATCCCATTTTTCCCATTTGGGCTTATTTTGCCATAAAGGCCAAGTCGTTCTTTTTTTTCAATGCCGCCAATCCGTCCATAAAAAACGGGGGCATGGCTATGGAATCAAAGAAAGAAATCTATGACATCATTCCGGAGCAATACATCCCAAAGACGGTATTTGTCAAAAAAAACAGTACGTTGCTTGAACTATTGGCCCATATTGATGTAGGCGGACTACAGTTTCCGCTTATCGTGAAACCGGATGTGGGCATGAAGGCCTTTGGGGTTCAAAAGGTGCAGGATGTGGCAGCGCTATCAGCCTATGCCGAAAAATGCCCACAAAACTTCCTGATTCAAGAACTGATAACGTATCCTAAAGAAATCGGGCTGTTCTATGTGCGTTATCCGAATTCGGAAATTGGGGCGATTACGGGTATCGTGGCCAAGGAATTCTTGACGATTACGGGAAATGGAAAAGAAACGGTGGCCCAATTGATAGCACATGACCCTAGGAGCGCCCTACAAAGAAAATCTCTCAAAAAACTGTATGGGGCCCTATGGGACGACATTCCGTCTATGGGCAAATCCATGGAACTGGTACCCTTTGGCAGCCATACTAGAGGCGCCAAATTCCTGGACATTTCACATGAAATCAATGATGAGATGTCTAAAACGATAAATGATATCTGTACCCAAATTCACGGTTTTTATTTTGGAAGGTTGGATATACGTTATGCATCATTACAGGATTTAGCTGAGGGCAAAAATTTCAGCATTATAGAAATCAACGGGGCCGGTAGCGAACCTACCCACATCTACGATCCAAAACATTCGCTCCTCTTTGCATGGAAAGAGATTTACCGCCATTGGAAGATGTTGTATATCATAAGCAAGTATAACAAACAAAAAGGACACCCGTATTTGAGCTATCGCGAGGGTACGGCCATGCTCAGGGCCAATAGCGCCATGGAGGCCCAATTAAAATTAATTTGATATGAGGAAAAAAGCGGCTTCCACAGTTTTGTTCAGTATCTTCCTCGTTTTGTATGGCCATTCGCAAACAACGGCCACCCTAGAAAACACCAAAAAAATGGATATGGGCATCTCCGTACAGGCCTATCCCGCTGGAATCATCCCCACCCTAAACCTTGAGCGTTACAACGATGAACAGAGTTCGATTGTGTACCGTTTGGGAGTAAATATCGTAGACCGACAGGATTTTAGCGATGAGAACGACGAAGAAACGGGAGGAGGTTTTGGGGCATCCATGGGATATCGTAAGCATTATCCTTTAAAAAAGGGAAAGTTGGTCGCAGGGCTCAATATGGATATTTGGAACTTGTGGATCGATTGGGAGAATGATACCAATAGTTTGCATAGGACTGCTGGCACCACCTATACTTTAGTGGTGCAACCTTGGCTGGAAACAGGTTATTTCTTCAACCTCAAAAACTCCGCATCACAATTAGCGGTCTCCTTGGGTTTTGGCCGTGAAGTTAACGCCATCACCAACGGAAAGGATGTGGAACAGGGCTGGATTGCCAGTCTGACCCTATACTATTTATTCTCACTAAAAAAGTAACCCAAATTTGATTCGTTTCTTTTTGTTTCTACTCTGGCTATCCTGTTCGAAGATTTTGGCCCAAAATCCGGAAAGACAGTTTGAAAAAAAGTTATACGATTCTACTAGATACTCCCATTATCAAAAACGAAAAAAGATTCCCGATGAAATAAAACCACAAGTATTAATTGCGCTAGCATTTTATCCTGAACTACATCATACAAATATTAAATTAAGGTATCGAAAGCGTAAGACTCCGTTGGCATCACGCCCACTAATGTGGAGTATCTTTAAGAAAAGAAACAACCGAACCTATGTTATTACCATAAGTACAACTACCTTATCTAAACTAAAACCTATTTTATTTCACAAGCTTCCTTACAACGCCCAAATTGGGGTAATAGGGCATGAATTGGGCCATATAACGGATTATAAGCAAAAAAGTACATTGCAATTGCTAAGATTGGCCTTAAGCTTGTTGTCTTCAAAAAATGTAGATAGTTTTGAATTTGAAACTGACCTAAATTGTATAAATCATGGCCTAGGCTACCAATTATTTGATTGGAGCCAATATGTGCGGCATGCATTGAATATTCCAGAATGGAGAGGAACCTTGCAAACTAATTATCAAATAAAAAGCGGCGTTCAAGGTCAGCGTTACATGAATCCCAAAACAATTAAAGAATTCATTTCTAAAAATTCAATGTATGATAATCAAGAAATGTAGTCTTAATACATAGTCTTACTCTGAGACTATGCTCTTTTATTGTTGGGAAATCTTATTCATTTATATGAACTTAGGCTAATGTTCCAATTGAGCATTTGAATCTTTGAACGAAGCAACTATGAATCTGTCATGAAATTTAGTGTGTACATAAAAAATTATTTTTTTAGCGCTAAAGTATCTATTTTAATCTTTTGTCAATTTCTTAGATTTATTGGCCTTATCCCTATCGCAGCTTTTACCGTTATTAAGGTAATCCAGAACAATTTTAGCATTAGGTTTAACGATTTAATAACCTTTAATCAAAGGAAAGCCAAAAAATCGACTTTCCTTTTAATTTAAATCCTACTACAACTTATGCTTGGAAAAAGCCTCGTCTACCTGGGTTTGAAAAATATGGTTGGAGTAGTTACTTATGGTTTTTACAGCCTGTGCCAAAATAATGGCGAGTATCTGTTTTTCAGAAAATCCGGCGTCAAGGAATTTGCGAGCTTCTTCTGGTGTTGGATTTCCCCTACTTTCATTCATCACTTTAGTGAATTCATGCAATGCGCTTAATTTATCATCATTAAATTCCTTCCCATGTCTAATAGCTTCAATTACAGTCTTAGGTGTTTTTGACACGTTTTCAGCTAAATAGCTATGTGCAGCAGTGCAATATCCGCAGGAATTCGCAATACTGATAGTCAACAAGACCACTTCCTGCTCTGCTGGTGTGAATCCACTATCTTGTCTAAACTGATGATAGCCGGTATCATATGTATTTTGCAAGGCAGGTAAATTTACCATGTTTTTATACATATTAGGAATCATTCCATTAGCTTTTTTGGCCTTTTCCAAAATCTCCTTTTGTTCCTTGTCAGCTGTTGTTAATTCTATCGGATCTAAACCGATTTTGTACGTTTTCTTTGACATAATTTACATTTTAAGATTAAACATGATGAATAGACGAATTCACATTGGCCTGAAGCCTTATAATGTGAGTAACGCTATTTGATAATTGATTACATACACTCTGATATAATGAACAGTATAGCGGTAATCTTTTCCATATATGGAAGTATTTTTCTAAGATTTTAATCACAGCTATTTATTTTAAAGAAATTAATACTGGGATTTTATTTCTCCAAGGCGATAAGTTTTTCCGCAATTATTTTTAAATCTGGAGCAGTAATTTCCGTTTCTGGCGCTAGGAGATATTTATTCTGCCCTTTCCTGCTTACGAAAGCAGCTCGCCAACCGGCCCAAAGAGCTCCGGCTACATCCCAACCATGAGCTGCTATGAGCATAGCCTCTTCAGGCTTTATATCCATTATTCTAGATGCCCAATTGTACGTATCCGCATGAGGTTTGAATTTTCCCAAATCCTCAACACTAAGTCTTCTTTCAAAAAGATCTAGCAGCCCAGCATTGGTAAATTGTTTTTTAAGGGCAGCATTAGAGGAGTTGGTCAAGGCAACAAGTCGGTAGCCATCGTCCTTCAAACTTCCCAAGGCTTCTATAACTTCGGGGTGCGGTGCTAGAGAGGTAATCGTGCCTACGGCTTTTTTTGCCTCCACGAGGCTTAGTTTTATATCATTGTTCGCTGCAACCAGCATTAAACTTGCGATACCTATTTCTCCAAAATCTTCATAATGGTTTGCTACCGTTTCAACTAAGGCATATTGGAGCATGGTGGTAAACCATAAAGAAATCAGTTCTTCCTTTCCATTCAAAGCATTTCCAACGCTTTCTTTTACATGAGAGAGATCTAAAAGGGTTTCATTTACATCGAAGAATAAAATTTTTGGGCGTTTATTTTTGTGGGTATCCATTGTTTTTATATTTAGTCGACCATTATTTATTGAAATAGATTGTCGCTGCTGCCATTTTTTGCAGTTTTTTTGAATTACAAGCCATCAATATACTGTATAAGAGCTTCCTTATACGCATTCCAATTGGTATCATCAGTGTACAGTTTTCGAATACCGCGCATTCCTTCAAAGGAACTTACTAGGTAAATTGCTACCTGCTGCGCATTGTTTTCTAGCTGAATGGACCCGTCCTTATGCCCTCTTTCAATAATTTGAACTATAGCTTTTACCCAGGTATCTATAAGGTCTTTTAATGCTTCATTTAGCAAATGTTGCGAACCTCCGATTTCGTTGATTAAGTTATTCACTGGGCACCCCATCAGTTTTTCATCACTAGTAAAAGCTTGGAGTTTATTTATAAAGGTATTTTTAAGGATAGTTTTTGCGTCGCCATTGGTATATAATGGCAAAATCATTGCATTATAGATTCTGGTGTTCAACTCCGCTTTTATTACAAGCACTCCTAGCTCCTCCTTATTTTTGAAATTATGATAAAAAGCTCCTTTCGACAAGCCGGTTTCTCCCATAATTTCACTAATACTGGTTGAATTAAATCCATATTTATAAAACTTCACAAAGGCTCTGTTGGCTATCAGTTGCCTGGTAGCTTCGGTCTTTAATTTTTGATTCATATGGCAAAGTTACTTAAAAACATTCTAACTAGAATGTTTTAACATGTGTTTAACACATTAGCATTAGATAAAGATTCCATTAATCTTGAAATAAATAAGTAAAAGCCGAAAATCAGTGAATGGAACTACCAATAATGTTCTACCATATTAGTACAGTGTCAATGCTATCTTCAATGGTATTCAAAGAATACAATAGCTAATTCTATTTATGATAACTTGACTTTTGATTTATGTATAGGGGCTTAATAAGACAAAGGCGTAATCCTTACAATCATCATAGTACGATTGTGTTATGTTCATTTTCGAGTTTGTTGCAATATCTTCGATATCGTTCCAAAAAAACTTTTTTGAAACTTCGGTATGAATCGCTTCAAAAGCCTCAAAAGCAGCGGTAAAGCCATCAGGAAATTGAACAGTTTGCTTTTTTAGACTAATTATATGGCTTGAAGTAATGCCTGTTATGGGATTGTAAAAAGGGAAATGGTCGAAGTTTAAAATCTCAAAATTTGCGCCCAGTTCCCTGTTTATTCTGTCTAATAAGTTGAGGTTGAATCGTTTAGTAATCCCTTTTTTATCATCGTATGCGGAAATAATTTTTCGAGGATGTTTTACCAAATCAAAAGCCACTAAGAAGTAATCATTTCTAGAAAGATTTGATCTAACAAATTTAAAAAAATCAATGGCTTCTGTAGTAAGGAAATTGCCAATATTGGCTCCTAAAAAGACCACCAAACGACCGTAAGTGGTAGGTGTTAAGGCTTTGTAAGTCTCAAAATAATTTCCCGCTATGCTTCTATGATTTATACCGGTTAATTCAGTCTTTATTTCATTTTTATTAATGGCTAAAACGTTTGTAGAAATATCCATTGCCACATATTCAATGTTTTTGAAATAGGGTGCAAACTGCCTTAGCAAATGTTTGGTTTTAGTGCCATCGCCTGCCCCCAATTCTACAATTTGCAGCTCTGTATGAAATGCTGAAATATCTTTGGCTATTTGTTTACTTTGGTGTTGGATAATTTGCATTTCACAGCTTGGCAGATAGTACTCATCCATTTGCATTATTTGTTGAAAGAGTGCATCTCCTTTGTCATCGTAAAAATACCTTGAGGATAACTTCTTGGGAGATTGTCTTAGACCATTTTTTACATGTGATAAAAATTCTTGCATTGCAGTTTATTTTGTAACCAATCTGATTCCAGAAAAGATATACTGGGTGGAAGCGTGAAAAAAATTGCGATAGCTCGCTCGCTCGTGTCCTTGAGGAGTAGCCATCGAAGCTGCTTTGAGTACTGTTTGATTCATCATAAATTTACCATTGTATTCACCCAATGCTCCCTCTGCTTGTACAAATCCAGGGTAAGGTTGGTAAGCAGAGTTAGTCCACTCCCAAAGTTGGCCCCAGTTTAATTGTGGGGCTGCAATTTCCCATTCGAACTCCGTGGGCAATCGCCTTCCTTTCCACGCTGCAAAAGCAAATGCCTCATACATAGAAATGTGTGAAACTGGAAGGTTGAGATCTAATTTTGCTAAGCCATTAAAAGTATAATGAAACCAAGCTCCCTCCTTGAGATGCCAATAAAGTGGGTGTTTTATTTGATGATTTTGAATAAAATGCCATCCTTCATCATGCCACAGATTAAAATTACGATAACCACCATCTTCAATAAACTCTAAATATTCCTCATTGGTTGTCAGCTTGTTACTGATTTTAAAATCCCCAACATAGACCCTGTGCACAGGTAATTCGTTGTCAAAACAAAAACCATTTCCCTTATAACCTATTTCATAAATTCCTGCCGGAATGGATATCCAATCCTGTTTTTGAGTTTCTACCTGAAGTTTAAATATTTCACCCAGACACGGAAAAGTAGGTTGAGTTCCTAAAATATATTTGATGTCATAAGCCAATAATTCCTGATGTTGTTGCTCGTGATTGATACCAATTTGCACTAGTTTCTGGACTTCATCGATTGGGTTGTTATCAAGCAATTTTATAATGGCGTCTGTAACATATTTTCGGTATTGATAAACTTTGGCAACCGTAGGTCGGGTCATAAAACCTCGATTTTGCCGTAGTGTACGCTCACCGATATTATTATAATAGCTATTAAACAGAAACCCAAAATCGGGATGAAATATCTGGTAGTTTTTGGCATATTTCACTAAAACAAACTGCTCAAAAAACCAAGTAGTGTGTGCTAAATGCCATTTAGGGGGTGAAACATCACTCATGGGCTGCACCACATAATCCTCTATTTCTAATGGGGAACAGAGCACTTCTGTTTCCTTACGCATTTTTACAAATTGATCACTAATCTGCATTATTTTTCAATTTTTACGCCTTTCCAAAAAGCATAATAGTCTTTAATTTCCTTTGCAGGATGTTTTGGATTTGGATAATACCAAGCGGCATCTTTGTTTGTTTCGCCATTTATTGTTACCGATTTATAACTCGCCTCGCCTTTCCATGGACAGGTAGTGTGGGTATTACTTTCAATAAAAAATTCTGACTTAATACTTTCCGCCGGGAAATAATGATTGTTTTCTATAACTATAGTTTCATTGCTTTCCGCTAGGATTTGATTGTTCCAAATTGCTTTCATAAAATATGATTATCTTAAAAATTATTCGTAATTCAAGGTTTTAATGTTCACGCCTGTAAGCAAGGTTTTGTTTACAGGACATTTTGCAGCAATTTCTATCAAACGTTTTTTTTGATCTTCGGTTAAATCGCCATTAAGTTCCATTTTTTTAGTGATGGTTTCTATTTTTTGACTATCGAGGGTGCTTCTCACAAAACTCATATGCGTGTAAACTTCCTTTAAGTCCCATTTTTTTCGTTCGGCATAGAGTTTTAACGTCATATTGGTGCAAGCACCCAAAGCAGCTTGAAGCAATTCAAAAGGTGCTAAGCCAAGGTCTTCCCCACCCACATTTTTAGGTTCATCGGCTACCAGACTCTTTCTTCCGTTCGAAATTTGGGTGGTGAAATTATTTTGCAAATCTAAATGAGCGACCACCTGAGCATTTTCTGGTTGAAGTTGTTTTTCTTTCTCATTAACGTTTAAATACCTATCTGCCCAAGTAGCTATGGAGCGCGCCGCATACAAACTATCGGCTTTTTGGGATAACAAATGATCGGCACCGTCAAGGCTGATAAAGCTTTTTGGGTGGTGTGCTAGTTTGTAAATTTTCGCGGCGTTTTCTATGTCTACTACGGTGTCTTGTGGCGAATGTAGGATAAGTAAGGGAATACGCAGATTTGATATAATGCTTTTGGTATCGTGATTTTCTAAATCTTCTAAAAAGTGTTTTTTTATTTTAAAAGGTCTGCCGCCTATCGAAATCGATGCCTCGCCATTTTCTATAATTTCTTTTTTGTTTCCCAATAATTGACGCACGTGTAAGGCGTCTGCAGGGGCGCCTATTGTAGCTACCGCTTTAATGTTACTTAATTTACTAGCTGAAACCAAAACAGCAACACCACCAAGAGAATGACCTACTAATAAAGTTGGTGCTTGGTAATGCGCTGTTAAATAATCATTCACAGTAATTAAATCTTTCAAATTATGGCTGAAATTGGTGTCAGCAAATTTTCCATCACTCATTCCAAGTCCAGTAAAATCAAAGCGCAGTACACCAAAACCGTATTGTGTAAGTTCATTGCTAATAGTTCGGACGATAGAAAGTTGACTGCTACACGTAAAGCAATGCGCAAAAATGACGTATTGCTTTACTTTTTTATTTGCAGGTAACTCTAAAGTTGCACGAAGGGCTTCTCCATTGGAATTGGGTATGGCTATTTTTGTTTTCATTTTTTAGGGTTTAGATAAAACAATGCGACAATAAGTATAATGCCTAAACCTTTAAGCCCAGGAGCCGGAATACCCGCTTTTAAAGAGATGAAAATCATAGCCATAGCTATTAAGCCTAAAAGTAAGCCTAAAATGATTTTCATTTGCATAAAATTGAGTTAATGTATGAAGCTTAAAAAAGCGATAATATCTAGGTCGTTAAGATTAGATATCCTTACATCAATAGAAGCATGAACAATGAACTTGATTAATATAGGGGAGGTATCGAAAAAATTATATAGTTGATTTGCCTATTGGTAAAAATAATGCGTTGAGGTAAATTATCCTTTTGTGTATCAATTCCTACTAGACAATTGTCAGAATTATACACAATTACCCCTAGCCACAAATGGTGCACAGCGCAAAATTAGAATCCGCAATGGTATTGGTTACCAGATCCTGCTATAGCATTTTATTTGTTAGTTTATTAAAAATTTTTCGACATAAACATAATGCATAACTTTCACAACGAGCTTAATAGTAGTAAGGCTTTCTATTTTATTCCGGATATTAGCGGATTTTCGCAATTTGTAGAAAACACGGCTGTTGAGCATAGTATTCATATAATTTCAGAATTACTTGAAATTCTCTTGGATAGCAACAGAATAAACTTGAAGTTGGCAGAAATAGAAGGAGATGCCTTGTTTATGTATAGCCAGGAGGAGTTTTCTTTTTCACAGATAGAAACCCAGATTTCTAAAATGCTCAATGCGTTTAGAGCGCATCTTTATAAATACGAACATCAACGCATTTGTGATTGTGGCGCTTGCACTATGGCCATTGACCTTAAAATCAAATTCTTTGTTCATTGGGGCAGATTGGATTTTATTAGGGTAAAAAACATAAAAAAACCTTATGGACAGGATGTTAACCGTATCCATCGCCTACTAAAAAATGATGTTCCTTTAGATGAATATATATTGTTTTCTAATCCAAGTATAAAATATTTAAAAATAGATCCTTTAAAATCGGGATTTACTATGATGGAAAGCAAGTATGACATCACTATTCTACCCTATTATTATAAGGATCTGGAGGATTACAAAACAAAGATTGAAAACACTTCTGCTAACACTAAAATCGGAATAGATGAAAAAGCAGATTTCGTTATAGAAAGTCGCATTAATGTCCCTATCGAAAGAGCTTATGAACTTATAAGTAATTTTAAATACAGAAGACTTTGGGACACCTCCCTGACAGATATTGTTTTTAACGAAAGTCAAGTGAACCGAACAGGTTCAAACCATACTTGTATTATTGGAAATCGAAAAATGAAATTTGAAACCATTGGAATAGAAAGCACTGCGGACTTTTCCTATGGGGAAAGAACGTCCAATTTACCGATGGCCAATAATTACAGATACTATATTCTTTTAGATAAATTTGACGATACTACTACAAAAGTGAAAATTCTTAACTATGTAAATCTAAATTGGATGGGGAAAATTTTAAGAAAATCTTTTTTCCATAAAATTAAAACAAGATGGAACAAAAAATTAAAAAAGCTTGAAGAGATAGGTCTTGTAAACCAATAACTATAAAAATACTGTGGCTAGCTCATTGTATTTAGCATGATATAAATTATTGAATAATAGAAGGTTGTTACCTTTATACAACACAATCATAAAAAATAAAAAATGGCAAGAATTAAGGTAATCCACCCGGAAGAGGCTACAGGCCGCCTCAAAGAAATATATACTGAAATTCAACAAAAGCGTGGTCAAATTGCTGAAGTTCATAAAATACAAAGTCTGCGACCCGAGAGTATCGTGAAACACATGGATTTATATATGGAAATTATGTATTCAAAATCTGAGCTTTCCAGAGTGCAAAGAGAGATGATGGCTGTAGTAGTTTCTAAAACCAATAATTGTAATTACTGTATAGAGCATCATGCCAGTGCCCTAAATAAATACTGGAAAGATAAAGATAAAATTGAGCACCTAAAGAAGAATTTTTTAAGGATCAATCTAACTTCTAAAGATTTGGCCTTATGTGTTTTTTCGGAAGCCCTTACCAAAAATATTTACATCCAAAATTATGGCACTTTAAGTCAGGAATTAAAAGAAGTGGGTTGCAGCGATGAAGCCATTTTAGACGCTGCGCTAGTAGTTTCTTATTTTAATTTTGTGAACAGACTGGTTTTGTGTTTGGGAGTGGAACTTGAAAACGATAAAGGTAAAAATTACAATTACTAAAACAACAACTATGAAATTTGATGCTATAATAATTGGAACAGGACAGGCCGGGCCACCTCTGGCAGTGAGTATGGCCAAAAATGGATGGAAGGTTGCCATTATTGAAAAGGGAGATCTGGGCGGCACTTGTGTAAACGTAGGATGTACACCTACTAAAGCCTATGTGGCTAGTGCAAGACGGGCTTTTATCGCCAAAAACAGTACAGATCTTGGAATAGAGGTAAATGGCAATATAAAGGTAAACCTGAAAAACATTAAAGCCCGAAAAGATAATATAATCAAAGAATCCCGGGTTGGCCTAGAGAAAATGTTAGTGGAAAATGAAAATATCACACTCATTAAAGGGAAAGCCAAATTCTTCAGTAATCATACTGTTGATGTGGAAGGAACAAAATACGAAGCTGATAAAATTTATATCAATGTAGGAGGTAAGCCCAAAATACCTGAAGGTTTTAAGAATGTTAACTATCTAACCAATGAAAGTATCCTGGAATTGGAAGAAATTCCGGAGCATTTAATAATTGTTGGTGGGGGTTATATAGGGCTGGAGTTTGGTCAGATGTTTCGCCGATTTGGGAGTAAAGTAACGATATTGGATAGAGGAGGCCAATTACTGAAAAAAGAGGATCCAGAATTCGGAAAAGCTATTGAAGAAATTTTCACAAATGAAGGAATTGATGTCCGGTTAAATTCGGAATGTATAAGTGCAAAAAATATAGTAGGTAAAATTGAAGTTTCGGTTAATTGTGAAAAAGGCAAAACGACTCTCCTTGGCTCTCACCTGCTTCTTGCATCAGGGCGAATTCCAAATACTGGTGATTTGGGTCTAGAAAATACCGATGTAAGTTTAAATGAGCGAAATTATATAAAGGTTAATGATGAATTGCAGACTAGGGCTTTGAACATTTGGGCACTTGGAGATTGTAATGGTGAAGGAGCATTTACTCACACAGCTTACAACGATTTTCAAATAGTGAGCTCGCGTTTGTTTGAAGATAAAAAGAGAAAACTTTCAAACCGATTTGTCTGTTATGCAGCATTTATAGATCCACCGCTTGCAAGGGTTGGCATGAATGCAGAAGATATTCGAAAAGCCGGAATCAAGGCCAAAGTAGCTTACAGACCCATGACAAAAATTGCCAGGGCCAAAGAAATGGGAGAAACCCAGGGAATGCTTAAAATCTATATTGAAGAAAAAACCGAAAAAATTCTGGGGGCTACTTTTTTAGGAACAGGAGCCGATGAATATATTCATACTATAATAGATCAAATGTATGCAGGGCAGCCATTTACAGTTATTCGTGATGCTGTACACATCCATCCAACAGTTAGTGAATTAATTCCTACTATGCTAGAAAATCCAAAATCAATCAAGATGGATGAATTAGACTAGCGGAATTCCTTTAAGAATAAAAGTAAAAACGCAGTCGATTAACATTTTATATTTTTGATACGATTATTTTATAGTAATTATAATTCATAGTACATCTCATTAGATAAGAAAAAGTAAATAACAAAATTTCAGGAAAAAACTTATTTGACCGTCCGATATTTGTGTAATAAATGCTTCCTAAAATAAAAATTAAAGAAATGAAAAATTTGGTTCTAATAGTTGTTTTTTATTCATTCTTCAATATAAACGAAGCCAACGCTCAAGTATATATAACAGATGAATATCCAAAGGTCTGGGAGCGAGCAGCACATTACAGTATGGCTGTGGCAGAGGAAATGCCAGAAAGCCTTTATGATTATAAAATCTATCCCGAGGGGATGAGTTTTAAAGAACAGCAGTTACATATAGTGAATAATATCTCATTTTTAACACAGTTTATTACTGGAGAAAACAAGGTGTTTTATGATAAACGAGATACAAGTTCCCTGAACAAAGAAGACATCATCAAGATTATGGAATCGGCTTTTAATTATATAGCCTTGATAATAAAAAATACCAAAACCGAAGAATTTTCTCAGAAAATCATATTTAAAGAACTGGAAGTTTCTAAAGAAAGTATATACTATCTCATTCGGGATCATATGACGCACCACAGAGGCCAATCTGTAGTTTATTTACGCCTAAAAGGTATTGATGCTCCCAATTATGTGGGTTGGTAATTGTAGCTGTTTTAATACCATTTAATAGTACTTACTTTCAAAGATTATTACCTTCAGCAATTTCAGACAATTTTTATATGGTATAAATATAAAATTTAAAAACCATCCAAATGAATCAAGTTATTTTAGTATCAGAATTTACCTGTTTCGAGTGTGGACATAAAAAATTGGAAGAAATGCCTACTGGATCCTGCCAGTTTTTTTATCAGTGTGAAAATTGTAAAAGTGTTATCAAACCAAAAGAAGGGGATTGTTGTGTGTTTTGCAGTTATGGAACTATGGCTTGTCCCTCCATTCAAGAGAAAAAAGAGTGTTGTGAATAAAACTTTAAGGACACTTTGGAGACCTACCGGAAATATTGTTTATAAATCTTTACTTATAATAATGTGAGAATATATACCTTGGAGTCCCATCCAAGGCGTTTTTTTCATAAGTCTATTATTTAGTAAAAAAATGATTTAAATATTGTCGACATCAGTTTTTCACAATATTCTCACCTATATTATCCATCATTTCTTTTTTCATCATTTCTTTCATCTTTATTGCTTTCACCATATCGTCTTGTGTAATTATAGAACTTAGTTTATCGGTAAAGAATGTGTTACCAGTATCCAAATCAAACTGTAGTTTTTGTGGGTAAGAGGACTAACCTCCATTTACCATTTCTTTAATAGTAGTGGTATAAGCGTCTCTCACGCTTTGTGCATTTTTGGTCCCTGTAATAATATCGTGGGCAAGATTGATGGCAGGGAAATTTGCATCTTCTAAATTACAACGGGTAGATATTACCCCATTGGTTCGGTTAGATACTACATTGCCATCATAATTGGCAAGCTCTGTAATTTTTTTAGTTGGAACATCTTAGTCAATCCACTATTGCATAACGTCAGTGGGGTAACGGAAAATCATGCTGAAATTCTTTAGCATATATAACAGTTCTTTTCCATTGTCAATGTTTTCCCATTTCATCATTTCTGATGTTCTTTCTGCTAGCTCTCCATACTTATTCTTCATATCCCCTATAGCAATTTTAGAGCCATCAAACCTTTCACATCATCTGCAACTGCTACTTTAGAAACTGTTGTATTAATGTTATCGGAGTGATTAATACTTACCTTTGTCCCATTTATTCCGTGAACACTTCGCATTTTATTCAAAAAATTCAATCTTATTTTGGTGCTACACCAAAAAAATATAGGCTGAATATGGTCGTTGAAGGAAAACAGAATTGATCTTTATTTGCTCTAGTGGATTGATTAGTAGAAAGAAGGCGGGCTTGTATGTTTACCTTAATGATACTCACTAAAATTTGATTTTTACTTATCAATGTTTTCCAAATTCTTTAAAGCTTGTGTGTTATTGGGTGAGAGACTTAAAATTTTTTCATAACATAATCTAGCCTTATTCATTAAACCTTTAGCTTTATAAGCATCTGCCAAGCTATCCCAAACATTTAAAGATGAGGGATAGTTTTCAGTATTAATTTCAAAAATAGATACTGCAACATCCGGTTTGCCAATTTCATGCAAGGCAACGTAACCAAGATGATTAACAAACAGTTCATCTAAATTTATTTCTACTCCAAGTTTAGTTTTCACCTTCTCATTATGTTCGTTTATAATGTTTGGGTTTAAAAAAATATCATTAATATTTATTTCAAATCCATCGAAGATAAAACGAAGACCATAATAGGTACTCAGTATAGGAACAGTAAGGTGTTTTTCATCCTCAAAATACTGAATCTTGACATTTAGTTCAGGAGAAGAATGGTTATCCAATAATTGAAAAAACTCTTGTCCCCATTGGTAATGTCTTTCATCGTCTTTAAGATTGTTCGCTAAAGAGATATACACATTTGCTTTCATATCTGGTCTTTGCGGTAAAACTTCTTTTGCTCTTCTTCCAACATAATTGTGATCCCAAAACCAAGAAGGATCTATAAGAATATAGTAGGAGAATAAGTGGGGTGCATCTAAAAGAGAATGGATAGCGAAAAGTCCGCCTAAGGAGTGACCAATAATCATCTTTTTTGAAAGAGTTCTATACGTACTGTCTATTTCGGGCATTAATTCCTTTTCTATAAATTGCAAAAAATCATCTGCCTTACCGCTACTGCTAAAAGCACGAACATTTTCCTGCTCAAGATAATTCATAGAATGGGTTGGCGTGAAATCTCTAAATCTATTGTTATTCTCAATACTTACCACAATTAATTCCGGGATCTGGTTTTTTAAATGTTCTTTGGAATTCATAGATTGAATAATCCCTGTCACTTCATGAAACTTACTTTTATCCCCATCAAGCACATAGGCAACGATGTATTTCTTGTCTACTGAGGTTGAATAGGATGGCGGCAGGTAAATATTATAAGTATATGTCTCATTTATTATTTCAGATTTTATGCTATGCTTTGTACCGATAATAATTGAGTTCTCTGTTGTTTGAGCAAACAATACGGCACTGATAAATAAAAAAATGGCCGTTATTAATCTATTTTTCATACGTGTTTTAAAATTTTATTTAGTGGCTATGGAAACTATGATGAATAAACTAATCATCGATCTCTGTGTTTAAAAATTATATTTAATCATGTAGGTTTCATTTGGTAATATTATCAAATTATTTTATTCCCTATTAAATTCAATCGCATTTATTTCCATTTCAAACTGAATAGATAGGGTAGAAATCACACCAAGTTTGTTTTTCTTAAACCGTAGTGGTGGCATCGCCCTTCTAAAAGGAAAAACCAGATGGATCGCGTGAAAAACATCTTTTTCTGTAGCTGAAGGAACAACTTTTAATTTTCTTCTTCTAAAGTATGTATATAAGGAATTACCTTCTTGAAATATTTTTATTTTGCCGTACCCAGGGTTTAAATAACCACCCACAAACTCCTGGAGCTTATGATAGGATATTGTTTCTGCCTGGATATTTGTTATACCTGATTGAGGTTGGTCTGCTTCCTTGTTTATTAAATAAAGATTAATCCAGTCAGTTGGTTTTATATTCAATAATGTATCTACAATGGTGTTTCTAATCATCATAGCCGGTTCGTAGTTGGTTTGATTGGTCAATACAACAACTCCTATTTTCTCATTTGGAAAAAAAACTACAGTGGATCTGAATCCATCAATACTACCACCATGTTCTACCCGATAGTAACCTTTATAATTGGAAATTATCCATCCATATCCATAATTAGCTGAATACATACCTTCAAATTCTTCCTCAGGTAAATAACCTTCGGGCATAACGGCATGTGAGCTCATTGCCTCCAGCACATATTGTTCCGGAAGAATTTGTTGTTGTTCCAATTTACCTTTATTAAGCCAGGTCAACAACCAGTTACCCATATCCTGAGCATTGCTGTTGATATCTCCGGCAGGACTCATAGCCGCCAGGTCATAGTATGCCACTTTTTCTATTATGTTGTTCCGAACATTATACCCTAAAGCCACATTTGATTCTTTCATTAATCCTTTTACCCCTAAGTTCGAGCTTGACATTTTCAGGGGTTTAAAAAGAGAATTCTCCATGTTCGCCTCCCATGTTTCCCCGGTAAGTCTTTCTGTGATTGCTCCAAGGATAAAATAAGAAAAATTACTATAATTCCATTTTGCCCTCAACCGGGTCGAAGGTTCGAGATATTCTATTCTTTGGAGTAAACTATCTCTATCGTTCAATGGTATTCCAGACCAAGCATTGTCATGAAGCGCTAAGCCAGTGCGCATGCTCAATAAATCTTCAATAATTAAATTGTTATTTAAATGTTCATTATAGAATCTCAACGATGGAATATATTTTAAAGGACTATCCATAAAAGTAAGTACACCCTTTTCTCTTAATTGGCCAACAAGAGCAGCGGTAAATGCTTTAGTTGCTGAGCCAATAGGAAATAAGGTGTTGGTATCTACGTTTACTTTATCTTCATAGTTGCTATAACCAAACCCTTTGGTGTAAATAACACTTTCACCTTTAACTACTGCAATGGCGCAGCCGGGAGTATTTGTAATTTCTAAAATTTTACCTATTTGAGCTTCAATACCCAAATAATTCTGATTAGTTTGCGAATAAATCGGTATAAGTAATATTAATAACAACAATATAGCAACTGCTCTCTTCATTGAATGCATTTTAGCACTACGAAGCTAGGGTATTTAGTATCTAAACAAAAGGACAAATGGGGCACTTATCAGGACAAGACTTACTGTATCTATAATATTGGGTTCATTTTTAGTAGTCTCCTATTTGATTTGTACTGAGAAAACCGCACATAATTGAGGAAATGTTTTAAAGAAATACAAAAAGTTGCTTCAAAAATTAAAGGCTTTTACAAGGGTTACTCTTGTTGGTGATAGTTTATTTTTATACAACTTAATTTTCTAAATACCTCAATATGGTTACGATTAAATTATATCGTTTTCTTGCTTTTGACTTAAACTCATTTAAGACTTTTTTATCGATTGCCCTTCCTTTAATAAAAACAATTTCAGGGTTTTCTAATGCTTTTAAATCCTCCAAAGGATTATTTTTCAATAGAATCAAATTTGCTGTTTTGTGCTTCTCTATAGAACCAATGTCCCTCATTAAAGTATGTGTTTTTGAAGGGTTTATTGTTCCAGTTTTTAAAACTTCATAATTAGAAAGACCTGCATTACTATATAACTGTAGTTCTTGATGAATTGATAATCCAGGAACTGTAACTCCTATTCCTGCATCAGTTCCGGAAACGATATTCACTCCTGCATCATGCATCTTTTTAATTGCTAAAAGATGAAAATTGTGTTGGTCAAGTATCTTTTTTTCAATTAAAGGGTTATTCTTTTTTGCATTATCCCATCTGTTAAATTGCCCCTTGCTGTCAAATAATTGAATAAGAGGATTCATATACTCCATTTCTTTCGAATTCAATATTTCATCATTGATTATCATGTTGTAAATATTGTAATATACGATGAGTGTTGGGCTGAATGAAGTATTGGTGGAAAGGGAAAATTCATCCACTAGCTGATTAAGCTTCAATGTGTCTAAATGATAGTTTAATGGTTGCTGTACAATGTCTTCAGCGTGCTCAATTGTAATGATTTGTGAATTGAAGTGATAAGAATAAGGCACCTTATGGGATGGGTGAGAAATTATATCCATTTCAGAAGCTTTCGCTTGTTCTATTATGGCATCAAATATTTCTTTTGGAAGGCCATTGTAAGTTTTTATAAAATCATAGCCTTTTGCTTTATAACTCTTAACCTTTTCTAATGCTTCTTCTTTTGAATAAACTTGCAAATTATCTGACCCAATATAATCTGGCCCGGTAAGTTTTGGCCCAGTAGTGAAAAACATAGGTGAAAAAAATTTTTCAGCATTGATTTCTTTTTTCATTCTTAAATGCATGGGCATTCCCCAAACATTTCTTACCGTAGTAATTCCATTAGCTAAATACAACCCAAGTTCTTGCTTATCCCAAACGTGAACATGCATATCAACTAATCCGGGCATTAAAAATCCATTTTTACCATCTATGATTTTTATATTGTCAATTTCAAATTTCTCTCCAATAAATGATATTTTCCCCTCTTTTATGTAAACCGTTTGATTGCCTAAGACAGTATCTTTTGTCATAGGGAGTACATTTACATTTTGAATTAAATAAGTATTAATTTCTGAATCAAAATTTTTACTTAGTTTTAAATAGGAGGTTTTTTGCCAGTCAACTATTAGTGCCACTACTACTGTAAGAACCAGAATACTAATAAAAATGCATATATATTTCAGTAGCTTCTTTACCAATTTCATATTGCTTTTAAATTTAATTTTAGCATTTTATAATTGGCCTTATCGCCATAATCTTCATATCCGAGCTTTCTGTTGTCACTTAATATGATGTGAGTATTACTCATTTTTGAGATCATTTACAATCTAGTTTAATATTCCATTTACCGTCAACTTATGAATTTGAGATGGTGTCTTCTAACATAGTATTCCACACCCTTAATTGATCTAAGTTACAAAATCACATTTTAGATAAATATTATGAAATAAACTCGGTCTCCCACTTTTTGACGGCGTGGAGATAGGCACTGGTTTCCGAATAACCCAATAGATGGGCAATATCTTGCGTCTTCATTTGATGCCCTTTGGATAAATAATTTGATAATTCATTTTTGATTTCATTTGTTATTCTACGAAACGATAAGCCTTCCTCCGTGAGCTTTCGTTGAATAGTTCTTTTACTAAACGGAAAGTGAATGGCTGCTTGCTTAAAAGTGGGTAGCTCAGGACAACACAAATTCAAAACCAGATTTCTAACCTGCATACTAAATTCATTATAACCGGGCTTTGTTTGGTTTAACATCTGTAAAAATCTTGGAAGTAAAATTTCAATTTCTCTTACAGTCTTTTTGTTTATTTCTGCGTTTAAAACCGTGGCTTCATAGATGAATCTATATTTTAATCCATTTTTTACTTCTGTATTTAAGAAATATGTAAATTCGCTAGTATTTGAATCTGACACTTCTGTTATAGGTATAAAATCATTTGATAACATCAGCTTCAATTCCCGATAGATAAAGCAGGAGACAAAATCCAAAACCTGCTGTTTCAATTTTTCATTTTCAATTTTAGCCGACAAGCTTAAAATATATTTCCCTTTACGCTCTTCACTTTCTAAACTAACGACAGGAAATGTGTTTTGTAAATAAGTTTGAAGGATAAAAACCGCTTGCTCAAGACTTGACACATTAAGGGAAAGTTCAACTATAAACCCTAATGCTTTTAGATTCAAATAACAGCCAAAATGAATTCCAAAATTAGTGTCATTTACTCTTTTCTGTAAGGTTTCAAATACATTTAAATACTCATTTATTGTAACTGTATTATTTTGATTGCATACGTCAAGATCCTTTTCTGCTAGGTAATTTCTCAACATTTCTTCAGAAACACCTTGATATTTAGCATATTCAAATAAATTTCCAAGATATAGAGCTTGTATTCTCATATGTCAAATTTGGCGCAAAATATCAATATAAACAAGTTTAAGGCATCTATTTTTGCACAGACAAAATAGAAATAGAGATGAATAAGTTACAAAAAGCCTTAGGTTTTAACGCCCTTTTTTCAGGATTATCAGGCATTGTGTTAATTGTATTTAATAAAGAAATTGCAGGTTTGTTTGAAACCACAAACACAACTGTATTTTGGGTAATAGGCCTTGTATTACTATTTTTTGCAAGTACAATCATCTATGAAATCAGAAAACAACGACCGGTTGCCGTTCTATGG
>JBGTEN010000290.1:0-15673 GCA_041747755.1 Arenibacter sp. | reverse complement strand
GAAAATCCGCTATTTAGCATTCCCTCAAGACCAGAGAATAGCATTCCAATGCCTTTTGTACTCAATGATGCCATTCTTTTAACTAAAACAGTACGGTTTGACTAATACTATCGGAATTATGGGTTGTGGTTGGTTAGGGCTACCTCTAGCCGTATCATTTCTTCAAAATGGGTATACAGTTCATGGCAGCACCACCTCTGAGGCAAAAATTCCACAGCTTAAAAATATGGGTATACACCCTTTTCTAATAGCGCTTTCTGAGGATGGTATTGAGGGTGACATACATGCATTTCTTAGCGGTATTTCGGTATTAATTGTAAATGTTCCTCCAAAACTAAGAGGTGACCGAAAAGAGAATTACGTTGCAAAAATAATATCGCTATGGAAGGCTGTAAGGGAATTCGGTGTTACTAAGGTCATTTTTGTAAGCAGTACTTCGGTTTATGGTGAAACAGATATTATAGTTACCGAAGCCACACCTACCGCTCCCATTACCGAATCCGGGAAACAACTAGTGGAAGCCGAAAATACTTTTAGAAATGATCCACATTTAGATACTACAATAGTGCGTTTTGGTGGACTCATAGGCCCGAACCGGCATCCTGTTTACCATTTGGCAGGAAGAAAAGCACTCCAAAACGGAAATGATCCCGTAAACCTAATTCATTTAGACGATTGCATAGCCATTCTTAAAACAATAGTCGAACATAGCTACTGGAATGAGTTATTTAATGGGGTATATCCTTTGCATCCTTCTAAAAAAGCATATTATACCGGCGAAGCTACAAAAAGAGGTCTTGAACCACCGGAATATCTTGAAAACGAAATTTCTTCGGGGAAAACAATACATTCTGCCCTATTAACAACTGTTAAAAAATACCGCTTTAAGACGTCTATTAAGAGGTAGTACACCACAAGTTTTGCTATTTTCACAACAAAATGATTCAATAATTGTTAATTATATAACTGATTTGCACCGCTTTATCGATGAAATGCATAACTTTATAAAAACAAAAAAATCAGAGTACCATGGAAAATTCAAATTTAAATGGGAGAATTCTGATGGAAATTGAAAATCTAATCTCCCGCAGTTGCACAGACCAAAAAACACCCAAATCGTTTCAGGACCTACATGTAGCAATTTTAAAAAAATGCTACAATGCTGCGGACGTTTCCATAGATTACCATAGAAAAAGGGTAATCATGGATATTGTAATGGATGATTCTTATTATGATCCAAAAGGGCTAAATTTTACATTACCCACTATGAGAACAAATCTTCTATTTACCAATTTAAAAGATTTTTTAAAGTCTTGTTTGGGAAGAGACCGCAACAGCCTGGCTTTCTATGCCGGTATTCTTAGTAATTACAGAAACAGAAAGGTAAGTCTTACGGCAGTGTAAACACAATCAATAACCAACCATACTCAGAATGGATGTCTTAAGGCGTCCATTTTCTTTTCTGATAAGGTTTAAGGATTTCTTTAACAGATTACTAAAAATAATTTAATAGTTTTGGCGCACTAAATTAGTATTAAAATGAAAAAAAGCCTTCTTATAATTCTTTTGATTTCAGGAGTTTCTGTTAACGCACAAACCAAAACCGAACTACAAAAACACTTTGAAGCATTTTATGCTGAAATGAGATTACAAGGCGATGTTACCGGTGTTATAAATGCCATAACACACCTAAATGTGCTTTCCCCATCTAAAGAACGTATGGATACTTTGGCGTACATCTATGCCAATGATAATCAACACATGCAGGCATTAAATACCATTGGAATAGAAAAGGTGGAAACAGATTCGGACTTAAGGGTTCAAGTAAAAGCTATTTCCCTAAAAGCCCTAAACCAGCCCAAACGTGCCTTGGAACAATTTGAAATTCTATTTAAAAGAGTGCCAAATGCCTTTTTAGCCTATGAATTGGCCGATTTAAAAATACAAATAGGAGATAACACAGGGGCTGCCACTGATATAACTTATGGCCTTGCCAATGTAAAAGATGATATGAAACACGCTTTTTACGAGCGACAAGAACCCTATGAAGTATCCTTAAAGGCTGCTTTTGTTCATCTTAGAGGTCTTGTAGAATACAATATTGATAAAAACAATATAGACGTGGCCATGGCCTCGTTCGATGAAGCTTTAAAAATTGATCCTAGTTTTAATTTGGCCAGTTTAAGCAAACAAGCATTGCAGTCCAGAAAAGAACAACCATAAGGAAAGAGCATGTTAGTATACAAACCAAAAAAAAGCGGATATGGAAATCCGCTTTTTTTTGGTTTCAACCTTTTAGTTTTCTCTTAACTTTATCATCAGTAAACTATCCTTATCTTTTTTTAGGTGAATAACTTCACTAACATTTTCATTAGGAATGGCAATGGATAATACATAATGAGCCAACTTCCAGACTCCGTCAACTTTCTTCAGTACCCCGGATCCACGACAAAGTTTCATTTGGGTGTCCAGCAATTCATCAAACCAAGCGAATTCCTCTGTTTCATATACATAAATATTACGCTGTATTGCTGTAAAATTCCAGGCCTTACCCTTGTCAAAATGCGGCTTGGAAAAAGCTCTAAAGGCTTCGTTTTGCCAATTTTCCAGCGCATCTGTTCCAAGAAATACACTATCATCCGTCATTATCTCAAAATAGGTATCATAGTCCGCATTAGCCGCCGCTTTGTGCCATCTATCCAACTGCAGGTCTATTTGCTCGCGATTGGTGCTAAATTGTGCGCCGGCTCTAACAACAAACAATATACCTATAAAGAAAATGAACCATCTATTCATATAAGATTAACTGAGAGTCTAAGGTATTGTTGGCAAGAACATTAAATTGGTTGCGAAATGCGTTGTAAGCGGTTATCATCTGCACAATAGATTCCTGTGGGTTTGTACGGTACTCTAAATCTCCCTTTATTTTTAAAATAAATGTCTTAACCACTTTCTGTCTACTTTTAATCTGAGGTTTTTTAAATAAATCAGGGAATTCAGAAGCTTCCAATAGTTTTTGCTTTTCTATTAAATCCTCTGTCACCATACTTAAGTCGGCTGTATTGGTAATTCTATAAATGGCATCAAAACTGGTTTCAAAGGCATTAAATTCTGTCCAATTTTGCATGAGCTCATTGGCCTTTGAATTAATACTAACTTTCGTAGGGAACTTTTGAGTGTCAAAATCCGTTTCAGTGATTACTTCAACCAAGGTTGTTTTTTTCTCCTGATTACAAGAGAAAAATAGAACAATAAGGACTCCTGAAAAGAATAATTTCTTCATATAGCGAATGTACAAATTTTAATAAAAGCTATCTTTACCACCAAACATTTAACTTCATTTTGATGCAAAAATCCATTTTAATCATAGGGGCGTGCGGACAAATCGGGACAGAATTGACCTTGGCTTTGCGTGAGAAATATGGCAAAAACAGGATTATTGCCAGTGACATCAGGGAAGGAAGTAGCAACTTAATGAGTTCGGGGCCTTTTGAACTCCTAGATGCTACTAATTATGAGGCCATAGAAAATGTGGTTATGTATTATGAAATTGAGGAGGTATATCTCATGGCAGCTATGTTGAGTGTTACCGCTGAAAAGTTTCCCGAACGGGCGTGGAACTTAAATATGAACTCCCTTTTTAACGTGCTTAATCTGGCTAAGGAAAAGAAAATAAATAAGGTTTTTTGGCCCTCCAGCATAGCGGTTTTTGGACCCAGCACCCCAAAAGAAAATACCCCACAGCATACCATTATGGAGCCCACTACGGTATATGGTATTAGCAAACAAACCGGAGAACGATGGTGCGCTTATTACCACAGTAAATATGGAGTTGATGTGCGCAGCGTGCGCTATCCTGGACTCATTAGCTGGAAGACCCCTCCGGGAGGGGGAACAACGGACTATGCCGTAGAAATTTATCAAAGAGCCCTTAGCGATGGTCACTATACCTGCTTCTTGGAGCAGGACACCAAACTTCCAATGATGTTTATGGACGATGCAATCCGAGCTACTATGGAGCTGATGGAAAATAATTCGGATAATTTAAGTATCCGTTCATCTTATAATTTGGCAGCCATGAGTTTTACTCCCGCTGAAATTACAAAAAGCATTCAAAATCATATTCCGGACTTTAACGTTTCTTACAAGCCGGATTTTAGGCAACATATTGCAGACTCCTGGCCTAGTTCTATCGACGACAACCAGGCAAAAACGGATTGGGGTTGGGAACCTATATTTGATCTGGAAAAAACCACAACCGAGATGTTAGAAAATTTGAACCTCCTCTAATTCCTGAAATTTTAACCGTTTTTCAATAGCCACAATAAGGGTATTGGCTATGTCTTTCCCTGTAGCATTCTCTATTCCTTCAAGGCCGGGTGAAGAATTAACTTCCAGCAATAGCGGTCCTTTATTGGAGCGGATAATATCTACTCCAGCCACTACTAGATTTAAGATTTTGGCAGCTTTTATTGCCAATTTTTTTTCTTCAGGAGTTATCTTTATTACAGATGCCTTACCTCCCTGATGGAGATTAGCCCTAAATTCGCCCTTTTCCGCTTGCCGTTGAATGGAGGCAACCACTTTTCCGTCTACTACAAAACATCGAATATCTTGTCCGTTGGCTTCTTTAATGAACTCCTGTACCAAGATATTGGTCTGTACACTTTTAAAGGCATTTATAACACTTTCGGCAGCTTTGTTGGTCTCGGCCAAGACAACCCCCTTACCCTGAGTGCTTTCTAGCAATTTTATAATTAAAGGGGCTCCATTCACCATGCGAATAAGGTCCTTGGTATCTAATGGCGATTTAGCAAAACCGGTAATGGGGATATGAATATCATTTTTTGAAAACAATTGGGAAGCAAAGAGTTTATCTCTGGACTGGGTAATGGCCTCCGCAGAATTTAAACAATAAACCCCTAAATAGTCAAATTGGCGAATAAGTGCACAACCATAAAAAGTAACTGCAGGCTTAATTCTGGGGATAATTGCATCAAATTCATTCAAAACGTTACCACCCCGATACCGTATTTCCGGCGAAAGTGCATCTAACTTCATGTAGGAATGTTCTACATTTAAAAACACAATCTCATGGCCACGAGCTTCTGCAGCCTCCATTATTCTTTTATTACTGTATAACTCCGGATTGCTGGCTAAAAGAGCAATCTTTAACCCGGTCTTTTCTTTTACAAACGAGGCGTATTTGCTATTAATGTGGTCCTCTTTTAGCTCCCCGAGACAAAAACTCTCTGCAGGATTCACAACATATTTTTGGTTTAATGCCTCTCTACCCAACAGCATTCTAAATTCCATGGTATCCCTATTGGCTAGGGTAAGTTCTATCTCAAATTTCCTGCCGCCCAAGGTTACAGGAGTGCGAATTACAAGACGTTCCTCTGATATACCGGAAGAACTCTTAACAGTTCGTCTATCTATCAGTTTTGCTTCACATTCTATATTGATGCTACGATTGTCCTGCAAAGGATTAACTTCAAACTTTACAAACTCCTTTGCTCCTTTAAAAAACACTTTAATATTTGTTGCCTGAATAGAAGAAGTTTTGGCTCCGGAATCTACTCTGGCCTTTATTGCGGGAATGCCCAATTCTTCAAAAACACACCATTCTTCACTCCCTATAACTTCCAGATTTCCTATTTTCATAGTCCTTATTCCAATAACCTGATTCTATATATTAAATATATCTTTTTGATTTGCAAAGGTTTTAAACTCTACCATATGTCCGTTGGGATCTTGTATGAAAAAAGAAGTATGTTCTCCAAGTTTACTTTTCAAAAAGGTAACTTCCTGAATTAATTCATGTTTTGTTTCCCTTAATTTCTCATATAACATTTTCCAGGTTTCATGATCCACAATTACTCCAAAATGAAACGCCGGAAGTACCGTATTTTCAAATTTGTATGTTCTGTAAATAAAATTAAACTCGCCTGCTTTGGTAAATGTAATCTGGTTTCCAAATAAATTAATATCTACCCACTGAGTGGAACTCCGACCCAATTCTGCCCCGATGACATCAATATAAAAGTCCTTGGTTTTACTTACGCTATAGCAGGGCATAGACATATGGAATGGCGCATTTTTCATGTGTTTATTTTTATTGTTTTTAACGGTCACATGAAACGCCCATAAACATGCTCTTGTATTTACTAAAAACTTTGGTCATGTGCGTTTCATCTGTTAGTATTCATTACTTTGACCTTGAAGCCCTTGTACTCAATACAAGTGTTTTAATGGTTATGATGAACTCATGTAAGATACATAAAATGGACAATCCATTTGCATTTTACAATTCAATTTTCTTAGAGCAAATTTTTAAGGAGTGGTGTCCAGATACGGAAAATAAACAAATCCAGCACTTCTACCAATATCAAAATAATGATAATCCATTCTAACCTGCTACTTTCATTATGCTGCCTGATATCTTTGAAAAGTTCCAAGTTTTCCCTGATTATCTCAATACGTTCATAAATATTCCGATACCTTATCTTTAGGTCGAATGTATTTTTTAACTCCAAATTCAATTTATTTAACTTTTCGTTTTCCCAAGTGCTTTCGGGCTCATCAAAAATGTACAAATTTTCAGAAATCTGGTTCTTAATATTAAGTGTTTTCCCAATAAACCTCATGAGTTTGTACCCGGAGATATTAAGCCTTCCCATTTTCTCCAAATACTTGGTATGCTCATTAGCCTCTTCCAATAATTGTTCTGTAATGTTAGAATATCGGTCTAATGCCACAGATTGTGAGGTGTTCATCATTACCAAGCGTATGGCCTCCGTATCAAAACTAGGTAAGACCACTTTGTCAAAAGCAACTTTTTGTAGTCCCTCTACAATTTGTACCTGTATTTTCTCGGAAAATTGATCCGAAGAAATTGCTTCTTTAGATAAAGCGCTCAAGGCATGTAATATGTCATTGATTTCTTTAACTGAATGATTAAAAAAAGACACCATTCCATATTGGAATATATAAACAAACTTTTTATCACCATTTCTAAGGTAAAGCTCGTCACTATCCGAATACAAAATTTCTAAAGGCAATAATCCCTTACATTGTCTTATATTGATAGATGCTGCAATCTGGTAAGCAACAACTTCAAACATGCCCATTTAATTAATCTTCATCCTCCACACTTTCGTCTTCTATATCCACATCTGGAATAGCATCCGGGTCATCATCTGCGAAATCCTCATAATCGTCCTCATCATAATTGGCCATCGTTTTTTCCAGTTTAGCACTAATCTTAACCAAGTATTTGGTGTCGTCTGTAGTCACTTCTACTGCTTCTATACGTTCGCCTTGAGCATTTTTAAAAGTGATTATATTGGTGTCGTCATATCCATCAGGATACTTTTCAACTAACAATTTCAACACTTCGGGGGTAAGTTTTTTAAAGTCTACAATGACTCGTTTTAAATTGTCCATAATTACATGTCTAATAGGTAAGCAAAAATTAATGGTGCAACAATAGTTGCGTCACTTTCTATAATAAATTTGGGTGTATCAATATCTAATTTACCCCAGGTTATTTTCTCGTTAGGCACAGCCCCCGAGTAGGATCCGTAACTTGTTGTTGAATCGCTGATCTGACAAAAATAACTCCAAAAGGGAGTATCTGTTCGTTCCATATCCTGATACAACATGGGCACTACGCAAATAGGGAAATCCCCTGCGATTCCACCTCCAATTTGGAAAAACCCAATTCCTTTCTTAGAGTTATTAGTGTACCAATCTGCCAGAAAGGTCATATACTCTATGCCGGATTTCATTGTACTCGCTTTCAATTCACCTTTTAACACATAAGAAGCAAAGATGTTTCCCATGGTGCTGTCTTCCCAGCCAGGACAAATAATTGGCAGATTCTTTTTGGCTGCCGCATACATCCAGGAATCTTTAATATCTATCTCATAGTGTTCTTCTAAAACTCCCGAAAGTAACATTTTGTACATAAACTCATGAGGAAAATAACGCTCTCCGGCATCTTCCGCGTCTTTCCAAATCTTATGAATATGCTTTTGCAATCTTCGGAATGCTTCCTCTTCGGGGATACAAGTATCTGTAACCCTATTTAGCCCTTTTTCCAAAAGATCCCACTCATCTTGCGGAGTTAAATCCCGATAATTTGGTACTCGCTTATAATGAGAATGAGCAACCAGATTCATTATATCCTCTTCCAGATTGGCTCCTGTACATGAAATAATCTGCACTTTGTCTTGCCTGATGATCTCAGCGAAAATCTTACCCAACTCTGCAGTACTCATTGCACCAGCTAAGGAAACGAGCATTTTTGCACCACTTTGCAACTGTTCTTCATACCCTTTTGCAGCATCTACTAATGCTGCGGCATTAAAATGCAGGTAATATTTTTTAATAAAATTGGAAATTGCTCCCTTAGTCTTCGTCATCTTCAAATTTTGATAAATTATTTCCGCCAGCTTTGGAATTTATATCATAGGTATTGTCGTAATCATCATCTACACCTTCTTCCATAAATTTATAGCTTAGCATTTTATAGTATAACTTGGCCGCCAGAAAATCGGCGGTTTTATCTCCCGGATTGGGACATAGCTCCATCAGATCAAAACCTACCACATTCTTTTCGGCAAATACTTGTTTCAAAAAATCCAATGTTTCATACCAAAAAAGTCCGCCGGGCTCTGGTGTTCCTGTTGAGGGCATGATGGAAGGATCTAATGCGTCCAGATCAAAAGTAATGAACACATGATCTGTCATGAGGTCAATGACCTTATCTGTCCAATATTCATCATTCACCATATCATGGGCAAAGAAGGTCTTTTCTTCATCCATAAACGTTTTCTCTATGGCGTCCATGCTTCTAATACCAACTTGTACCAAATTGGTGGTCTGACTTGCTTCATGAACCGCGCAGGCATGATTGTAAGCACTGCCATTATACGATTTCCTGAGATCTGCGTGAGCGTCTATATGCAACACCGTAAGATTATCAAAACACTCGTTAAACGCCCTGATATTTCCTATGGAAATGGAATGATCTCCCCCCAATACGGTTACAAATTTGTTTCGTTTAATATATTCTTTTGTGGTTTTATGAACTGCCTCAACCATACCTTGGCCTGTACCATTGCCAACTACCGAAGGTGCTAAGTAAATTCCTTGTTGATATACTTCTGTTCCTGTTTCAATATCATACCACTCCAAATGCTTGGAAGCATCCAAAAACGCCTGCGGCCCCTTGTCTGAACCTTTTCCCCAAGTGCTGCCTCCATCATAAGGCACGGGTATTAAAACTACTTTGGCCTTTTCCAATTGCGCAAATTCATCTGGGATGCCGGCGTAATTGTTAGTTGTACTCATATCCTAAAATTTTAAGTAAATCTTCTGCTGTTTGTTGTTCACTGAATAATTTCGTAACAATATTTCCATGTTCATCCCGATCGATCAGAATCTGTTTGGGTTGGGGAATTAAACAATGTTGCAAGCCACCAAAGCCACCAATAGATTCCTGATACGCCCCGGTGTTAAAAAAACCAATGTATAAGGGCTTATCTTTCTTATATCTGGGCAAATAAATAGCATTCATATTTTGTTCGCTGTTGTAATAGTCATCACTATCACAAGTAAGTCCTCCTAATAAGACCCGCTCGTACTCATCCTCCCAACGGTTAATAGGAAGCATCACAAAGCGCTTATTAATTGCCCAGGTATCCGGTAAGGTAGTAATAAAAGAGGAATCGATCATATTCCATTTTTCCCTATCATTCTGCTGTTTTTGGTAAAGTACCTCGTAAATGGCTCCTCCGCTTTCGCCTACTGTAAAACTACCGAATTCAGTGAAAATATGGGGTACTGGTACATCTGCTTCCTGGCAGGCAATATTAATCTGATTTATAATCTCATCTATCATATACTGATAGTCATATTCAAAAGCCAAAGAATTTTTAATGGGAAAACCTCCACCAATGTTAAGACTGTCTAACGATGGACACATTTTTTTTAATCTTACATAAACTTTGAGACACTTTAAAAGTTCATTCCAATAATAAGCATTATCCCTAATTCCGGTATTAATGAAAAAATGAAGCATCTTGAGTTCTACTTTTTCATTGTCTTTAATCTGATTTTCATAAAAAGGTACAATATTTTTATATCCAATTCCTAATCGAGATGTATAAAATTCAAATTTTGGTTCTTCTTCCGATGCAATTCGGATACCTACTTTAAAATTGTCATTTATTGAATCTGTTAAAAGCTCTAATTCTTCATAGTTATCTATAATTGGAATGCAATTCTGATGTCCATTGTTCATTAAACGTGCAATATTTTCTATATACTGATCTCTTTTAAAGCCATTACAAATAACATATGTATTATCCTTTATCTTACCACTCTCTTTTAATTTTTCAACTATATCAATGTCAAAAGCAGAAGAGGTCTCAATGTGAATATCGTTCTTTAAGGCCTCATTTAGAACCGCATTAAAATGAGAACTTTTAGTACAATAACAATAATGGTATTTCCCTTTATAACTATTTTTCTCTAAGGCAATAGCAAACCATTTCTTTGCTCTATTAATATTTTCAGAGATTTTTGGCAGGTAGGTAAATTTTAACGGGCTTCCGTATTCCTCTACCAGATTCTTAAGGTGTATTCCATGAAAGAGCAGATTGTCTTCATCCAAAGTGAACTCTTCTTGCGGAAAGTAATAAGTTTGATCTATTAGGTTTATGTATTTTGTATTCATTAAAGTTGTTTTGATAGATTGAAATTCTGCATTGTTTATTTTATATATCTAAGGGAATTTCACTATCTAAATTAAGATTTGTGGTTCGGTGGTAGGAATAAAAAAGTAATCGTGCTGACTTGAAATTATGGAGGAAATAAACCATTTGAACATTACAAAACTATAGCCCACCCCAAAGAAGAACTTTTTTCGGAAAATCTCCTTTAAAAAGAGTCCGAAAGAGGGAATGCCTTTCATTTGTTTAAATTTCATCTACTTTCACAAGTCATTTGTTTTTAGCCCCTTAAAGCATCGTAAAGCCTAGAAAAACCTTGAGCCAACCACTTCTTAACATTCAAATTATAGTCAGGACAAATGAAAACAAAAAAATTGAAAAAACAAGGGATTTAAAAAATTTTAAGTCGTTTGCGCATTACCTTTTATTGGCATTCTTATACACCCTATTATAAATTTGTTAATTTATTGATATTAAATACTTTAATTCTTATTTTTAAAAAAATAATATGAAAATTATGAAACATAATATCCTATTTAAGTTACTATTACCAGTATTATTTTTGTGTTATTTTTTTGATTTAAACGCTCAATTAGAGCCAAATGTATATCGCTCAATTAATAAAACAGATAGCGCAAGTATTCATCAATTGCTACTAGATAATGAGTACATTGTTCTAACTGAATTTCAAGAATCGCCACCCAAATTCATTAAAACCCTTGGCGGATTTTATACTATTAAAGACAACGTGTTATATGTAAAATTGGAATTTAATTCGAACTATGAGGCAGATTCTCTAAAATCACTCACTATTCCATTTACATTTGAAAAGGGCAATCTTAATCTAACTTTGGATAGTAAAAAGGAATTTAAAGCAAGTAAACAAATTTCTCAAGAATTGGATGGCAAATGGCTTATGGCGGGCAGAATGGTGGACGATGCGGAGCAAAGAAGAGATACTACCGGACCCAGAAAAACAATGAAATTCTTGAACAACGGTCACTTTCAATGGATTGCTTTTCATACTGAAACAATGGCATTTTCAGGTACAGGAGGTGGTGCTTTTACATCAAAAGATGGCGTATATATAGAAAATATTGAATTTTTCTCCCGAGATGCTTCACGGGTTGGAGCGAAGCTCGATTTTAAATACGATTTAAAATCTTCAGACTGGCATCATATGGGAAAAAGCAGTAAAGGAGATCCGCTTCATGAAATATGGGCAAAACGGTAACCTTAAACCCGGCTGTTTTTAATATCTGATTTGCCACCTGTTTTTTCCAAGAGTTTTATGTGATGTATTTCAATGCCCTTATCTATGGGCTTTAACATATCATACATATTTAGAGCTACCACACTGGCTCCATGCATCGCCTCTACTTCTACCCCGGTTTTGTAAATGGTTTTTACCGTAATCAAAATCTTTATTTCTAAACCCTCAATTTCATAATCGATTGCCGTATACTCAATGGGCATAGGATGACAATCAGGCAACAAATCGGCCGTTTTTTTTACTCCTAATAATCCTGCGGCCTTGCTCATTGCAAAAACATCCCCTTTAGGAACAGTGTTATTTTGAATCGCCAGTATGGTTTCTATTGTACTAACTTTTACAATGGCCTGGGCAATTGCTGTTCTTAAGGTGGGTGTTTTGGCTGTAATATCTACCATATTCAATTATTTACCTTCCATTGATACGAGTCGTCTTCAAATAATTCCTTACCAAATATCGGGACCTGAATTTTAATTTCTTCTACAACATGATGCAGTGCCTCAAATACTTCTTTGCGATGCGGAGAAGACACAAAAACAAACAGGCATATCTCCCCCACATTGACTTTTCCAATACTGTGATAGATATGCAAACAGCTTAGATTGTACTTTTCAAAAGCTTGTTCTTTTATTTCGTGAAATTTTTGGTTGGCCATTTCCTCATAAGCCGAGTATTCAATAGCTGATACTTTTTTTCCGCTCATGACATCGGCCCGCACCTGCCCTAAAAAAATATCATGGGCTCCAATCTGTGTTTTGGACTGATGTTTGGCAATGGATTCTCCAATAAATAAAGGAGAAATAGCACCTTCTACAAAAACATTTTTGACTTTTTGCTTTTCCATGATTCAGACTATAAAATCCTTCAAATTTACGCTTTTCATGTGTTTTTTTAGTATTTTTAAATGGTCACATGTAATCTTTGACGCCTTAAATAATCATTGCCCTGTGTGTTTAAAGATTATTTAAATCACGTTGGTTTCCTCAGTTTTATAATTAATGGTAACCCGCGTTCCTTTTCCTGGAATAGAATTGATAAACAAACGTCCATTAATATAACTCATCCTTTCCTTCATAAAAAATAATCCCATCCCCCCTTCACTGGTATTTTTAGGTGCTTTGTCCAAAATAGTATCATCAAAACCTTTTCCATCATCGTCTATCACTATACTAAATATGCCATCCCCACTATTTACGGAAAGCAAAATATAATTGGCTTCTGCATATTTTATAGCATTGTTTACGGCTTCCTGTGCCACCCGATACATATTGGTCTCTGCTAAAGAATTAAATCGGATATTTCCCTCAATTTTATTCTCGAACAAAATATTCTTTCCGGTAAGTTTGGAGAGTTCCTGCGTCATTTTTTGAAAGGCCGGAAGTATGCCATGGTCGTTGAGTTCGGGTGGGGTGAGGTTAAATGTTGCCGTACGCACGCCTTTTATCAAATCGGTGGTGAGTAATTTAAGGTACTCAATTTTTTCGGCTGACTTTTCTTTGTTTCTTAAGTTGATGGACTCGATGTTAAATTTTAATGCAGTCAGCATTTGGCCAATACCGTCATGAATATCCTTGGCAATCCGCTTTCGCTCTTCTTCCTGACCTTCTACAATCTGACTGGCCTGAAGTTGTTTTTGTCTAATACGCTCTTCATAATTTTCCTTTGTTAATTGGGCTACCTGAATTTGTGTTTTTTTCCGTTCTGTAATATCTGAACATAAAATCAGCACACTTTGATGCCCAGTAGATTGATGCATAGGGATAATGGACATATCCAACCAAAGTTCTTCTCCCTTAAGTGTTTTTATTCCTATTTCCTCCGAGCGGATATGCTTTCTTTTAGTTTTAAAAACCTCTCTGAGATACAATTGCTGACCTTCATCAGTGGTCAATATTTCTGCTAAAGGTTTGTTGATTTCCTCTTTAGTATAACCCAACAGATCCAGAAATTTTTTGCTGATGAATACTACGCTGCCGTCATTCTTTGTACTTGCGAAAAGTGCAGCATTATCGATAACGAAATTGAGTTCTTGTAATTCCTGTAGCGACTTTTCCTTTTCGGAAAAAAGACGTTTTATTTCCTGTGTATCGGCTTCGGATTTTTGTTGCGTTTTAATCAGGTTTTTTATGGTGTTTCGTATTTGAATGGAAAGAGGCCTGAAAATAAACAACATTTCCAGCATCAAAATTAGTAAAGAGAAGACCAGCAAAAGGTATTCTTTATATTTTAGTTGCTGTAGTTGTTCCTTACTTCTTTTATCATATTCGTTTACGATGTTATCCATCATCTGTAAAAAGTACCTTTCATTTTCCAGAAGTACTGAAGTATAAGATTGAATTTGAGCTGTGTTCCATTCCCCCGTCTCGTTGATATGCTGAAGAATGTTTTCTGTTGCTTCTACCATAGCTGTGTAATGGGGGTCTATTCTGCGAAAAAGATCTAAAATTTCGGTATGTTCTTCTTTGGGAAGCCCCAAGGAATCGTTACCGAACTGCAGCCCATTCTGCGACATTTTCCATACTGACAAGGTGTAGTGTATTTCTTTTAAGCTTGCTTCTTGTTGGATTTCTGTGGTGACCGTGTTAAGTAAAAGCACTTCTTTTACCAGCTTTTGGCTATATGCTCTTTGCCTTCCTGCTACATTTATTACTCTGGAATCATTCAACTGGGAATTCAAATGTGCCTGGATAAGAATTTGGGCAATGATAATATTAAGCGCAATAGCGGCCAAAGCTAGGACATACCATTTCCGCATTCTTTGAAACGTAGCCGTATCTATGGGTTGGTGTAGCGTGTCTTTGTCCATATTCCTATTCCAAATGAGTTACCCTAATACATAAGTGGTGTCTGCTACCCCTGCAGTGCCTTGCCGATTAAGTCCAAAGCGGTGGGGCTCAGTGGTAGTTTCAAGGCGGTGGCTTGACCTCTTTCAGACATTTTTCGCCATGTTTTTTGAAGGATATCAACCAGCTTATCTTCTTCATATTTTTTTGCAAAAGCTTCAAAATAAAATTCCAAAAAGACCAGACAGATTACATCTTCCAGAGTTTGAGTTTCGGGATTCTTTTTCAACTGCTTTTTTTCCAATAAAAAAGCCACCTTTTCTATGATTTCCCGGCTATAGCCTACTTCCTGCAATATTTGGTCCGCTTTTTCGGCATGGAATTTCTTTAAATCCTGTCGCCACTTTAAATATCCCGGGCGATCCATTGGGTAAGATTCTCTTGGAATTTCCCATCTGCAAATGTGTTGGCAGCGTGCGGTAAGCTTTAAGGGTTCTGATGCCTCGGGCTCAAAGGTGTCCAGTCTATCAGTCATCCGAATGGCATATAGAAGTTCTTTCGGATAATTTTTCCCTTCAAAAACCTCTACATTGGGATCTTGCGCATTGGCTTGGTCAAAAAGGGCGAAGGCTTTATGTAGTTTATCTACGGACATGTATTGATGCGGTTTGTACCAAAGCTATTCAGAAAAACCAAGATACACAAAACCATCTACCACTTTCACCGGAAAAGTTTCAATCTTGCCTAAAGCGCCATTTAAATGCTCTCCGGTTTTTAGTGAAAAGGTATTTTTATGCATCGGACAAGCTATTTTGGGTTCGCCCTGTTCCTCGCCTATCATTCCCCGGGATAAAACCATCTCCATTTTATGGGGACAT
>JBGTEN010000289.1:0-3482 GCA_041747755.1 Arenibacter sp. | reverse complement strand
CATTGAAGCGCAAAAAATTAAACCCTTTATCTTGGTGATTCCCGATCAAAGAACTACTTACGATGGTAGTTTTTACTCGAATACCGAGGTGTTCGGAAACTGGGAGGATTTTACCACCTACGATTTGGTTACTTATATGGACACCCATTACAGAACACTGGCAAAAAAAGAGAGTCGGGGCATTACAGGGCATAGTATGGGGGGTTACGGAGCGCTTAAAATAGCCATGAAACATCCGGATATTTTTGGGAGTGTATATGCCATCAGTCCCGGGGCATTGGTGATTGTACGCGAATATGGTCCCAATAGTGATTCTTACAGTCAGTTTTCGAAATCAGAAACGCTAGAGGAGCTCTCCAAAACCTATTTTGGCAAAGTCATTCTGGCCTTTGCCCGTTCCTGGTCGCCCAACCCTAATAAGCCACCTTTTTATGTAGATGTGCCGTTTAGTTATGAAAACGACCAACTAATTACCAATCAGGAAGTGTTGAAAAAATGGCATGCGAACATGCCTTTTTATATGATTCCCGATTACATCGATAATTTAAAAAAGCTAAGAGCCATCAAACTGGATTGGGGACGTAATGCCGGAGAGCGCTTTACCATTATGTGCAATATGTTTAGTCAAGGACTTGAAAATGCCGGTATAACGCATTTTTCAGAAGAGTATATTGGGACACATACCAGCAACATTTACACCAAAGAAGGTCGCTTACCACAGCAAGTCTTGCCTTTTTTTGATTTCTACCTGGATTTTGATTGATAGGTTGTTCCCAAGGTAATTTGCGATCATTGAACAAATTAAAGTTGTAGTTTATAACCAAAGCCACAATCCTGTAGCAGGGAGGCTACAATTTTTGATGTCTTATATGAAGTGGTAGAAATATTCTACTTCGAATATTTTAAAACAACACCACCTGCCGCGAGGGATTGGGTAGAAACAAGCAATAAATTTTGGGCAGCAATACCTTGTCTGAAAAGCGGTCGTCCACTTCCTAAAATAATAGGAGCAATACCAATACGGTATTCATCAAACAAGTCTTCATTAATAAAGGTCTCAGAAAGGTTGGCACTACCAAAAACATACATATCCCTCCCACCTTCTTCTTTCAGTTTCCTGATTTCAGCAACGGCATTTTCTTTTATTAAAGTGGTGTTCTGCCAATCGGCAGTTTGTAATGTTTTAGAAAACACCAATTTAGGAATACGGTTCATCATGTCAGCAATAATACCTTCTTCTTTTATCCAATAGGCCGCCATCCCTTCATAAGTTACCCGTCCAAACACAAGGTAGTCTGCGGCTTGTAATTGCTCAATACTGCGCTGTTCCAGCTCCGGACCCCAAACCGTTTCATGAAAAGATAAATCCCAATGCTGATTTCCTTCAAAGTACCCGTCCAGGGTAATGACGTTCCATAGGATTAGTTTTCTCATTCTAAAGATCTTGTCAAATGATTAGTAACATTTTTATTAGTTTTTTTAGTATTATGTTTGACACGAGCATGATACTCGAAAGTATGACCACACGAAAGGATTCGTGTGGAAGGGATGGTAATCTTCATTTTATCTGGTTCTTTGTTGTCTAATTATTTGATTTAGCTCAACTCCTAATACTCTATACTTTACTAAGATAATTTACTAATACAGTATTTAGCCTATCAAAATACATCTTGATGACGTCAATAAATGATATTAGAAAAGCGATATCATTTATATAGATTGTTGAAGATTCTTTAAAATATTCTATCCCTGGTTTTATTTTGATAAAATGTTTTAAATCATTTTTCACCTCATTGAGTTGACTATTATTGTGGGCTATTTTATTTCTTATAAGTTGATACTTCGAAATTTCGTTCCATTCATTATTAGCACTACTCAATTCTAAACCAATAACCTTTTCCATATATTTTTTGCATTGAAATATATAACCTTCATGTGATGAAATATCCTTGACACTAAGCTTACTATTAATTTTATTTCCAGCCATTTTACATAATCCTTGATAGTGATTTTCAAAAATGGAGTAAATAACAAGAAACATTGAGTTGTTCAACAATTCAGGAAATTTGTTGTGATTAATTATATCCTGTTCGTAGTAGTCGTATGCATCTGGAGTTTCCGGATTGGGTTTGTATTTAGCTTCCCAAGTCTCAATTTTCCTTTTTAATTCTAATTCTTTGGATTCAATCATATTTTTTGATTCGATGAGATAAGCAAGAATAGGTTCAAACTTAAAGTCCAACATAATTGAATTAGCTTCGAATAGCCAAAGTTTTGAAGCTCCTAATCTATTTAACCTGGAAATATTGCTCATCCTTTGGAATTTTTGATTTTGTTTCAATTGTCGGCATGTTCTCCATTATTAATACAACTTTATGTAATTTAAATCTAACCGCTGCCACACGAATCCTTTGCGTGGCTATCTGTTAATTCTCGAAATTTAAAAACACTGTATTATTTATTCAACGGTTAATTTACTCTGACTTGAGCACTTTGTGGGTGTCTCGACCACTCGAATATAAGTTTTTTTTGATTGTAACAAACATAATTATGGGGTGAAGTACTCTATTTGTATCCAAGCATTATCAAGCAAATCACTATCAACTTTGAATAAATATTAAACTTACTGCAACACCATTACAATTTTACTAAAAGCTGTTTTTGGGGCTTCGCACACCGGGCAAACAAAGGTTTCCGGGACAGCATCAAAAGACGTTCCCGGGTCGATGCCCGCTTTTAGATCGCCATAGGTGGCATCATAGACGGTAAAACAAGCGGTACATTGGTGCACCTCCCGGGAAGGTTCCGGTTTTTCTTTTTTTGTTTCCCTTTGTTGAGGTAGCGAAGTGCCCAATTGTTCAAAATAGTTTTTGCTGAGTTCCATAAGAAGGCCCGGCAATTCTATTTTATCTACATCCTGGGCATAGGCCTGGTAGACTTGGGTGTTGGGATCAAAGTTTTTAAAGTGAAGTACATTATAAGTGGCCCTAAAATCAAAACCATCTACAATCGTCGGGGGTTTGTTTTTTTCAATAATTACCGAAGAAAAATGGGACCGTTTCCCCGGATCGTTGCTAATACCAAAGGTAAGACCATAGGTACTGATATCGTTTTGATCAAAACTGAGTACCAAAAACTTTTTTAGTTCCAACGCCTCCCGGTCATCTACCGGCAAATGCCAGTTCATTTCCAATTGGGAATGTCGCACATTGATGCCACGCTGTCCTAAAAAGCGCTCTAATTCGGGGCGACAATTGCTTTTAATCCCTTTTACGATAAAGGATTTCCATGGGGTAATACATATTTTACCGATGCTATTGTCCAGACAAAAGCCACAAAATTCTTTTAGAAAATGAAGGTCATAGCGGTTGTTGCGCCAATATAGCCCTAACCAAAACTGGTCCAGCCCCATACGGTTCATGCCCTCATAATACGGGAAGGTCAGAAAAGGAATTTCCAACTCTTTCTCCATGGTTTTATTA
>JBGTEN010000288.1:0-4656 GCA_041747755.1 Arenibacter sp. | reverse complement strand
TAGTTTTTACCCTTTGCAAACATTTACTAAAGCAGTTCCTGTAGATTTTAAGGTTATTCCCATTTGTATTGAGGCAGATTACGAGGAAGATCTTTTTCTTTTACAGAAGTTGGCTAATGGTCTTTCGGATAAGGTGGTTTCTATTTCTTCAAATCAAAGACAGGCGTTGCACTTGGCAGCTGTATTCGTAAGTAATTTTACAAATCATCTATATCATATTGGAAATGAAATTTGCGAAGCCAATGGAATTTCTTTTGACTTGTTAAAACCATTAATTCAGGAAACTGCACATAAAATTCAAAACAATACACCTTTATCGGCTCAAACAGGTCCGGCAAAACGAAATGACGACGGAACCATGGCAAAACATCAAAAACTGTTGCAACAGAATAATTATGAAGCAATCTACAGTTTGTTAAGCGAATCAATTAAAAATACATATGGACAAAAGCTATAAAGAATACTTAAAAGATATTACCACCTTTGTTTTTGATGTGGATGGTGTTTTTACAGACGGCTCCATTTTAATCACGACAAATGGGGAAATGCTCCGTAAGATGGATGTTAAAGATGGCTATGCCTTAAAAACAGCCATTCAAAAGGGTTACCATGTATGTATTATTTCCGGAGGAACTAATGAAGGACTCAAGGAGCGATTGAAAGGATTAGGGGTTACGGATATTTATCTTGGAGCGCATCATAAAGCCGAACCTTTAAAGGAGTATCTAGATGTTTACGGAATTCTTCCGGAAAATGTGTTGTATATGGGAGATGATTTACCGGATATTCCGCCTATGTCCATGGTGAAATTACCTACGTGTCCTCAAAATGCGGTACCCGAGGTTAAGGCTATTTGCAAATATATATCCCACAAAAATGGGGGGGAGGGTTGTGTACGAGATGTTATCGAGCAAGTTTTAAAGATTCGGGGGGATTGGTATGATAATTTTGATGCTCAGAACGCGTGACGACAATGTGGAAGGATAAATTTGAAGGCTATAGAATAATTTTAGGCTCCGGCTCTCCAAGAAGGCAGCAATTCCTAAGAGAATTAGAGATCAACTTTGAGGTTCGCATAAAAGCGGTAGATGAAATATACCCGGAAGGCTTGAAAGGGGCTGAAATTGCAGATTTTTTAGCTCAATTAAAAGCCGGTGTGTTTACTGATACATTACAGCAAAAGGATATCCTCATAACTTCAGATACAGTAGTGTGGCATAAAGACCGGGCTTTAGGAAAGCCGGTAGATGCATCTGACGCTTTTGATATGTTAAAATCATTGTCAAATGATTGGCATGAAGTCATCACCGCTGTATGTTTCACTACAAAAGAAGAGCAACTTACGGTTAACCAAAATACGTTGGTGAAATTTAAAGAACTCTCAGATACGGAGATATCCCACTATATTGAACAACACAGTCCCTTTGATAAGGCGGGAGCTTATGGAATTCAGGACTGGATAGGTCTCATAGGGATTGAAGAAATAAGGGGCTCCTATACCAACGTTGTTGGTATGCCTACCCATTTGGTGTATAAAACGTTAATAGCTATGGTTGGCTGATGCAATTTAGATAATTTTGGAAAAATGTTCGTATGAAACCATCATTCCACCCCAATAAAATAATCATTGCCTTAATTTTTTGTGCCTGCTTTTTAAGCTCGTGTTCAGAAAAGACTAAGGATCAGCAAAACGACTTAGAGTTAAGTAAGACCGATAACGCAACCGTGTACAAGGGAGCACTTACTGATGATTTTAAAGCGTATTGGTACGTAGGTGAGGCAGAAATTACTTCCTATGAATTGAAACAGGCGCGTTATGGCGAAATGCGACATGGGAAAGCAGTTTTGATATATGTTACAGAACCTTTTTTGGCAGATAAACAAGTAAAAGCTGATGGGAATAAGGTGGATAATATCTCTGTATTAAAGCTAAATTATACAAAGAATTACCTTACTGGAATTTATCCGTATTCAATCATGGGAAGTAGTTTTTATCCTGTCTATGATAATCAACATGCATTAAAATTGTCACTTTCTGTACAAGAATGGTGCGGACATGTTTATGCCCAAATTAACAATAGAGTCAAATTTGAAGTTACTTCTCATTCCTATTTTGAAAATGAAGCCGATCAAAACTTTACCCTAGAAAAAACCATTTTGGAGAACGAACTTTGGAATAAAATACGGATCAATCCTGAAAATTTACCGGTTGGATCTCTAAAGATTATTCCCTCTTTGGAATACATTAGGTTAGCGCACAAAGAGTTAAAAGAATACAGTGCCATTGCTACTTTAGAAAAAAGTGGAGAAATAGGTTCTTATAAAATAGACTATCCGGAATTAGAACGAACACTTTCCATACGGTTTAGTACTCTGTTTCCTTATACTATAGAAAGTTGGGAGGAGACATTTGTAGGTGGCTTTGGTGCTAAATCACAAAAACTGACAACTACAGCAAAGAAAATCAAAACTATTAAAAGCGCATATTGGCAAAAAAATAGCAACAGTGATGTATTTTTGCGTGATAGTTTAAGTTTGTAAGTTATGGAGGAGTTTATTTTTAACTATAAAAATGAGTTGGTAAGTACTGCTGTTACCATTGTTCTTTTGTTAATCACAAAAGTTATTATTGCTAAGACTGTAAGAAGAGTAGGCAGACTTACAGATATCAATAAGGTCCGTACTCGCTTAATAGTAAAATACGTTTCTGTAGGTCTTTCAACCATAGGTATGGTAGCCATTATACTTATTTGGGGGGTTAATATCAAGGATATCGGGCTTATATTTTCATCTGTTTTTGCCGTTATAGGGGTAGCTTTATTTGCGCAATGGTCCATACTTAGTAATGTTACGGCAGGAGTGATATTATTTTTCTCATTCCCATTTCGTATCGGTGATAAGATTAAAATTCTGGATAAAGACATTTTATCCAAAGATGCAGAAGGTCAAGAGACCTACATAATTGAAGATATAAGAGCGTTTCATATCCATATACGAAATGAAAGGGGGGAATTACTAACCTATCCCAATAACCTCATGTTGCAGAAGGCAATTGCGCTCATAGATATGTATAATGAAAATGTGGAAGGAGTCGAGATTCTTTAGTTTGTTAAAGAAGTTCTAAATATTACTCTGCCCTCTTATATATTTCTATATTTGGAATCCAACTAAAATTTCTAAATATGTATCATCTTCGGGCATTCTTTTTTGGAATGTTTCTTTTGTCAAATATTGCCTTTACTCAAGTTCCGGAAAAGAAATCTTCCTCAGATATTTATAGCGCCATTCAGAAATTAAATTTTTTAGGCACTGCCTTGTATGTTGCCGCTCATCCGGATGATGAAAATACCAGACTAATTTCGTACCTCTCAAATGAGGTAAAGGCCAGAACAGGGTATTTGTCAATTACAAGAGGGGATGGTGGACAAAATTTAATAGGAACTGAGCTAAAAGAATTGTTGGGTGTTATTAGAACTCAGGAATTACTGGGTGCCAGACGAGTAGACGGGGGAGAACAGTTTTTTACCAGAGCTATAGATTTCGGGTTTTCAAAGCACCCTGACGAAACCCTGCGTATTTGGAATAAAGCTGAAATCTTATATGATATAGTTGCAGTAATCCGAGCCTTTAAACCCGATGTTATTATTAACAGATTTGACCATGCATCACCAGGGTCAACCCATGGTCATCATACCGCTTCTGCTATGCTCAGTCTTGAGGCTTTTGATTTGGCCAATGATCCAAAAAGTTATCCGGAACAGTTGTCAACTGTAACCCTCTGGCAACCGCGACGAATTTTTTTTAACACTTCTTGGTGGTTTTATGGTAGCGAAGAAAATTTTGAAAAGGCAGATAAGTCCAATATGCTGAGCCTCAATGTAGGCGCTTATTATCCTCTTTTAGGTGTATCGAACAATGAGATTGCCGCGTTTTCAAGTAGTCAACACCTTTCACAAGGTTTTGGTAGACTTTCTAACAGAGGAAATGAAAATGATTATATTCAATTATTAAAGGGAGATTTACCGGTGGATAAATCCAATATTTTTGACGGAATAAATACAACTTGGTCGCGCATAGAAGGGGGTGAGGACATTGGAAAAATTTTATATACTGTAGAAAAGAATTTTGATTTTGCTAATCCTTCAAAGCACATACCACAATTGGTGGAAGCATATAAACTTATACAAAAACTTTCTGATAACCATTGGAGAGTTCAAAAAACAAAAGAGCTAGAAGAGATTATAAGTGCTACTTCAGGTTTATATTTAGAGGCCACAGCTGAAGAGGGATATAGTTCTCCCGGAGGGACTATTAAAATTGGTATTGAGGCTATTAACCGGAGTAGTCAAGATTTAGTTTTGAAATCTGTAGATGTGTCCAATTCAAAATCAAAGCTATATCCTAATGAGACACTTCTTCCCAATCAAGGCAGGAATTATGAGTTTACTGTGGACATCCCTTTACAAACTCCATATACAAGCCCATATTGGTTAACAGATCAAGGTAGTTTGGGTTTGTATGAAGTAAAAAATAGAGCGTTAATAGGGAAGCCGGAGACACCTAGGGCCCTAATGGCTCATTTTGTAATCAACATTGGAGGACATGATATTCCAATTCAAAAGCCGGTGGTATATCGTTTTGCAAAGCCCGATAAGG
>JBGTEN010000287.1:0-7367 GCA_041747755.1 Arenibacter sp. | reverse complement strand
GCTAGCGTTCATCCTGAGCCAGGATCAAACTCTTCATCGTTGTTTCTTATTTATTTTTAGTCCCAACTAATTCAAAAACTATCTCTTGGCCCTCTCTTTCGTTTATTTTTCTGTCTTTACAATATGTCAAATGAACTTAACAATTCCTGCTCTATATCTCAAAGCGGGTGCAAATATAAAACCGTTTTTTTAATTTAAAACCTTTTTTTAAACTTTCTTTTTACCTTTTTTTAGCCCAATTGCGCAACTCATTGATAAGCTTGGGGTTGAAATATATAAAGGGAGCATAAGTTAGGAAAAATTTAAGATATAATAAAATCTGTGTTGAACTAAATCTGTATACCAAGACCATTTTCAAAATGGTTTTTTAAAAGGTACTATTTGTAGAGATCTATTTTGATTTTTAACTGCGTAAAAAATTATTTAACTCTACTCCTTCTTGGGGTGCCATTTATCAACCAAAGCAGAAAAATCGTAATTTAAAGCTGATTCTTGTCGCTCTAATTTGGAATCTGCAAATGCCCGCTGTAAAATATCTTCAATAAGATAGTCTTCTTGAATTCTATCAGGGTGATATTCTTCTTTGATACTAATTTTAAACATTTTTGCCGTTGTGTTGTACCAAAAAGCACGCCAACCACTGCGCAGTTCCTTGACCAAATCAAAAGCAGTTTTACCAGTTTGCCTATAAATTAATTTCACCAAAATCTGACCTTCTGTTCTTGTCAATTTTTTTAGCTCATCAGAAAATTCTCCCTCAATATACTTTTGCACTTTTTTAGTATATCGTTTCCTTTTTGATTTTGACTTAATATTTGCCAAACTATCATTTAATTCTACCAACCGCTCTGCGGCCAACTTAGCATAAGGGTACACCTTTAATGTTTTGCGTTGAAGGATATAATATCGAAGTTTATCATCATAAGAACCAAACTTTAGTTTACTGAAGACAAATACTTCGTCTAAAGCAATGGATGCCTGCATAATCGAATCACCCTCTATAATTATAAACTTTTCAGCAATAGAGTCTAATGGTACTTCTTCAATTTGAGCATTCCCAAAATAGCTAAAAAAACTTAGTAAGATTCCTAAAAATCTCTTTTTCATCATTTTTCTTATGGCAAAATAGTTAAACAAAATTAACGATAAACATTTGATGTTATTATTAAATAAAAGTGAATATTACTAAGTTTGTGCCTAAACTAAATTTGAATGAGCAACTCTAAAATTCTGACTAAAAAATCTATTGAATTTTTTGAAAAATATTTAAATAATCCTGCTCCTACAGGTTATGAGTGGGAAGGTCAAAAGCTGTGGATGGATTACATTAGGCCGTATGTTGATACTTTTATAACAGACACTTATGGCACAGCAGTTGGCGTAATTAATCCGGATGCCAAATACAAGGTCGTCATAGAAGGTCATTCCGATGAAATATCCTGGTATGTTAATTATATTACAGATGACGGACTCATTTATGTGATACGAAATGGAGGTAGTGATCATCAAATTGCCCCTTCCAAATGGGTGAATATTCATACTAAAAATGGCATTGTCAAGGGAATTTTTGGGTGGCCGGCAATACACACTCGTGAAAGTTCAAAGGAAGAACCGCCTAAACTGGACAACATATTTATAGATATTGGGGCTAAGGACAAGGCTGAAGTTGGAAAGTTAGGAGTGCACGTAGGTTGTGTAATTACCTACCCTGATGAGTTCCATATTTTAAATGAAAATAAGTTTGTTTGTCGAGCCATTGATAATCGTGCGGGAGGATTTATGATTGCCGAAGTTGCACGATTATTACATGAAAACAAAAAGAAGCTTCCATTTGGTCTTTACATTACTAACTCCGTTCAAGAAGAAATTGGATTAAAAGGAGCAGAAATGATTACCCAAACCATAAGACCCAACGTAGCCATTGTTACCGATGTTTGTCATGACACCACAACGCCCATGATTGACAAAAAGAAGCAAGGCCATACAGAAATTGGCGCAGGTCCGGTTATATCCTATGCACCTGCTGTTCAAAATAAACTAAGAGAACGCATCATTGAAACTGCCGAGAATAATAAGATTCCTTTTCAAAGGTTGGCCTCTTCGCGTTATACAGGAACTGATACCGATGCCTTTGCTTATAGTAATGGTGGTGTGGCATCCGCTCTAATTTCTTTGCCACTACGGTATATGCATACTACGGTGGAAACCGTGCATAAAGATGATGTTGAGAATGTTATACGTCTTATTTATGAAACAATACTCAACATAAAAGAAGGTGAAACTTTCAGTTATTTTGATTAATTAGATAAGACCTCCTTTTAAGGGAGGTCTTTTTACTTTAATTATTATGGATGAATTGGTTGATTTACTAAACAGTGCCGGCGACAAAATTGGAAAAACTGCCATGAAATCTGAAGCCCATTTGCATGGGCTTTTTCATCCTACAATTCATGTTTGGTTGTATACTCAGGATGGACAAATTTTAATACAACAAAGAGCCAAAAATAAAGATACTTTTCCGCTGTTATGGGATGTATCCGTGGCCGGTCATATTGGTGCCGGTGAGGATATTTTGGTTTCCGCTGTCAGGGAAGTAAAAGAGGAAATAGGTCTAACGATACAAAAAGAAGATTTAAAAAAAATAGGTGTTTTTAAATCCGTTCAAAAGCACAATAAATTTTTAAAAGACTGCGAATTTCATCACACTTTTTTATGCGAATTAAAAGTTGATTTGACCCAACTAAAAAAGCAAGAAAATGAGGTTGAAAATTTAGCACTTATATCTATACAGTCATTTTCAGAAGTATTGGAAAACCCCAGTGAAAGAATAAAATACGTTCCCCATAAAACGGAATACTACAGAAAGATAATTAGTGAAATAAGGTATGTTCTGTAGCCAGCTGTTGAATAAAAGCACCGGGATTATCCAAACTGTAGATTTCCTGTTTTCCCTTCAGCATATCTTTGACCACAAATTTATTTTCTCTTAGTTCTTCCTCACCAATGAGGATAACAAAAGGCACTTTTCTGCTATTAGCATACTTTAATTGTTTCTGCATTTTTACAGCAGTGGGGTATAAATCTGCCTTTATACCTTCTTTCCTTATTCTTCCAATCAATTTTAATGCAACCAAAGCCTCCTTTTCGCCAAAATTTGTGCATAGCACCTCTAAAGATTGCTCTATATCCTCTGGGAATAACTTTAATTCCTCCAACACCAAATAAATTCGGTCTAAACCAAATGAAATTCCTACACCACTTACGTCCTTTAAACCAAAAATACCAGTAAGATCATCATAACGTCCACCGCCACCAATAGAACCCATAGAGACATTTTCCGGCGCGGATACTTCCATGATGGTTCCAGTGTAATAATTCAGCCCTCGCGCCAGAGTAACATTTATACCTAATTTGGCAGATTGTAATCCGAACTCCTCTAGGGTTTGAATTATAAAGAACAATTCTGCAACGCCGTTACTCCCCTCCTCTGAATCTTTTAAGAGCTCTCTCAAGGCGGATAATTTTTCCGTATTGTTACCCTGAATGATGAACAAAGGTTGTAATTTTTCCAGTGCTGAAGTGGAAATGCCTTTTTCCAGCATTTCTTTTTTTACAGCATCTACCCCAATTTTATCTAATTTATCTAGGGCTACAGTGAAATCGATTAACTTCTCTTTTGCCCCAATAACTTCGGCTATTCCGGATAATATTTTTCTATTATTTAGATGGATGGTTACCCCTGTTAATTTTAAATCTGTAAAAACGGCATCATATAATTGAACCAATTCCACTTCCTGCAATAGTGAGTTTGCGCCAACTACATCGGCATCGCATTGGTAAAATTCCCGAAACCGACCCTTTTGAGGCCTGTCTGCACGCCAAACCGGTTGGATTTGATAGCGTTTAAAAGGAAAATCAATTTCATTTTGGTGCATTACTACATACCTGGCAAAGGGAACGGTAAGATCGTAACGAAGTGCTTTTTCGGATATAATTTTAGATAAAGCAGTTACTCTTTTTTTATTCAATAGCTCTGCATCAACCTTTTCCAAGAAGTCTCCGGAATTCAAGATTTTAAAAATCAACCGATCACCTTCCTCCCCATATTTTCCCATCAGGGTTTCTGAGTTTTCAAAAGAGGGAGTTTCGATAGGTTGAAACCCAAAAATTTGAAAATGCTTCTTTACGATATCAAATATATAATTTCGTTTTACAACCTCGGTAGGGGAAAAATCACGTGTGCCTTTGGGTAATGTGGGTTTTTGTGCCATTGCTTTTCAATCAGAGACAAATATAAGGGTTTAAAGACTTTTGCTAATTGTAGGCAGAGATTTTATTCCATAATCATTTCAAACCAACGATATAATTCCCCTTTAGTAATTACAGCCCCTTGTTGAATTAAACTAAACTTATCTTTGTTCTTATCCTGCGAATACGCCTTTGAGGCTGTGAGATACTCCACAAAATCGGATTGATAGTTTTTCTTGAACCAGGCAAAACCTTCCTTGGTCCCTAAATCAACCTCTGGATTCATTACTTTTACAGCAATAAGTTTCATCTCTTTTGATGTTAAATGGAATAAGTGCAGCTGTTGCGATGATATATTCTCCAGATAAATAACTTTGGAAAGTACACCTTCCCAGATAAGATCGCTAAAGATATCTATCTCCTCTTCTGCAACAAGGGGGTTTTCTTGTTTCAATTTTTTCCATTCATCTGCAGTGATGGATTGAGTAGCTAAAAAATTTATAAACTCTTGTTGTAATTCTTCCAGTTGTTCTTTAGAAAGTCTGGTATATTTCATACTAATAATTGAATAGTAAACAAAAAGGTCGTCTAAAAAAGTAGTTTTTAGACGACCTAATTCAATTTGATAACTCTTTAATTAAATTTTCTCCGCTATAACATCAAAGGTCAATTCTGCAACAACATCTCTGTGCAATCTAATTTGCGCAGTATAAGATCCAGTCTTTTTTATGGAACCTCCTTGTATAGTAATATACTTTTTATCAATTTCATGGCCTGCCTTATGCAGTTCTGCGGCTAAATCAATATTAGATATTGAACCAAAAAGTTTATCTCCTCCAGCAGTTTTGGCTGGTATTTTTATTTCTAATTGCTTTATGGCTTCTGCTATTTTATTTGCTCCATCAACAATTTTCTTATCCTTGTGAGCTCTTTGCTTCAAATTTTCTGCTAAGACTTTTTTAGCAGATGCCGTAGCCATAACCGCCAAGCCCTGGGGAATAAGATAGTTCCTACCAAAACCATTTTTTACATTGACCAAATCGTCCTTAAAGCCAAGGTTTTGTACGTCTTCTTTTAATATAATTTCCATGATTAGTATCGTTTATTTTAATAAATCGGCAACGTAAGGCATTAAGGCAAGGTGACGAGCTCTTTTTACGGCAACTGCCACTTTTCTTTGGTACTTTAAAGAAGTTCCGGTAAGCCTTCTGGGAAGTAATTTACCTTGCTCATTTACCAATTTTAATAAAAAATCGGCATCTTTATAGTCTACATATTTAATACCGGATCTTTTAAATCTACAGTACTTTTTCTGTGTATTGGTGTCAATGTTAAGCGGGGTAAGATATCTTATTTCCCCATCTTTTTTACCTTTTGCTTCTTGTTCTATTGATGACATAATCTTATGCTTTAGTTTTTAACTTTGTTCTTCTTCTTTCTGCCCAAGAAATAGCGTGTTTATCCAACTTAACAGTTAAAAATCGCATAACACGTTCATCTCTTTTAAACTCTAATTCGTAAGGAGATATTAGCTCTCCGTCAGAAGTAAATTCAAACAAATGGTAAAAACCACTTTTCTTGTGTTGTATTGGATAGGCCAATTTCTTAAGCCCCCAATTTTCCTTGGAGACCATCGTGGCTCCTTTACTAATTAAGAAATCTTCAAATTTCTTAACTGTTTCCTCTATCTGCGTATCAGATAGAACGGGATTTAAAATGAAAACAGTTTCGTAATGATTCATATGTATATATATTTTTTGGACGGCAAAAGTAATAATTATTAACACTAATTACAAGAAATAAGAAAAATCTTCGTTATAGGTTCATGAATAACAATAAAAGAACTTAACCTAAAAACCAAATAAACTATGGTCATCACCGATTACACAACAAATACTGCATTGTTTACATCTTTTATTGCAGTTAAACTTGTTTTTTCAGTAATTTGTCGATGATTTAACCCCACAAATCAAGCCCTTATGAAATTAAGAAGTATTATCGTAGACGACTCCTCTATGCAAAGAATGGCGGTTGCCAAACTCGTAAACAACCATCCCAACCTAGCATTAGTAGCCGAATACAGCAATGCCATTGAAGCAAAAAATGGTATTAAAAACAATCAGATTGACCTTATTTTTCTTGACGTAGAGATGCCAATCATTAGTGGTTTTGATTTGCTGGAGTCGTTGGAAAATAGCCCTCAAGTCATCCTTATTACAGGAAAACCTGATTATGCCCTTAAGGCATTTGACTATGATGTTACCGATTATTTGCACAAACCAATTACATTGGCTCGTTTTGATGCCTCTGTAAAACGCGCTCTCGCCAAGTACGAGCAAATGAATAAGGTAAGTAATGAAGATGAAGAACACATCTTTGTAAAAAGTAACCTAAAGAAGCGAAAAGTAATCCTGAGTGAAATTAAATGGATTGAGGCTTTAGGTGATTATATTAAATTAGTTACTGATGAAGCAAATATTGTAATTCTTTCTACGATGAAATCTTTTGAAAAAGAACTTCCGGAAGATAAATTCTTACGAATACATAAATCTTATATCGTTAATTTAGAAAAGGTAGAGAAGTTTAACAGTAAAAACGTAGAAGTTAGCGGAAGACAAATACCTCTAAGTAGAAATAAAAAAACAGAGCTAGCCGAAGCACTTAGCAATGTGTAGTTAAATGTGATCTACATTGTAGATTACCCTAACTCCTTTATAAAACGAAATGGCATTAAATGATTTTTCAATCCGTTTAATGTCATTTTTTATTTTCGTCAGTGGCTGGTCCTTCTCAATCTTTATAATTATATCCTTTATGTACTGATTCCGAATTCTTGCAACCGGAGGATATTCAGGTCCTAAAACAACTATGTTTAACAAATTTCGAAGTGATTTTGAAAACCATTCCGCTGCTTCATTTAATTTTTGATATTCTTTATGTTTAAAAGTTATTTTCAGAGTTCTAATGATAGGTGGATATTTGTATTGTTCTCTTTCATAAATTTGTTCTTTAAACATTTCATCAAAATTATGAACTGATACTTGCTTTAAAATTTGATGATACGGATTATAGCTTTGTATTATAACCTTTCCTCTTTTCTTGGTTCGCCCTGCCCTACC
>JBGTEN010000286.1:0-6334 GCA_041747755.1 Arenibacter sp. | reverse complement strand
ATTGGTCTTTTCAGGTACAACATAGGTACAACAAATGCTGAAATCAATTGATATTAGATGATATCAAAGAAAATGTAAAATTTCATAATCAATTGATAATGAATGATTTTGGTATCGTTTAGACAAATGTACGCTAGACTTTAGAATTATACGTAGTGATTTGATTAGTTGTCAAATTAAGTACATAAACTTTTTTCTCATAACGAGATAAGTCTTCAATATTTATATTTAGGTCATTATTGGTTCCAAAAATTAAATTACCAGTTGTACCAACACCGGTTGAGAAATATGGTATTTCAAATGATTTTGATAAGGAGAACGTTTCTGCTGAATAAACTCTGTTTTCCGAAAGGCTAATAAGGACATTCTGAATGGCATTATAAACAGTTTTTCTGCTATTCGTAGATTTAATACCAAAATCGGTTAAAATTCCCTCACTTAAGTAGCCGTCATTTGATACATTTACGAGTATGCTGGTATATGCATTCCTTCTTCCTACTAGAATTTGGTCATTACCTAATTTGATAATATCAATATTCTGATCGGTATAAGTAGTAGACGGAAGACTTTTTTGATCAATTAATGTTAAATTAGCATTATCCCTTTTGTAAGTATAAATTGTATCAAAACTCACGAAACCCCAAATATCATTGGGTAGTGAGATAAAGTTTTCAAAAGAATAATAAGTAGCATTAGGTTTCAACGAGTATTTATATGCCAGATTTTCTGAATTATAAACACGTAATTCACCGGAAAAGGGCACTATAATTTCTTTACCATTTGAAGTTAGGGTTAACTTTATATCTGTAAAACCATAGGGAATAGGATTATTCGTAAATGCCTCTACCGTCTTCGTTATATAATTGTATTTTTGAATAACGGATGCATTGCCGTCTCCTAAGCTTCCGTAAAGGTAGAGATATGGGCTATCAGGGTCCATTGCAATGGAAGTAACACTTTCAAAATCAAGTAATTCAGGTCTTTTGTAAATAGCCTCTTTGGTGTTGGGCAAAGGATCTTGATACATGACATTTGTATTACCAAATTTATCATAAACCAAAACTGTATAAAAAGGATTTGTATAATAGGGGGGTGATATATCTGTGTAACTCGTAGTCTTTACATCATCAATTCTTATGACCACTTCAGAAAAATGATTAACGCCGGTAGTATTGCGGAAATTTTGAACCTTTATTTCGTAATGTGAAAAATAATAACCTTGGAATTCCGCCCAATTCAGTTGAATGGTTTCTCCGGAAACAATGGGGGTAGAAAGCGTTACACTAGGTACTTGAAGTTGATTCGTAGGGATATAGACTAATTCACTCTCAGCTAGAATACCTTTGTCTGTAAATATTTTGTAGTAATAACAAAGGGTAGGCTCAACAGGCGGGTTATCATCAATAAAAAAATTGGTATTTTTTTCGTCAACAGTTCCAATTAAGGTACTATTAAATTTGTTGCAATCGGAGCCGCTTCTGTAGATTTCATACCTTTCAAAATTTCCAAAGCCTGCATAGGGTAACCAGCTTAGCTTTATTTTGTCATAATTTTCGTTTGATACATCCCAAAAAATGGAATTTGCATAAAAACCCTTTTCTATAGGAGAATATTTCCTGGCTGTGAAGTTGAGAACTTCCTCTACGCCATCTTCATCAATATCAGCTTTTGCTTTAAAAACCAGTTTATCATTGTTTAAAGCAGTAACTACGAGTTCCTGATTATCAAAACCGCTTGTTATAGTTATTACACCGTTTACTATTGACCAATTGTACTCTAAAATCTTAGGAGTACAAAATGACGAATTTATAACGTATTCTTGATATACACCTGATGCGTTGTAAATAAAAAAATTCCTATCACATTGCATATTTTCGTTTGGAATACTAACCGTTCTTCCATTAAATTCAACCTCATAAAGAGACCAAATTCCTTGTATGCTCGAGACAGTTGCGGACTTAAGTGCATTTTTATAGAAAGAGTCTTGTTCAATATCATTCTCTTCCTTTGAGCAACCAATAAAGAGCATTACGACGTATGACAACCACAATATGAGGTTGAATAACTTAATTTTAGAATTCATTGGTTTATTTGGCTTACATTTTAAAAACTCCTTTTTCTTTACAATTGAGTCAACCGTAATTTGCAAAAAGGAGACCTTCATGGTTGTTTTTTCAAATCTAAATTATACTAAACTTCCTACATAAAAAGATTTTATTTTATCAATATCGATGAGTTGTTTAAAATACCTACAATTGGCTTAAATTCTCTGTTTTTTGGTTGAATTGGTAAGAAGGTGTACATCTGGAGAGTAATATAAAAAGTATGCTCATTGATTGTTTATTAAAATAATTTTACTCTAAATTGGGAATGATTAATTTGTTTTTCAAGTTATGGAACGCTCCTAGTTAACTTTCTTAAGTCCTAATCTTCACATAGTCTAGTATTTTGTCAAAAATTTAAGACAAAAAATAAGAATATCATAAATTTATAATACCTTTAGTATCAAACAACTAATAAACCAATATTTATGAAAACAAAAAATTTTCTAGTATCAGGCATTGTCGGTGGCATTGTCTATTTTTTACTCGGATGGCTGTTTTACGGCATCCTATTTAAGGACTTTGTTCCTCAACCTTCTGAGGAGAGCTCGGAAAGTATGATTTTAATATTTCTAGGAAGTATTACTTTCGGTCTATTTCTCGCTTACATTTATACCAAATGGGGTCAAATTACTACTGCCGCCACAGGAGCAAAGGCGGGAGCTGTAATAGGCCTGTTTCTTGGTTTATTTTGGAATTTTTTTAGTGCAGCCATGAGCGGTATGGATTACCAGTATTTTGGAATTGATATGATAGCCACCATAATTATGTCGGCCATCACCGGAGCAGTAGTTGCTGCTGTAAATGGAAAAATAGGCTAATAATCCTTGATAGTATAATTTTAAACTCCCCGTCCCAGGGGAGTTTTTAGTATCCTGCCGCCTGTCCGTCTTTCCGGGATTCCGAAGCTCCATAGTAAACACCATCTTTCAACATAATAGCCTGATAGCCACCATAAATTCCTTTTCGCATTCTAAGGTTATGCCCTTTGTCCATAAGTTGCGACTGTGTTTCATATGGAAATCCGGATTCCATATAGGTATCTCCCACAGTATCAATATGACCTCCGCCCATACCGGCACCCATGTGTCGAATACGAGGAGCGTCACCTGCTTCCTGAAGCGACATATTAAAATCAATCAGGTTCAATACAATCTGGACATGACCAATTGGCTGCATATCACCGCCCATTAACCCAAAACTAATGTATGGAGCACCGTCTTTGGTTACAAACGCCGGAATTATGGTGTGAAAGGGTCGTTTGCTTGGTGCATACTGATTGATATGATTATCGGTCAATACAAAGCCTGAGCCTCTATTTTGTAATGCAAACCCCAAACCTTCAGGAACTTCTTTAGACCCAAAAAGATCAGAGTTGCTTTGAATTAGAGAAATCATATTGCCTGATTTATCCGCGACGGTTAAATAAATGGTATGGTCACCACTTTCAAGTCCGGGCTGATACACCCCTGCTTTTTCCGGATCTATTGCTTGCGCCCTATCTTTAGCATAGGTTTTTGAAAGTAGTTTTTCAATGGGGATTTCACCGAATTTCGGATCCCCGTAATACGTGAGCATATCCTCATAGGCTAACTTTTTAGCTTCAACTAAATGATGTAAATGGGCCGCACTACCATACCCCATTTCGCCCATATTAAAATGTTCCAAAATAGTGAGCATTTGTAAAACGGACATTCCCTGTCCATTGGGAGGCATTTCCCAAACATCGTATCCCCTATAGTTTACTGAAATGGGTTTAATCCATTCAGAGGAATGTTCTTTTAAATCATCCATGCTTAGAAAGCCACCTGTTTTCTTTTGGTGCTCCACTATTTTTTGTGCTATATCACCTTTATAAAAACCATCTCGTCCTTTTTTGATAATTGTTTCTAAGGTAGTAGCCAAATTCGGGTTTTTAAAGACTTCTCCCAATATAGGGAAGCGATCTTCACGGAAATATAGCGCTTTAAATGTTGGATTGTCAGAGGCTTTTATTCTTGGTTCCTGCGCCTTAAAGTTGTCCGCAATTTCCTGGGTGATAGCAATACCTTCCCTAGCATACGTTATGGTAGGTTCTAACAGACTCGCCATATCCAGTTTTCCGAATTTCTTATGTAATTCAAACCACCCATCTACACAACCCGGGGTAGTTACCGAAAGCGGTCCTGCGTAATACCCTTTACCTTTCTCTACTTCAGCTTTAAGCTGAGCCAAACTCATGTTTTTAGGGGATTTTCCACTAGCATTAAGTCCATATAATTGTTGGGTTTTTGCATCCCATACAATAGCGAAGAGATCGCCACCAACGCCATTCATAGCTGGATCCGCAAGTCCCATAAAGGCATTAGCTGCTATTGCGGCATCAATTGCAGTGCCTCCTTTTTTTAATATTTCAACTCCAATTTGTGTGGCAATTGGATGGTTGGTGGCTACCATACCATTTCGTCCGAGTACTTCCGATCTTGTAGCAAAGGACTTTCCGGAATACCGGTCCTGGGCTATGAGCAAGACTGAATTTAGTAGTATGGCAAGGAGTAATACGTAATTTCGTTTCATATATTTTTTTTAGTTGGATTCATAGCAACTTGACCTATACAAGAGGTCTGACTTTCAAATATAACAAATAGGTCATAGAAAGTATAAGGTTAATCCCTTTAAAATAGATACTTTCCCTATTTTAAATCTGAAGTTAAAAAATCGCTATAGTCGCCTTGCTAGAAAATGAGCTACAACTAAATTTGGAACCCAGGATAACCATGCTACAATACGGTAGGCAATTATGAAATCTCCAAAACCGCTAGTCAAAAGCGGTAGCCATATTCGTAGGGTTACTGCTCCGAAGCATGCCGCATAGCTGTAAATCATGAATTTTTGATGTGGGATAAGTTGGCCTTTTTTGACTTTGGTATACGCCAATAGGGTTGTAACAAGCCATATAAAACCAAGTGCTATAAAGCCTAAGGCCGTTACCCACCCTCCGGTTGCAAAAAATCCAATGCCAATGCCGGCTGTTGCACTTAATAGCACAGCAGCGATATAAACTTTCCCGACAAAACGATGTAGTTTTACTTTTTTGACTCTAAGTGCCGTGTTGAATTGCAACCAACCTATTCCCAGCGCAAGTCCTCCAAAAATAATATGGGTATAAAATCCAATCCGCCAGAGTGTATTTAATAACAAAGTATCCGTCTTGGTATTGAGCAATCCAAATTTCTCATCCAATAAAAAGTAGCTGAGGGGATATAATCCAATAAGGATAGCGGAAAGCCCAATCAGAATCCAAAGTATTTTCCTTTGCATCTTATGGTTGAAATAGTTTTTCGGTATAATCCAACAATGCCTTGTCCCCCGGTTCACCATGACCGGGAATTACAATTTTCGCCTCGGGATATTTTTTCTTGAGGGTCCTCATGGTTTCCGGCCAGACAGCAACATTGGCATCTTCCAGATTTCCTTTGCCTGCGCCCAGTTCTTTTACCAGGCACCCGCCGAATAGTACATTTTCTGAAGGGAAGTAACCTATGATATTGTCTTTGGTATGTCCTTCCCCTAAGAAATCTAACAACACTTTTTTACTGCCCACCTCGAGCTCCAAAGTCGTATTAAATTCATTTTTCGGAAGCATATAGTTTTGCTTAGCAGCCAGTTTTATGGTAAGTTTGTTTGCGTAGGAGGGAATATTTTTAGTGTGAAAAGCGTCCAGACCACCCAAACAATCGATATGAAAATGTGTGGGTATAATAGCTTTAATAGTACATTTTAATTCCTTTTCCACCCAGTTAATTAATTCCAGCGAAGTTGCAGCATCAGCCGGGGTATCGAAAACAATAGCTTCGTTTTTATCGATTACTACCATCCCGTTACAAGCCACTTTTCCAAAACTTTGGGTTTGTAAATAGGAAATATGTTGGTATACATGAGGTGTTAGTTGTTGAAGCACTAAAGTCTCAGAGGTATAACTAAGCTTGTTTTCAACGGAGGTAGATGTCTTGCATGACAAGACCATGAATGAAAAAAGAAGTAGGATAAAGGATTTCATCAAAATAATAGTTTGAAATTGTTTCTTATTAATGGGTTACTTTTGTTTTTAAATCTAATTCAAAAAACCGGGCTTCCTTATGGGGGTTATAGCGATAGGAAGAAATTTCTACAAAACCGTTTTCCCGGTATAGTTTTATGGCTGATTTCATGTATTCTGAAGTATCCAGCTTTATCATTTCATAGTGTAACTC
>JBGTEN010000285.1:0-2624 GCA_041747755.1 Arenibacter sp. | reverse complement strand
TGTATTGTTTTGTGCTTGGGCAGCTACTCCGATGAAGATGATAAAGATTAAAGTTAAAATTGCTTTCATGTCTTGGGGTTTTCTTATGTAAATTTAACGCCATGCGGGCGTTGACCCCGGTTGCAAATCGTTCAAAAACCCCGATTATTCGGTTATCGGACCAAAGACAGTTAAAGTGTAAAAAATTCCCGATAACGGTACGGAATACTAAAATTCGCTTAACGATGGAAACTGCCTTTTATCGGGAGAATGGAACTATACTTTCAGAATAAAAAGTGGATTCGGACAGTTTTCTTTGTAGTATTCCATGTCGTTTGTAGTACAAACCCCCGGGTAGTCGCCAACATACGCCCCTATATCCTGAATTAGTTGAAAGTGAAGATGTGGGGCATAATTAACATTGATATCCGGAGTTCCTAAAGTGCCTAAAACATCACCTTTTTGAAATGGTTTACCAACATAAAGCCCGTCCAGAGATAGTAACGATAAATGACCATAAAGGGAATAAAATAGCATCCCTTGAATTTCATGCTGTAATACTATAGTGGGACCATAATCACCAATGGTGGCATTATTTTGAAAACTATGTACCGTACCATTTAATGGTGCCAAAACCGTAGTACCCGCTTTGGCCCAGAAGTCGACTCCCATATGGATGTTCCTAATGATTGCATTTTCTCCTTTAAAATGGGTATTTTGGGCGTATAGATTCCGATGCTCCAAATAACCACCATAGGCCACAAGTGCATCATTTAATCCTAATACCCTATCAATATAACCTTGACAAGCTTCAGGATTCCCGATATCAATGCTTGCCAGTGCTGAATTATCTCTCGAAAGATCTATAAGTGTATACGCTTTCCATGGAATTTTCTTATCTAATATCGGAACAAATTCTGTAGCAATTCCTGCCAATAGATCCTCAAGTTTAGACATAAAACAAAAACCTTTATTTCTTAAGGGATTCCGTCAAAGAGTCCATTTTTTTACCTAAATCTAAAATAGCATTGGAATAACGGGTATCCCACTCCGTAAATCGATTGGAGGCATTAAGTGCAATTTCATACTCCAAGCCCGGTAAAATCCAGGAAGCATATCCGCTAAATGGATCGGAAGCAACATACAAGGATTTGTACCACGCTCCAAAATACATTCCTTTCTCCTCAATAAAACTTTTCTCTAAGGCCAATAACTGAGTATTTATCGATTTAAGTTGCTTTTTTGAGGGATTGGATTTTAGATACATATTTATAGCTTGCTGCAATTGTTGGGCCTGTCCCGTCAAATTGGTTATTGCCTCTTTTGAAGCCGCAAACCCGTTAAAATTGGTATCATACGCTTTAATTTTCTTTTCAGCCTTTTCAAAGTGCAACTTTAAATCGGTTGGATACCGTTGCACGTCATACGGAATAATCTCGGCATTGGCCAATCGTAAGGTCATAATCCCTACTAATTGCTCCACGGCAGGCCCAAATTTAAAACTTGGATCTACGAAACGTTCGTAATAGGTAAATGTATCATAATTGGAATGGTATAAAGATGGTCCGCCCGTTCCTGCTGTAAGCGAAGGAACACCAACATGCATATAAAAAGCAATATGATCAGATCCACCGCCCAAATTGCCAATTTCCGGCTCTTCCTTTTCTTCTCCTTTCCATACTTCAAAAACAGTTTTTTCCGAATCTGGATAAGGCACTTCTTTACCCGCTTCCATGATTAGTTTTTTAAGCGTTGGTGAGGAAGCAGCACCAAAGTTTTTTCCTGAAACCCCTGCATCAAAATTTAGATACGCTACCGCCTTGGCATTTAGGTCAGCTCGCATTTGCTCTACCCATTCGGCTGAACCAATAACCCCATGCTCTTCGGCATCCCAATGGGCAATAAGAATTGATCTTTTTGGTTTTATTCCGGACTTCACCAATTTTCCAAGTGTTTCGCTTAAGCTTAAGAGCATTGCAGTACCGCTGTTTGGGTCGGTTGCTCCATGTCCCCAAGCATCATAATGACATCCCAATATAATCCACTCATCTGGAAAATCGGTTCCTTTGAATGTGCCTACGACATTATTCACCCGAACAAAATCACGTTTTTGATCTACCATTAAGCGTACTGTTAAAGCCTCCCCACCATCCAAGCGATACGTAAATGGCAAGCCACCTTGCCAATCTGCAGGGACCACTGCACCTTTCATTTGTGCAAAAATTTCATGAGCTGCTCCATAAGATATGGGGGTTACAGGTATGGTATGCATTTTTGTGTCTTTTGGATCAAGACGTTTAATTTTTTGTTTCCCATCCAAAGGCAACGAAGGTTCAAAAGGAGTAAGCGGATCTCCGGTAAAATCCTCAGTTAAAACGGATCCACGCTGAATGGTAGACTCATTAAAATAAGGGCCTTCAGGGTAAACTAATCCCCTGGTAAATCCACTATCTTTGGGATCTGTATAAATAATAAGTCCAGCGGCTCCATTTTCCTCGGCAAATTTTGCCTTGTATCCTCTAAAATTACCTCCGTATCGGGCAATTACAATTTTTCCAGCTACTTGTATCCCAAGTTCCTTTAGTCTTTCAAAATCTTCCTTTCTTCCAAAATTAGCATAAACGACCTGCGCAGTTACATCGCCA
>JBGTEN010000284.1:0-3354 GCA_041747755.1 Arenibacter sp. | reverse complement strand
AATGTTCCTGTAGACACATGGCGTACGGAATGGTCTGATGCTACACTAGAGGATATTGCTATAAATGGCAACAATATAAAAAAGTATAGTGAATTGAATTTTGTTGGAATTGAAACAGTTTCAAGTCAAATAGACGCCAGTGCGATGACTCATTTTCATGCCAATATCTGGACGGCTGATGCTACTGAAATAAGAATCAAACTGGTAGATTTTGGAGCCAATGGCGCGTTTGATGGGGGTGGAGATGATGTTGAACATGAAATTGTAATTCCAAGTCCGGCACAACAGGAATGGGTAAGCTTAGACATTCCACTTTCAGATTTTACCGGATTGATAACAAGAGCCAATATTGCGCAGTTAATTTTGGTGGGAAGCCCGTCAAAACAAAACACCATTTTTGTAGATAACGTATACTTCTATGATATTTCAGGGGTTTCAACTGAGCCGGGTTCTGCTGCCCCAACACCAATGGTAGCAGCATCGGATGTAATTTCTCTCTTTAGCGATGCCTACACAAATGTACCTGTAGATACCTGGAGAACTGAGTGGTCTCAGGCAACTTTGGAGGACATATTTATTAACGGTAACGAAGTAAAGAAATATAGCGGATTAAATTTTGTGGGTGTCGAGACAGTTGCCAATCAAATTGATGCCTCCGAAATGGAGTTTTTCCACACTGATGTTTGGACGGCAGATGCAACCGAGATTAGAATTAAACTGGTAGATTTTGGTGCCAACGGAGCTTTTGATGGTGGCGGGGATGATGTGGAGCATGAGATAACGATATCAAATCCGCAAAGAAATAGCTGGATATCATTGGACATCCCACTTTCCGACTTTACCGGGTTAACCACGAGATCGAACATTGCACAATTAATATTTGCAGGACAACCAGCCGGAGCCGCAACAGTATTTATAGATAATGTTTATTTTTACAAAGACACTCCTGTAGCAACAGAACCTATGTCTCCCGCACCCACACCAACGGTTGCTGCTACAGATGTCATATCTTTGTTTAGCGATGCTTATACAGATGTTCCCGTAGATACCTGGAGAACAGAATGGTCACAGGCAACTTTAGAAGATGTATCCATTATGGGCAATGCTGTAAAAAAATATAGCGGACTTAATTTTGTAGGTATTGAAACTGTGGCAAACCAAATTGATGCTTCTGAGATGTTATTCTTCCATACCGATGTCTGGACCGCAGATGCTACCGAAATCAGAATTAAGCTGGTAGATTTTGGAGCCAATGGGGCTTTTGATGGCGGAGGAGATGATGTGGAACATGAGATTACCATATCGAATCCGCAAAAAAATACATGGTTATCTTTAGACATTCCTCTTTCAGATTTTACCGGCCTAACCACAAGAGCGAATATTGCTCAATTAATATTTGCAGGACAACCGGCAGGAAGTGCAACTATATTTGTAGATAATGTATATTTTCGTAAATAGTACTAATAAGAAGATAATAATCTAAAAATTAGATTTTTACAGATGAAATCAAATTACAAACAGATGAAAACTGTAAAGAATAACCTAATATATCTTTTAAAAAAAATGAGTTACTTAAATCTTGCATGTTTATTTCTGGTTCTGGCAATCTCCTGTAGTTCCGGAGATTCATCACCAAACAAAGCAATTACTAATTTAGTGGTAGAGGTAACCTTAGTAGGTGCCAATGACCAAAATCCTAATGGTGATGGTTCAGGAGTGATTCAAGTAACTGCTACGGCCAGCAATGCAACCAGATACGCATTTCGTTTTGACAATGGAGATGTTCAGGAAAGCAATTCAGGAACTATGGAATACACATTTTCTGAAGAGGGAACAAACACATACAGTGTTGTAGCTTGGGCCTACTCAGAATCGGGCGAATTCATAAATGAAACGGTAAGCGTCACTGTTTACAAATCGGATGTAATGTTTACCAACTTGGTTTTCTTTGACGAATTTGAAAATGAAGGAAGTCCGGATCCAGAAAAATGGCACCACCAAGTCATTCCACCAAACAACGGCAGTTGGCATAATGGGGAATTGCAGCATTACACAAGCCGAACAGAAAATTCTGAAGTCAGCAGTGGAACCTTAAAAATAAAAGCCATAAAAGAGCAATTTACTTATGGTACTTCTACTAAATCGTACACTTCTGCTCGATTAAATTCCAAGTATGCCTTTACTTACGGTCGTGTTGAGGTACGAGCCAAGCTTCCTGCAAATGCAGGTACCTGGCCGGCAATCTGGACATTAGGAGCTAATTCCAATGAAACCGGAAACTTTTTTGGCAACCAGTATGGAAGCGGACAGTGGCCCGGTTGTGGTGAAATCGATATCATGGAGCAAACCGGATGGGATAAGAACACCATAATTTCACATTTTCACTGGGGCGATAGAAATACGGGAGAATACAAAAATGTAGGTGGTACAACCCCAATTGTAAATGCTTCCGAGGATTTTCATGTCTATTCTATGGAATGGACCAGTAGCAGCATTAAGGCATTTGTAGACGACGAATTGGTTTATGAGCTGCCCAATTCATCAGAAAAGCCCTATGACCATCCCCATTACTTGTTGTTAAATATAGCTATGGGAGGAAATCTGGGGGGTAATGTTCCGGAAGGTTTTACAGAAGATACCTTTGAAATAGATTATGTGAGGGTGTATCAATAAAAATTAAATACACCAATAGAAATTTTTAAATAGGTGTAACCGATTAAAAAACCTGTCACAGTAGTGATGGGTTTTTTTGTTTGGTATCATTTGCAATACTGTCAACCTTTAAACCATTAGAGTCAATTTTTAGGCTTAGGGTTTTGTATTTTTGTGTTATAACACTTTAAAACAATAATTATGAGTAACAATAGTAATAACGTATTAATAGGAATTTTAGCAGGTACCGCAATTGGGGCTACTCTAGGAATACTTTTTGCGCCGGATAAGGGTACCAAAACAAGACAAAAAATTGCAGACCAAGCACTTGCTACAAGAGATACATTCTTAACAGAGGCAGATCATTTTAAAGAGAAAATTGTAAACACCTTTAACGCAAACAAAGACACCTTGGAGCATAAAGTAGAATCTATTGTTTCGGATGCTAGTTATAAAGCCGAAGACTTAATAAATCTTTTAGAAAATAAATTAACTGATTTAAAGGCTAAAAACAAGAAATTGCAAAAAGGATAAAATGAATATTCTTGATTCTATTAATGATACAACCGGCAAAGCACTAGACTTTGGAGAAAATTATTTAAATAAATCCGGGGAATACTATCGGTTAAAAATTTTCCAACAGCTTACCTCCTCATTTTCTTTCTTCTGTAAGATGGTGCTTTTGGGTAGTCTCGTTTTTCT
>JBGTEN010000283.1:0-5049 GCA_041747755.1 Arenibacter sp. | reverse complement strand
CGGTAGTTTTCTTCAGTTTGATTGTAAAATGAGCCGAAAATCAAAGGTTCGCATTACGGGAGAACTCCGTAAACTTGCTTTCCACAACAAAACCCAACGTGGGATACAGGATTTGGCAAATCTGTTAAACCCAAAGATTCGAGGTTGGGTACAGTATTACGGAAAGATAAGTCGTAGGAGCTTACAACCAGTGTTCTATTACCTACACCACCGTTTGATCAGGTGGATATTGAACAAGTACAAAAGCTTCAAGGGAAGCAAGATCAAAGCTGTAAAATGGCTCAGGTTTATTACGAATTCATATCCAAACCTTTTCTACCATTGGGAATTGGGCTACAAACTGGTCTAAACTATTTAGACTTTTACTGACTGCATAACAAGAGCCGTATGAATCGAGAGGTTCACGTACGGTTCTGAGAGAGGTTTAGGGGTGAGACTCCCCTTTACCTACTCGACTGGGCAATCGTACTTTTTTTTCGTCCGTCTGTCAGCGTTGGCAAAGACATACTCTTTGGCAAGTTTTGGCTTGTGTGTCGGCTGGTGCGACTTGCCAATGTGTATGGCTTTAAGCGTTGGCTTTTCCATCACAATATTATTTCGTTCAGCATTTGTTTTAGGTTCAGATGTTTTGCTCCACTAACAGTTTTTGAATTCATTGAAACCAACTCAATCCAATCCATTATTTTTTTCTTTTCGCTCGTTTTTTCGTTCCAATATTCGGTTAACTCAATTGATGATGTGTTAATCAAAACCTCTAAAACCGAGTCTATATTCTCAAATAACTTAATATAGATTCTAGGAATATTCTTGTATGTCTTATTCTTGATTAGATAATCATCTTTTCCGCCTGCTGTAAATAAATCTCTAATATTTGGGCATACAACAGATTCCTTTGTTACTAACCAAATAGCTAGTCGAGCAAATTTGTCTCCTCGATTACTAAAAACCTCTGGAAAGTAAACCATTGCTCTATTTTTTATTTCTTGCTTTTCTTTTTGGTTTAGATTATTCCAAATGTTAATGACAAGATTACTTGCTTGTTCTGTATCTTGTATCCACCACAAATCCTGTCCGGGTTTCAATTTACTTTTATAGTAATCTGTAATTGGTTTAATCGGATTTTGCTTTTGTCGCAATGTATCGTAAGGCGTATTTATTTTGTCAAATATTGTTTTGCCTTTCTCCAAGTTCATATCTATTAAATATCTTGGCGAATGAGTAACAACGACTTCTGACAAGCACTCTTCGTATGCTCTGCATTTGAATTCAATCGGTTTGCCGAGTTTGCCAAATAACATAAATATTCTCTCAACATCTTCAACTCTTGTCGATTCTAAAACACTATTTCCTGTTGTTTTCCAATGATTTTGAGTAGTAGTTTTTACTTCTATTCCGTAAAATTTATTTGCGATAATGTCAGGGAATTTTTGCCCGCCAATAACTTCAATTGAATTTTCAAAAGCAGTTCCCACCGCTAATTCAGTCATTACGTCTCCAACGTAAGGCTCAAGTTTATTGCCTTTTAGTTGTTCTATCTTTTTTGGCGATTTTTTGGCGTGTGAATTTAATTCAATAATTGTTGAATTAAGCAAAGTGTTGAACTCGTTTTTATGCGGTTCTGAATTTACTGATACTACCATTATTTTTTAAAATATAAGTCCCAAACATCTTCAATTCTCTTTGCTAAATTGTAAGCGAGAAGAGGCGGAACTGCATTTCCAATTATTTTATATGCTTTTGACGGACTTACCAAATATGAACCTTTACGTCCTTGTTTATTCTCAATTACAAATTCATAATCGGGTGGAAAAGTCTGGATTAAAGCACATTCTCTTGGTGTTAACCGTCTTTCTTTTAGTCCTTTTGAAAGTTCTTCGGTCAATATTCCTCCATTTTTTTTGGATAAACGTCTGAACTCTATATTTCCGTGGTGTTCTGCTCGGATTGTTGGGCTAATACCATCAGGTTTAATTTCTATTTGTCCTTGACAATGTTTACCCATAAACTTTGCTTTTGAGTAAAATTTTTGGGATAAATCACTTGATTTTTCTGGTTCTTCTAAATTTGCAAAAAGCTCTTTTAAATCTACGTGGCGTTTTAAATTATCGCCATCCGTTGTATAAGCGTGAGTTGGTTTTGGATAAGGATTGTATTTATCTGATATAATTTCCTTTTCCAATTCATCTAATGCGGATTTTTTTAAAGCAGATTTCTTGATTCCTATAAAGAAAACTCTTTCTCTTGATTGTGGAACTCCATAATCAGCTGCGTGTAAAACTCTTGGCTTTAAAACTAAATATCCATTATCTCCTGTAGATGAAAAATCACTTTGAATAATGTCTTTTACGTTTGAAAGGTTTACCAAACCCTTTACATTTTCTGCAATGAAAATTTTGGGTTGAGTAATTTCAATCACTTGCTTCATCCACATATAAAGCTTTCCGCGAGTTTCTTCTGTAGCACAAGTTTCAGAATTTAGTTCGCCTTTGTGATTTTTATGGGAATTAAAGCCGTTTCTTTTTCCTGCTATACTAAAATCTTGACAAGGAAAACCGCCTGTAACAATGTCGATATTTTCAGGAAATACTTTAGTTCCACTTTGATGAAGTTTTACTAAATCAACGATACTATCGGTTTGATAGTCTTCTATATCGTGTCCTCTTTTGGAAAAATAATGCACCCAAGCATTTCTCGCATCTTTTAAAATGTCGTTTGCAAAAGCTGTTTTGAAGCGAGTTTTTTTAAGCTTTACAAATTTATTGTCAAGTTCTTTTTCTATAAAATCAGGATTTAAAATTTCGTTTACAGAAGATTTTAAAACAGAAAAGTCGCCCTCAAAACCTAAATCCATTCCTCCACAGCCTGAAAATAGAGAAAGCATATTTAAAGTTGATTTGGCTTTTTCCTCTTCATTCTGCAATTCAGTTTTTACGTTGAATTTTACAGCCAATTGTGGTTCTTCAACTACGCTTGTGTTTTCAATATCAGTTGTCAATGTTCGCATAGTTAATTTTTTACAGGATGAGATTTTAAATATTTTATTTTTCTTTCTGCCACTTTTAAAGCTTTGTTTGCACAATCTTCATTTACAATTTCATAAGCAATTTTGTCACTTATAAATTGAATCATTAATTCATCTTTATCGAGTTTTAGAATTTCCGAAAGACGTTCCAACATTTCCTTCGTTGGTTTTCGCTCGTTTCTTTCGATTTTACTCAATATTGCTTGGTCAATATCAACATAGGCAGAAACTTGTCTTAAAAGCAGTCCTAACTCTTGTCTTTTGTTCCTTAATATTTGTCCGATTGTTTCCATTTGAAATTTATAACTTGACAATAAGTGTCAAATATAGATAAAATTTTTTAAGGTAAATATTCAGATTGTATTTTTTCGAGCGTTGGCAAAAAACAGCTCTTTTGGTTTTTTCAGCGTTGGCTTTTGTGTCGGAAAAAAACCAAATGTGCTGTTTGTGCGGCTGGCTTTTTGTATGTTGCCCAACGGTCTGCGCATATGGTTTGTGGCGGGCAAAAATGCGCTAATTTTTCGGATTAGGTTTTACGTTTTTAAAAATACAATAATTTCTGATTTAGCACTTAATCCGCCATAAACTATATGCGGTGTGTGTGCCCAGCATTGGCATCTTTTATTTATTGGAAGATAAATAATTAATCTAGAGGGTGCAAGCCTGCCTATCGGACAGACAGGTCTCTTATGGGCAAGGGGTAACGCCTTGAACCATTAGTAAGCTGCAAGGTTGCCAGTTGTGAAGCTGGGACTGAAGGAAGCAGGACTACAATCCCGATAGCTATCGGGATCGGTACTGACGAACAGGAACCGTATATAGAGGCATATTTACTTGGGTAAGCAAGCACATCATTGTAACGCCCAACGATTACCAAAAGGGTAAGTATGTAGATACGGCAGGGATTGAGTGAAAGAAGATGCCATTACCTTGTAGCCTTCCCCAAAAATGTTATATTTAGTGTTTCTCGCAATTAAGTTCCAAAACCTTAATCAGAAACAACAGAATCAATCCATTCATTTGCAGTAGACACTCTAGCCAACGCTAGAACTGAACCATACTTTATTTCTCTATTAAGTGCACCCGAAACAATACCAATAAATACTATTTCTCCATTATCTTCCATAAATATTCCACCACCACTATCACCTTTCGAGCCTCCGATTTCCAATTCTAGTGCCATATCAGAACCAAATTTATTAAACTCTGAAGTTTCTGGACTGTCGAAATCGCATACCATTACATTGATACTGAATTTTCGGTTTTCAAATATTCCACCAATTGCGTCCACAACATTTTGTCCACCAAGTTTTTCTTGTTTTCTTGGATTGTTCATTCCTGTTTTACCGTTACCAGTGAAGCCATATCCAATTTTAGTTATAGTCTTTCCCAACTCCTTATCTCCATAATATCGTTTTGCTGGTATTATATCCAAAACTGGTTCATTTAATTCTATCAAGACCATATCCCAACCGTCCCATTGTCTCTCCTCTGAACCAGGTATAAGTCTAGGATGTTGGACAATTCGTTTGGTTTGATAAATTTTATCACCGAACTTCCAAAAAGATGTATCCTGAACAAAATGAGATGCGGTCAAAACCCATTTGGGTGCAATTAAAACGCCACCTGCAAAATCTTGCCCGTCAACAGACTCAGAATAGCGACCTACACATTTAAATTCGGGCTTATTTCCTAGCTCAATATATTTATTTATGTTGGTGTCGTGCCGTATAATTCCAACTTGAGAGAAATTCGTAATTGGTAATTTGGTTGCTGTGGTAATAAGCAATATTGTTAATAACGCTGTTACTTTAAATAAAAGTTTACCTGTTTTCATCCTTTATAATTATTGGTTATTAATTGTACATTGATTAAGACGAAGATCTTTGATACTTATATACATATTTTGACACGTTTCTACATTAAATATAACACCAATATAGGCTAAATAGTTGCACCTGTATGGCGTCTATTTTTCAATTGGGACGGATTCAGCTAAAGCTGACCAAAGTCGCTACGCTGCTCAT
>JBGTEN010000282.1:0-11145 GCA_041747755.1 Arenibacter sp. | reverse complement strand
TGCCGAAACCTCCAATTGCAAGGGCAATAAGAGCTTTTTTGTTCGATGATTTTAAAAGTGTTGTTGTCATAATCTTATTTTAAAGATTAAACCTTTTAAGAGTTAGTATTGCTTTATGTTTAAAGCAATAACTTAATTTATTGGGACAAAATTAGAACTATTCATTCTGTGAACGCTATGCACTATTATCCAATATCTATTAATTCTTACCCCTAAAAAAGCGTAAATATTTATTCAAATAATTAATTAACAATACATTATATAATTTTACTCTTTACAAGTAGGTAGGAAATAAACTATTAAAATGATAGCGGAAGGCAAAAAATCCCGGTTATAATATTCCGGGATTTTAGAAGTCGTGCTAATAGATTTATGCTATAGTTAAAGAATGTAGTCTGTACTAACGAAATTTGATAATTTTGTTTCCAGTAATTTTTCCAAAATTTCATTATTGATGGTATTATCTTTGGAAGCCACAAACGTTCGTACAGAAAATGAACGTAATGCATCATGAACACTTAGTGTAGCCTGAGCGGAATCTTTTCGTCCGGTAAAGGGATATACATCCGGACCCCGTTGACAAGATGAATTTAAATTAACTCTGCAAACCAAGTTTACCAAAGTGTCAATTAAAGGTGCTAGTGTATACACATCTTTCCCAAATAAACTGACTTGTTGCCCATAATTGGAATCAGCCATATCGTTCAATGGTTCTTCAATATCTGTGAATGAAAGGATTGGAATAACCGGACCAAACTGCTCTTCCTGATACACCCGCATATCCTTGGAAACAGGATATAGAACTGCAGGCCAGATGTAATTTTCAGAATGTTGTCCGCCTTTTTTATTGAGTATCTTAGCCCCTTTCTCAACAGCATCATCAATAAGACCTTGAATATATTTTGGTTTATCGGTTTCCGGCAAGGGAGTAAGTTTAACACCATCATCCCATGGATTACCAAATTTCAGGGTATCAACACGGGCCGCAAAACGCTTGTTGAATTCGTCGGCTATGTCGGCATGCACGTAAACTACCTTCAAGGCAGTACAACGTTGCCCATTAAAAGATAAGGTACCTGCTAGGCATTCTTCTATAGTTAAATCCAAGTCCGCGTCGGGTAAAATAATGGCCGGATTTTTGGCCTCTAATCCCAGGACTAATCGTAACCGGTTGCTTTTTGGATGTTGTTCCTGTAGCGCATTGGCCGAAACGCTATTCCCTATTAAGGCTAATACATCAATTTTCCCGGTTTTCATAATCGGGCTTGCCACTACTCTACCCCGACCGAAAATTATGTTTACAACCCCTTTTGGAAAAGAGGTCTGAAAAGCTTCCATGAGTGGAGTTATTAATAATATCCCATACTTTGCAGGCTTAAAAATGGTCGTATTACCCATAATAATTGCGGGAATGAGCAATGCAAAGGTTTCATTCAACGGATAATTATAAGGACCTAAACAGAGCACTACACCAAGTGGACCTCTTTTGATATGGGCATAAACACCATCATGCTTTTGAAATTTAGCAGAATTGCGATCCAATTGCTTATAATCTTCAATAGTGTCATATATATACTCAACAGTACGGTCAAATTCCTTTTGTGAATCGGGCAATGATTTCCCAATTTCCCACATGAGGAGTTTTACAATTTCTTCTCGTTTGGTTTCCATCTTCTTTACAAACTTCTCCATACAAGCTATCCTGTCCTTTACATGCATTGTAGGCCAGATTCCTTGTCCTTGATTATAGGCTTTCAATGCCGCATCCAAAACTTCCAATGCTTCGGTTTCGCCTAAATCAGGAATACTACCTAGCAAAGTTGGGGTATATTTTTCTGTAGCGGAGATAGAAGAATAGACTTTTGTAGTTGCACCCGACCATTTTTTTAGTTCTCCATCAACAAGATATGTGGTTTGTTCAATGGTCTCATTAATTTGAAATGCTTCCGGGATAATTGATTGCTTTTTGGCCATGTATGATTTTTTTTATAGTGTGGGAAAAATAAGAAAAGAAAATGGCAATGATTGCTCCCAAAGAAACAACCAATGCCATTCTTTCTTTGATTTATTAAATAATAGGTTTCATCGCAGTCATGGAGGCACGTAACCGCGCACCTACCACCTCTACAGAATGTTCTCTAAGTGCTTTATTTACAGCAATTAATTTTGCATTATCTACACCATTTCCTTTACCTTCACTGAAGTGCTTTCCTATTACGTCCGTATCAATCTTCTTCATGAAATCGGCCAATAAGGGCTTACATGCGTGATCAAACAAATAACAGCCATACTCTGCGGTATCAGAAATTACGCGGTTCATTTCAAACAATTTTTTACGCGCAATAGTATTGGCAATCAAAGGGGTTTCATGCAAGGATTCATAATAGGCCGATTCTGCAATAATTCCGGATTCAGTCATAGATTCATAAGCTAACTCTACTCCTGCCCTTACGAAAGCAACTAGAAGTACCCCGTTATCATAATATTCTTGCTCTGATATTTTATCACTTGTAGCCGGTGTTTTTTCAAATGCGGTCTCCCCTGTGGCAGCCCTCCAGGTTAATAGATTTTTATCATCATTTGCCCAATCCTCCATCATGGTCTTAGAAAAATGGCCACTCATAATATCATCCATGTGTTTTTGAAATAAGGGACGCATTATTTCTTTCAATTCTTCAGAGATTTCAAATGCCTTTATTTTGGCAGGATTAGATAATCGATCCATCATATTGGTTATACCGCCATATTTAAGTCCTTCGGTCACTGTTTCCCAACCGTACTGAATTAATTTTGAAGCGTATCCGGGATCAATTCCCTTTTCAATCATTTTATTGAATGACAAGATGGAACCGGTTTGAAGTAATCCACAAAGAATGGTTTGCTCGCCCATCAGATCGGATTTAACTTCGGCAACAAAAGATGATTCTAATACACCTGCTTTATTCCCTCCTGTAGCTACAGCATAAGCCTTAGCTTGTTCAAAACCCTTACCCTCTGGATCGTTGGCCGGATGCACGGCAATTAGGGTTGGTACCCCAAAACCTCTCTTGTATTCTTCTCTTACCTCAGAGCCCGGACATTTTGGAGCTACCATAATAACAGTAATGTCCTTTCTTATTTGCATTCCTTCTTCTACAATATTAAAGCCGTGAGAATAAGATAAAGTAGCTCCTTTCTTCATTAAGGGCATAATAGCCGTTATTACACTGGTATGTTGTTTATCCGGAGTAAGATTTATAACCAAATCAGCATTTGGAATTAAGTTTTCGTAAGTATCTACAGTAAAACCATTCTCTTTGGCATTTTTATATGATTGCCGTTGCTCTTTAATCGCAGCTTCACGCAGGGTATATGAAATATCTAATCCTGAATCTCTCATGTTTAAACCTTGATTCAAGCCTTGTGCACCACAACCTACAATTACTATTTTTTTGCCTTTTAAAGCAGCTACACCATCTGAAAACTCACTGGATTCCATGAATCTGCACTTACCCAATTGGGTCAATTGATCTCTTAAGGATAGTGTATTGAAATAATTTACCATTTTCTATTCTCGTTTTATTGTTTAAATTGATTAACTATTCTGAAATTCTTTTAAAATTGCCGAAATCTTCATTTCTGCTTTTGATACCGCTATTCTCCCGGAACGTACAAATTGCATAATTCCAAAAGGTTTTAATTGTTGCTGCATTTCATCAATTTCATTTCTTCTTCCTGTTTTTGCTATAACAAAAAAGTCTCTGGAAACGGTAACAATTTGAGCGTTGTTATCTTTGATAATATTCTGTATTTGCCGCTCATCAAATAAGAGGTTCGAAGCAATCTTGAACAAGGCGGACTCCTGATAAATGGTTTCTTCATCAGTATGATAAAATGCTTTTATGACCTCAATTTGCTTTTCAATTTGTCCGACAATGTTATGTACCCACTTTTCTGTAGTAAACACGACAATTGTAAATTTAGAGACATCATCAATCTCTGATTTGGATACGTTAAGACTTTCTATGTTGATATGTCGTTTTAAAAATATCCCTGATATCCTATTCAATAACCCCACATTATTTTCGGAATAAACCGAAATGGTGAACCATTTTTTTTCCATATTTTTCGAATACTGCCCTACATAAATTATGAAGGCCATTTAAGTGTTTAAATTATTGTTCAGTATTTTTTTGTTGCAATGATTAATCCTGTTGACCAATTCATTTTGGTAAGAATTAAATCTTTTCGGTTTTCTAAATAGTTAATCAAAGCGTTTACATTAGACTCGTGGCCTACCGGCCAATTGGGCTGATGTGACATATCGTCAACAACGTAAAATCCACCCATACTAATTAAAGATAATACTTCATCGATTTCACTGTATTTTCCCGGCCACGCATCCGCAAAAACTAAATTGAACTTATTTCCTTGATAATTTTTAATCCATTCAGATCCATCTGCACAAACCAACTCAACCCTGGAATCATGACCAAAATACTGTTTTGCAATAGGTGTTAATTTTGGATCATTGTCCACCGAGATGATTTTCGAATCTTTGTCCATACCATCAATCATCCAAGAAAGTGATAGTCCGATACCCGTACCTAATTCTAAAAAATTTGATTTTGGTTTGGAAGAAATCAATGTTTTTAAAAGGGTACCAATATACAAATCCGAGGGCATTGTAAATCCAATTTCAATGGACTTTCTCTGAATTTCATTATGAATATCAGGGATATCCTGAATGTTCGAATCAATCATATTTACTACTGAAAAATTACCTTAAAAAGAATTCTTAATTGGATTTACATATTACTTCAATCGTATATCTGATACAGAAGCACCTGAAGGAATCATTGGAAACACATTTCCCTCCTTTTCCACACATACCTCCAGAAAATAAGCATCTTTGGAAGCAATCATCTCTTGAACAGCTGCTTTTAAATCCTTACGCTCTCGTACTCTTTGAGCCTTAATATCGTAGCCTTCTGCTATTTTTACAAAATCCGGATTCGTCATTACCGTCGATGCGTATCTGCTCTCAAAAAATAACTCTTGCCATTGTCTAACCATTCCCAAATGGTCATTATTTAGTACCACAATTTTGACAGGGGTTTTATTTTGGAAAATGGTTCCCAGTTCTTGTATTGTCATTTGGTACCCACCATCACCGATTATTGCAACAACTTCCCTATCCATAGCCCCCATTTTGGCGCCTATGGCAGCTGGTAGTGCAAAGCCCATAGTTCCAAGTCCACCAGAGGTAATATTGCTTTTGGTTTGATTGAACTTAGCATATCTGCAAGCCATCATTTGGTGCTGACCCACATCGGAAACAATTACTGCATTATTTTTGGAAGCAATATTAATTTCCTCCATTACCTCACCCATCGTAAGCCCTTCTTTTGTAGGTTGTAGTTCATGCTTGATTACCGAATCAAACTCAATTTTGTATTTTTCTTTAAACTCATTATGCCAAGCGGTGTGACTATTGGGTTTAATTTTAGGCAAAAGCAACTCCAAAGTTTCCTTTGCATTTCCCAATACAGCTACATCTGCTGTAACATTTTTATTGATTTCAGCAGGGTCAATCTCAAAATGAATAACCTTAGCTTGTTTGGCATAAGTAGACAAACTTCCTGTTACCCGGTCATCAAAACGCATTCCTATAGCAATTAGAAGATCGCACTCATTGGTAAGGATATTTGGACCATAATTGCCATGCATGCCTACCATCCCTACATTTAATGGATGATCTGTATCCATAGCTGATAGTCCTAAGATAGTCCAGGCTGCCGGGATTCCGGCTTTTTCTACCAATGCTTTTAGTTGTTCTTCAGCTTGTGCTAAAATAACACCTTGGCCAAAAACGATATATGGCTTTTTGGCAGCATTAATAAGTTCAGCGGCCGCGTCGATTGCAGATTCTTTAGGTTTTGGATAGGGATTATAACTGCGGACCCCTGTACAATGCTCGTAAGAAAACTCGAATTCGTCAAATTGCGCATTTTTGGTAATGTCTATGAGTACCGGACCGGGTCGGCCGGATCGTGCAATATAAAATGCTTTTGCAATAACAGACGGAATCTCTGCAGCCTCTGTAACCTGATAGTTCCATTTGGTGACTGGGGTTGAGATGCCAATAATGTCGGTTTCCTGAAAGGCATCTGAACCCAAGAGATGGCGGGCTACCTGTCCAGTGATACATACCATTGGAGTAGAGTCAATTTGCGCATCGGCCAATCCTGTAACCAAATTAGTTGCTCCCGGTCCGGAAGTGGCAATGGCCACTCCAACTTTTCCGGTAACTCTGGCATAACCCTGAGCAGCATGGGTTGCCCCTTGTTCATGACGGGTTAGAATATGCGTTAATTTGTCTTGAAACTTATATAATTCATCATAAACGGGCATAATGGCTCCACCCGGATAACCGTAGATTAAATCTACCCCTTCCGCCAGCAAGCAATGTATAATGGCTTCTGCACCGCTAATCTTCATTGCGGTCTGTTTTTTTTCTGCTATTTTTTTTTCTTTTACTGTTTCCATATTCCTAAAAGTTTGCTAGGTAAAGAAATTTGAAAGTGATCATTTTGATAGATCAAATACAAATGAAATTATTCGCATTATTATGTTGAACTCTTTAAAATTGACTTTTGGTTAAAACTCATCTGTAACACAGCCCTTTGAAGCTGAGGATACTGTTTTTGAATATTTATAGAGGATGCCCCGCTGAAATTTTAATTTTGGGGCTGTCCATTTGGCTCTCCTGCTCACTAATTCTTCATCGGAAATTTCCACACTAATCGTATTATTTACTGCATCAATTGAAATAATATCTCCGTTTTCAACCAAAGCGATATTACCGCCATCCTGGGCTTCGGGTGCTACGTGTCCTACTACGAAACCGTGAGATCCACCGGAGAAACGACCGTCTGTAATTAAAGCTACATCTTTTCCTAAGCCTGCCCCCATAATGGAGGAGGTTGGTTTCAACATTTCCGGCATTCCCGGTCCTCCTTTTGGACCTTCATATCGAATAATAACAACATCTCCCTTTTTTACCTTCCCATTTTTAATGCCTTGGTTTACGGCATCTTCACCATCAAAAACATTAGCTGTTCCTTTAAAAAACAGACCTTCTTTACCTGTTATTTTTGCAACAGCTCCCTCTGTGGCTAAGTTTCCAAAAAGGATACGTATATGTCCCGTTTCTTTTATAGGTTTATCCAATGTGCTTACAATATCCTGACCTTCCGATAAATCTGGAACATCTTTTAGATTTTCTGCCAAGGTTTTACCTGTTACAGTCAAACAATCGCCATGAAGCATATCATTATTTAACATATATTTTAGTACCGCGGGAACACCCCCTACAGCATGCAATTCTTCCATGGAATATTTTCCACTTGGTTTTAGATTGGCCAATAAGGGCGTATTGTCACTTATTCTTTTAAAATCCTCTAGGGTAAATTCTATTCGCGCAGCTTTGGCAATTGCTAAAAAGTGAAGTACTGCATTGGTAGAACCACCAAGCACTGTAACTAATCTAAAAGCGTTTTCCAATGATTTTTTGGTAACGATATGTGAAGGTTTAATATCTTTCTCCAGTAATAGCCGAAGGGCCTCCCCTGCTTTTATTGACTCCTGTTCCTTTAATTTAGAATCACTTACCGCCGGATTTGATGAGTTAAAGGGTAAAGACATCCCTAATGCTTCAATGGCAGAAGCCATGGTGTTTGCGGTATACATTCCGCCACAAGCACCGGCACCGGGACAGGCTTTGTGAATCACTTCTTTAAATTCGGTCTCGTCGATTGTTCCTGCCACTTTCTGTCCGTAGGCTTCAAAAGCAGAAATAATATCTAATTTTTTGCCATTATGACAACCCGAAGCAATAGTTCCTCCATAGACTAAAATTGAAGGTCTATCTAAACGCAACATAGCCATTAAGGCACCCGGCATGTTTTTATCACAACCTACTACTGTAATTAATCCATCGTAACTCATTCCCTCCACAACAGTTTCCATAGAGTCTGCAATAAGATCTCTTGAAGGTAAGGAATAACGCATACCGGGTGTACCGTTTGCTATCCCGTCACTTATACCTATGGTATTGAATATTAATCCTATCAAACCAGCATTTTCTGTACCTTTTTTTATGTATGTAGCCAAATCATTAAGATGCATATTACAGGGATTACCCTCGTATCCCGTACTTGCTATTCCAATTAAAGGCTTTTTCAAGTCTTCATCTGTTAAGCCAATTGCATGTAGCATAGCCTGTGCGGCTGGTAATGTTGGATCTTGTGTTACAGTTTTACTGAATTTATTTAATTCCATTTATAAAAATAATTTACTTGCTTTTTGGTTCAGGGTATCAAAGATAAATGTTTCAACAGGCTTACGATTTTAACATTGTTGACTGGTTCAAATCCAGATTTCTTCTAAAACACCTATTTAATTGAAAATCAAATATTTAAATACATATTCCATATCATATTCAATTAGTTTTTTGAGTGCTATTAATTGTGTATCGCTAGGCTATTAATAAAAAAGCCTATATCAAATTAACTTTGATACAGGCTTCTATAGATAAAAGTAATCCGTATCATTATCCCTAAAGGGAAACGACTCTGACCACAAAAGTTAGAATATTGATTACTTTCATCGGCGTAAATTTAATTAAAATAGATATAGAAACAAAAGTGAATTTAATTATTTGCTTAAATTTGAAAATGCACACTACTATTTCACAGTTACTTACTTCACAACGCAATTTCTTCTTAAGTCAACAAACCAAATCTATTGAATACCGGAAGGGCGTTTTAAAGAAGTTATATAAAGAGATTGTTCTGCGAGAAGATGCTATTTGTGAGGCCATTTATGCAGACTTTAAAAAACCAAAATTTGAGGTATTGCTATCCGAGACCCAGATTGTTTTAGCTGAGTTACAACTACTCATGAAAAAACTGGACTCTTGGTCGAGATCGCAAAAAATAAGGTCTTCTTTGTTAAATTTTCCTTCTTCAGATTGGATATATAAAGAGCCATTTGGAAATGTTTTGGTAATTGCACCATGGAATTATCCCTTTATGCTGGCTATAATGCCATTTATTGGAGCTATTGCTTCCGGAAATACGGTAGTTTTAAAACCATCAGAAAAATCTCCAAACACTTCTAAAAGCATTGCTCAACTTATACAAACGGTTTTTTTACCGGAGCATGCCACAGTAGTTTTAGGGGGTAAAAGTGAAGCTGAACACCTTTTAATGCAGCAATGGGACTATATTTTTTTTACAGGGAGCATACAAGTTGGCAAAATAGTGCATGCCCATGCAACAAAAAATTTAACCCCTGTTACCTTGGAGTTGGGAGGAAAGAATCCCTGCATTATTGATAAATCGGCAAAGTTAGATTTAGCGGCCAAGCGGATTGTTTGGGGAAAGTTTTTTAATGCAGGTCAGACTTGTGTTGCCCCCGATTATGTTTTGGTACACGAAAGTATAAAGGCTGCTTTTATCATGGCATTGATAAAATGGATTACTAAATTTTACGGTGAGGATATCGCTATTTCTCCGGATTTTGCTCGTATAATTAACGGCGATAATCACGCCAGGTTAAAAGAAATGCTCATTGGAGAAGAGGTTCTTTTCGGTGGAACTTTTGACGATTCGGATAATTATCTTTCTCCTACTTTAATAGATTCTCCTAGTTTTGAAAGTAAATTGATGCAAGATGAAATTTTTGGCCCTATTCTTCCTATAATTTCGTTCAACACAGAAGAGGATATTGCAAATTGTCCTATGCGATATGGCAAACCTTTGGCCACTTACATTTTTTCTACAAATCATAATTTTCAAAAAACCATTCTAAACCGACATAGTTTTGGTGGTGGCGCTATTAATGACGCCTGGATATATTTAGGCAACCCCAGACTGCCTTTTGGCGGCATAGGGACCAGTGGTATGGGAGCTTATCATGGTAAGCGTTCCTTTGATACCTTTACTCATTTGAAACCTATAAGCAAAAAGGGCAATTGGTTGGATATATCCTTACGTTATGCTCCTTACACAATTTCCAATAACCTTGTAAAGAAGTTAAAACATTTCTTTTGATGTTTTTTGTATGATAAAGTACATTTCCCAAATATCGATTCCGGTAATATGATAAAATTTCCCCGTATATAATTAGGTTACAGAATAATAATGTTAATATTGATTTCAGAAAAAATTCAGCATGATTACAATTAAGGAGGCCATTACAAAATCAGATTTAAAGGCATTTGTGAAATTTCCATTCTCATTATATAAAAACTCCCCGTATTGGGTGCCACCGATTATAAATGATGAATTAGAAACCTTCGATAAAAGTAAAAATCCGGTTTTCAAGGATGCAGAAGCTAAATTCTTTTTGGCGTATAAAGGAAATGAAATTGTAGGAAGAGTTGTTGCTATTATTAATTGGATAGAAGTAAATAAACAACAAACCCGAAAAATGCGTTTCGGTTGGTTTGATTATATTGATGATTTTGAGGTGTCAAAGTTGTTGCTGGAGAAAGTTGATGAAATGGGCAAGGAACATCAACTAGACTTTATGGAAGGACCGGTTGGATTTTCAAACTTGGATAAGGTAGGTGTTTTAACCGAAGGTTTTGATCATATAGGCACGATGATTACCTGGTATAATTACCCTTATTATGTAACCCATATGGAGCGATTGGGCTTTAAAAAGGAAAAGGAATACATGGAGAACAAATTTCCAGCAAAGAACGCAGATCCAAAATTATTTGTCAAGATACAAGCATTGATTAAACAACGATATGGTTTGAGAGAGCTCCATTTTACTAAAACAAGTGAGGTAATGCCAATGGCTGACCAAATGTTTGATTTGTTTAATGAAACTTACTCGAAGCTTTCTTCTTTTGTTCCCATTACCGAAATTCAAAAGGAATATTTTAAGAAAAAGTATATTAGCTTTATCAATCCGGAGTATATTAAGTTTATTGTGGACTCTTCTGAAAGACTAATTGCTTTTGCTATTGTTATGCCTTCATTTTCGGAAGCACTTCAAAAGGCCAAGGGAAAGCTTTTTCCTTTCGGTATATTTCATCTTCTTAACGCTAAAAGAAACAGTAAAGATGTTATATTTTATTTAATAGGAATT
>JBGTEN010000281.1:0-2874 GCA_041747755.1 Arenibacter sp. | reverse complement strand
TTTGCCTTGTATCCTCTAAAATTACCTCCGTATCGGGCAATTACAATTTTTCCAGCTACTTGTATCCCAAGTTCCTTTAGTCTTTCAAAATCTTCCTTTCTTCCAAAATTAGCATAAACGACCTGCGCAGTTACATCGCCACTTCCGGAGTAGGCATTCCATCCCTTCCATAAAGTCGGGTCTGAGGAAAAAGGATCTTCTTCAAGGGCAGCTTCCTGTTGGTTCAATGTCTTAGCAAGAGGTGTAATTAGTTCTACGGCAGAATTTCCCGGTTCCTTTGACATATAAACGTCATACGGGTATAATTTTACGTCCATACCAGCAGCCTTCATAACCTGAGCCATATAATCCCGGACATCTTCGTTCGCTTTACTACCAGCCACATGCGGCTTTTCTGTCAATTTTTTTAAATGCTCTTTAAAGCTATCCTGATTAACTGTTTCCAGTAATTGACGTTCAACCTCAATTTCAGTGGTGACAGAAATTGGAGTAAAACCATCTAATTCTTGTGATAAAACTATTTGGCTAAAGGCAAGCGTAAGGCTAAAAAGAAGTGTTTTTCTCATTTTGTTGGGTTGGATGAAGTTCTTGTAGGTCTGTTAATGACTTTTAATCGACCACACCACCAAATATATAACATCCACACAGATGATAAAACTTTTTAATAGGTACATTCGTAAGTATTTGCATATCGATAAGACCAATAACTAAAAATTGAGAAAATGAAAATACTACAGCTTTCCGTTTTGACTATTAGTTTCTTTTTAAGTACGAGCTGCAAACCAAATAAGACCGAGGTAACAGGGATTCCGCAAAAATCAGAACCAAAGCAGGGGGTGATATCCAAACCATCTTCACAAGATCTTAGCTCTTATGAAACGGCTTATTTTGCCAGTGGCTGTTTTTGGTGTGTTGAAGCTATTTTTGAAAGTGTAAAGGGAGTTAAGGAGGTTATTTCCGGTTATTCGGGAGGAACAGAAAAAAATCCAACCTACGAGCAGGTCAGTTATGGGAAAACATCACATGCCGAAGCCGTAGCGGTTTACTACAATCCTAAGGAAATTTCATTTATACAACTCGTTCAGGTATTCTTTGGATCACATGATCCTACCAGTTTTAATAGACAAGGGCCCGATCGAGGACCGCAGTATCGTTCTATAGCCTTTTATAAAAATGATCAGGAAAAACAACTAATTAAAGGTTACATTAAAGCATTGGAAGATCAAAAGGTATACAATGAGCCTATTGTAACTGAGATAAAGACATTTGAAAAGTTTTATCCCGCTGAAGACTATCATCAGGATTTTGAACGAAATAATCCCGACAATTCTTATATCCGTAATGTTTCCATTCCAAGGTTCAATCGTTTCAAAGCCAATTTTAAAGACTACCTCAAAGAGGATAGCCATTAAGTAATGTAAATTTGGACTTGAAAAAAAGTGATCTATACAGGTCACTTTTTTTTGTTTATAATAATTAGGACTTATATTTAGGAATTATTTACAAACAAACCTATTTAAGCATGAATATGTCAATAAAACAAATAAAAACTAAAATACCTGTTTTAGCCATTTCAGTCATTATACTGGGCTGTGCTCAGACTCCAAAAGATACTACTCCCTGGGTTACGCTGTTCGACGGTCAGTCGCTAAACGGCTGGAAGCAGCTGGGGGGCACGGCAAAATACGAGGTTCGCGATGGAACTATTGTGGGTACCACAGTTCATGATACCCCAAATTCATTTCTATCTACCGATACTCATTATGGGGATTTTATTTTGGAACTGGAATATCATGTAGATTCAACCATGAATTCCGGAATTCAAATAAGAAGTAATAGTATGCCTGAGTATATGAATGGTAGAGTTCATGGGTATCAAATTGAAATTGACCCTTCTCCACGAGCATGGAGTGCCGGAATTTATGATGAGGCCAGAAGAGGCTGGTTGTATCCCCTACCCGATGATCAAGTAGAAGCTAAAAAAGCCTTTAAACAAAATGATTGGAACCATTACCGTATTGAGGCTATTGGCGACACCATAAAAACATGGATTAATGGCGTTCCTGCAGCCCATTTAATAGACGATAAAACAGCTTCGGGATTTATTTCCCTGCAAGTACACAGTATAAACAAAGAGCAAAAAGCAGGGACTGAAATTGTCTGGAAGAATGTAAAACTCCTAACGGAAAATTTGGCTAAATATAGCAAGGCGACTCCTTTAAAGCCGATAGTTACCAAAAATAAACTCACCATAGATGAAACCAAAAATGGTTGGAAACTGCTTTGGGATGGGGAAACTACCGCAGGTTGGCGAGGGGCCAAACTGGATGCCTTCCCCGAAAAAGGATGGGTTATTGAAAATGGGGAACTAACCGTTTTATCTAGTGGTGGAGAGGAATCTGCCGCAGGAGGCGATATTGTCACCACCGAAGAGTATGGTGATTTCGAACTGACTGTTGACTTTAAAATTACTGAGGGAGCCAACAGTGGAATTAAATACTACGTCAATACAGACCTCAACAAAGGGCCGGGTTCTTCCATCGGATTAGAATACCAGATTTTGGACGATGAACGCCACCCGGATGCTAAATTAGGCAACCATGAGGGCAGTAGAACACTGGCTTCGTTGTATGATTTAATCAAAGCTTCGGACGAGAAACCGGTGCATCCCATAGGAGAATGGAACACCGCTTATATTACTTCCAAAAATAACCATGTAGAACATTGGTTAAATGGGTTTAAAGTATTGGAGTATGAACGAAGAAGTCCTGAATACAAAAAACTGGTTTCTGAAAGCAAATATGTGGACTGGCCCAATTTCGGGGAATCTGATCAAGGGCTTATCCTACTTCAGGATCATGGCGACAAAGTATC
>JBGTEN010000280.1:0-40086 GCA_041747755.1 Arenibacter sp. | reverse complement strand
GTCTTTAATTCTCCGTAATCGTGAGTGTCCAACCCTATATGGTGACTTGTACCATGCATAAAATATTTTTTGTACGCCGGTCGGCTTTTATCTTCGTTTTGTACATCCGCTTTGTCTAATAAACCTAGCTTCAACAGCTCTGACGTCATAATTTTTCCCACTTCTTTGTGGTATTCTGCCCAAAGTGCTCCCGGAACCAACATTTTGGTTGCTTCGTTCTTAACATGTAATACAGCATTGTATACTTCTTTTTGTCGCTTATTAAATTTTCCATTCACCGGTATGGTTCGCGTAAGATCGCTGGAATAATTAGCATATTCGGCGGCTACATCCATCAAAACCAGTTCCCCATCCTTGCATTGCCGGTTATTTTGAATGTAATGCAGTACATTGGCATTATTTCCCGCAGCTATTATTGGGGTGTAGGCAAAGCCTTTGGATCGATTACGTACAAATTCATGCAGCAACTCTGCTTCAATTTCAAATTCCCAAACCCCGGGTTTTACAAAACCCAATACGCGCATAAATCCCTTTTCGGTAATATAGCAGGCTTTTTGCATAAGGTCGAGTTCTTCTGGTTCTTTAATTCCCCTTATTTTTTGAAGTATAGGATTGCTTTTAGCCACCTGATGTGCAGGAAACTTTTTTTTACATTCCAAAATAAAACGATCTTCCCTTGTCTGGGTAACAACTGCTTGTCTATAATGCTCGTTGGTATTAAAATAAATAGTATCGGCTTCAGTCATTAAATCAAAGAAAATTTTATCAAAATCAGATAGCCAATAAACAGTTTCTATTCCGGAAACGGTGGTTGCCATTTGTTTGGTGAGCTTTTCACCTTCCCACACCGCAATATGATCATTGGTTTCTCTTACAAAAAGAATTTCTCTATGCTTTTTATCAGTAGCATCCGGAAAGAGAAGCAATATAGATTCCTCCTGATCTGCCCCACTTAAATAAAAGATATCCCTGTGTTGATTAAAGGGCATTGTGCTATCTGCGCTTATAGGATAAGTATCATTAGAATTGAAAACAGCCAAACTTTGGGGTTTCATATGAGCCATAAACTTACTTCTGTTTTTTACAAATAGTCCGGCATCAATCCTTATATATTTCATCTATAAATAGTTATTGTTTTAAGTTGGTCCTCCCAACTATCTTTCATCAAAAATAGTTATTTGCACGTGCCATACAAAACGAAAATAGACCTTGTTTCCAAGGCCTACTAAATTCTTTAAAACACAATAGACTCAATTCTACCTTGCCATAGATTTTTTAAGTGCTCCAACAATAGCCATAAGAACGCCGCCACCAACACCGCCTCCTGCAACACTCGTTAAAATACTGGCCACATTTAATGCGCCTGTATCAGTACTCGTTCCAACTCCCAAGACTCCTAAAAGCTGACCGCCAAGTCCGCCACCAAGGAGACCAGCAATTGAGTTTCCAATAGGTCCTAAATCTAAGTTCTTTAAAAGTTTTCCGGCAACATTACCTCCAACGGCACCGGAAATAAGTTGAATTATCAACGGTAGATACTCTTCCATATAAAAATAGTTTAATTGGTTTGAGTAATAAATTAACAAATTATTAATATTATTTACAATTTTTATCTTAATAATTTTTACAATTAGTAAATATTTGTTGTGATGAGTAAGAATATGGAACTAGAGACTAACCAAGAAGTTTATTGCAAAATCCAAATAAGACCATTTTTAGTACCTCTTAGAACTTTCCGTTTCGGTGGCACTAATTTTTTTCCAGATGATTATAATTTCATCCTCATATTAAACCTCTCGGGAGACAAACAGTTGTGAAACTATTTAAGTGGGTATCCCTGTTTAATAAAATCATATTATTCCATCATTATTAGTGTAAAGCCTTAAACATTTTCGCAAAATATTCTAAATTCATTCTAAATACGCTACTAAAAGTCCCTAAAGTTTGTTAATAACTCAACTGTACAGTAAATTTGTAATCAAAATGTTATTAGTAATGAGTGGATTTATAAACTCTTCAATTGCCCGAAAAGTAGTTATGGCGCTTTCGGGTCTTTTTTTGGTGTTATTTTTGGGGCAACACTTTACCATAAATATTACATCGGTAATCGCTCCCGAAACTTTTAATTCTTGGTCGCATTTTATGGGTTATAACCCCTTAGTGCAATATGTCTTACAACCAATTTTAATTGCAGGGGTGATTATTCATTTTATTATGGGCTTTGTTTTAGAAATCAAAAATAATAGTGCTAGAACAATAAAATATGCAGAGTATAAAGGTAGAGCCAATGCTCCATGGGTGTCTCGTAATATGATTATCACCGGTTTGGTAGTTCTAGCGTTCTTAGGGTTGCACTTTTACGATTTTTGGGTTCACGAAATGGCGTATAAATATTTTGAAAGTAACCCTGAGGACCCCACCCGTTACCATGCGGAGACTGTTGAAAAATTTCAGCCGATTTGGCGCACCGTTTTGTACGTTATATCTTTTGTGCTTCTTGCCTTGCACCTTTGGCATGGATTTGTATCTGCATTCCAAAGTTTAGGCGTAAATAATAAATATTCCCCGATAATAAAGCAGATTGCAAAGATTTATGCTGTTGTAATTCCTCTAGGATTTGTTTTCATTGCAGTATATCATCACCTTAACCCAATAAGTCAATAATATGGGCATATTAGATTCTAAAATACCGTCCGGTCCTTTGGCCAATAAATGGACAAACTATAAAAACGAAATAAATCTGGTAAACCCGGCCAATAAACGCAAGATAGATATTATTGTTGTTGGGACCGGTCTTGCCGGAGGCTCTGCAGCGGCAACTCTGGCAGAACTGGGCTACAATGTTAAAACATTTTGTTATCAGGATTCTCCAAGAAGAGCACATTCCATTGCGGCCCAAGGAGGAATAAATGCAGCCAAGAATTATCAGGGAGATGGAGATAGTAACTACCGTCTATTTTATGACACTATAAAAGGAGGTGATTACCGATCACGAGAAGCCAATGTATATCGTTTGGCAGAAGTTTCAGGCAATATCATAGATCAGTGTGTTGCGCAAGGAGTGCCTTTTGCTAGGGAATATGGTGGTTTATTGGATAACCGTTCTTTTGGTGGTGTGTTGGTTTCTCGTACGTTCTATGCAAAGGGTCAGACCGGTCAGCAACTACTATTAGGGGCTTATGCAGCAATGAACAGGCAAATTAACAGGGGGAAAATTAAAGCCTATAACCGCCATGAAATGTTAGACCTTGTTCTTGTTGGTGGTAAAGCAAGAGGAATAATTGCTCGTAATTTAGTTACCGGAGAAATAGAACGTCATTCTGCCCACGCGGTTGTTTTGGCTTCAGGCGGATATGGAAATGTATTTTTTCTATCTACCAATGCTATGGGAAGTAATGTTATGGCTGCCTGGAGAGCCCACCGAAGAGGTGCCTTTTTCGCAAACCCTTGTTTCACTCAAATACATCCTACTTGCATTCCTGTTTCAGGTGAGCACCAATCTAAACTGACTTTAATGTCCGAGTCTTTGCGTAACGATGGAAGAATTTGGGTTCCAAAGCGTTTAGAAGATGCAACTGCCATTAGAGAAGGAAAATTAAAGCCAACACAGTTAAAAGAAGAGGATAGAGATTACTTTTTGGAACGGAGATATCCTGCTTTTGGTAACCTTGTCCCTCGTGATGTTGCTTCCAGAGCTGCTAAAGAACGTTGTGATGCCGGTTTTGGTGTAAATAAGACCGGAGAGGCTGTTTATCTGGATTTCGCGGCAGCAATTGTACGTTACGGCACAGAAAAAGCTTTAACTTCAGGATTAAAAAATCCGGATGATACTACTATTAAAAAACTAGGAGAAGAAGTCGTGGCCGCAAAATATGGGAATCTTTTTCAGATGTATGAAAAAATAGTTGATCAAGATCCTTACAAAACACCCATGATGATATACCCTGCAGTTCACTATACCATGGGAGGACTTTGGGTTGATTATAATTTACAGACCACTATCCCGGGTTGTTATGCCACAGGGGAAGCTAATTTTAGCGACCACGGTGCCAATCGGCTTGGTGCATCAGCATTGATGCAAGGCCTAGCGGACGGATATTTTGTTTTACCATATACCATTGGAGATTATCTTTCCAAAGATATTCGAACAGGTACTATCCCCACCGATTCTCCTGAATTTGAAGCAGCAGAAAAAGAGGTTAGGGATAGAATAAAAAAATTAATGAGCGGTGCCGGTACACATTCAGTAGATTATTACCACAAAAAATTGGGTAAAATTATGTGGAATAAATGTGGAATGTCCCGCAATGAGAAAGAATTAAAGGAAGCCATAGAAGAAATCTCCACTTTACGGACAGACTTCTGGCAAAATGTTAGAGTGCCCGGCAGCGCAGAAACCAAGAATCAAGAATTAGAAAAGGCGGGTAGGGTAGCCGATTTTTTGGAACTAGGTGAGCTTTTTGCCAAAGATGCTTTAAACAGAAACGAATCTTGCGGAGGTCATTTTCGTGAAGAATACCAAACCGAAGACGGAGAAGCGCTTAGAGACGATGTAAATTTTAAATATGTAGCGGCTTGGGAATATAAAGGTGAACCAAAGGATGCCATTCTTCATAAGGAGGATTTGATTTATGAGAATATCGAGGTTAAAGCAAGAAGTTACAAATAGCTGCCGATTAACAAGAAATCATTGTTAAAAGGGTTTGCCCTTTTACTAAAAAATTTAAGTGCTAAAACTAGGCTGCACTGAACATAAATTATAAAAGTGATGTTGCTCCCGACCCGAGTTTCGGGATTGAGATTACCGTTGAAAAACAAATTTTAAAAAAATGAAATTAAACTTAAAGATATGGCGTCAAAAAGATGCCAACTCAAAAGGGAGACTCAATGATTATCTTATAAATGGTGTAGAAGGAGACATGTCTTTTTTGGATATGTTAGATGTTCTCAATGAAGAGCTAATTACTAAGGGCGAAGAACCTGTAGAGTTTGACCATGATTGCAGAGAAGGCATTTGTGGTTCCTGTTCGTTACAAATTAATGGTGAACCTCATGGCCCTGATCGCAGAATTACTACATGTCAATTACATATGCGCAGTTTTAAAGATGGAGATACCATTGTTATAGAGCCATTTAGAGCAACTGCATTTCCGGTTATTAAAGACTTAATTGTAGATAGAAGTGCCTTTGACCGCATTCAGCAGGCAGGTGGCTTTATCTCCGTAAATACCTCTGGAAATACCGTAGACGCCAATGCCATTCCTATTGAAAAGGAAAAGGCAGATAAAGCAATGGATGCAGCCACATGTATTGGGTGCGGTGCCTGCGTTGCAGCCTGTAAAAATGCAAGTGCAATGCTTTTTACTTCGGCCAAGGTGTCTCAATTTGCTCTTTTACCCCAAGGACAGGTTGAAGCCACTGATCGTGTTTTAAATATGGTTCGCCAAATGGATCTTGAAGGTTTCGGAAACTGCACAAATACTGGAGCCTGTGAAGTAGAATGTCCAAAAGGTATTTCTTTAGAGAATATTGCGAGAATGAATAGGGAATATCTTAGTGCCAGCGTTAAAGGATAAAGATAACATATCATTACTAACTCAACTCAATCCCGAACTTAATAGTTTGGGATTTTTTATTTTACCCATTTTTATCTTTGAATGGAAGGAAACCTAATTTTAAAAACATATTAAATAACTACGCATTAATCACAATGCTATTTTACTATTTTTATACAACAAGAACCACCTGATTAAGTCAAAAAATATGCCTCATTTCAGTTCTAAACTACCTAACATTAAAACTACTATTTTTACAATTGTAGGAAATTTGGCAAGACAAAATAATGCCCTTGATGTCTCCCAAGGGTTTCCAAATTTTGAACCGGATCCTGTTTTAGTAGAACTTGTATCAAAGGCCATGAAGAGTGGTAGTAATCAATATGCCCCAATGACAGGATTAGGTGCCTTACGGGAGGCTATTGCGGAAAAGATTACTTTCCTAAATGAAAAAGCATATAATCCGGAAACAGAAATAACGGTAACAGTTGGGGCTACACAGGCTATTTTTGGCATCATTACAGCCTTTATACATCCTGGTGATGAAGTAATTGTGATAAAACCCGCTTATGACTGCTATGAACCCGCTATAGAGGTCAATGGTGGTGTTCCGGTTTTTGTGCAACTTTCAGCGCCGAACTATAAATTGGACTGGGACACATTCCGAAATAAGATAACTTCAAAGACAAAAATGGTTATCATTAATACGCCCCACAATCCTAGTGGCCGTATATTTTCGAAAGAGGATATGCTACAATTGCAAGAAATTCTACGCAATACAAATATTCTTGTAGTGAGTGATGAGGTCTATGAACATATTGTTTTTGATGGGCTGGAACATGAAAGTGTATCACGCTTTCCGGATTTAGCATCACGTAGCTTTGTTTGTGCGTCCTTCGGAAAAACTTTTCATGTCACCGGATGGAAAATAGGATACTGCGCAGCGCCGGCTGAACTAATGCACGAATTTCGAAAAACACATCAATTTAATGTTTTCTGTGTACATCACCCAGTACAACATGCTATGGCGCAGTACTTGCATGACAAACAGAATTATCTAGGATTAAACGCTTTTTATCAACAGAAGCGTGATTTTTTATTATCTGCTTTAGAGGAATCCCGATTTTCATTTACTCCATCTCAAGGAACCTACTTTCAACTATTGGATTATTCCCAAATTTCTCAGGATGTTGACATAGATATGGTCTTACGTCTTATAACCAAGCACAAGCTCGCCACAATTCCAATATCTGTTTTCAATGAAAATGAACGGGATGATAAATTAATACGGGTTTGCTTCGCGAAGACATTGGAGACTCTTGAACAGGCTACAGCAATTCTTCGTTCGTTATAACTAGGCTTATAAAGTATTATAACGATAAACGCATTAGCCAATCAGTTTGTTTATCAGTACCAATATAATATGGGTGTGTTCCAAACTTAATGAATCCCTCTCTTTCGTAAAATTGGATAGCCCTGATATTTTTCTCCCAAACTCCAAGCCAAATAAAACGCTTCCCTTTTTGAATGGCCAATCTTCCAATTTCCTTCAGCATCTCTTGCCCAACTTTTTTTCCTTGATAATCTGCGTGCACATAGATTCGTTCAATTTCAATGCTGTCGTCTGCTTTAATATCTGTTTGAGCCGCAAACTCATTTAGTTTAAAATAACCCGACAACTCATTATTTAGATACACAAAAAAGAAGCTGGAACTCTTATTTTCCAATTCCTCTTTGAGTTTCATACTGTTAAATGCAAATTCAATATAATCGGAAAAGTCTTGCGGGTCATTATCTTCTTTAAAGGCCGCAATAAAAGTATTTCTTGATATTTTAACCAACTCCTCCAAATCATCTATTTTACACTTTTTATAAATAAGCTGCATAACTACAATTTACTTGCTCTAAAATACTTTAATCTCTGAAACTCCAAAAACCAGAACACAAAGAAAAGGAGCAAAACTTAGTAGTTCTGCTCCTTTAAGAATTAAATTCTTATTTGTTCTACTAAAACATAAATAGCTTTTTGGTCAATGCCAAAAGACCACTATAAAAGCTGCTTCGGTAAATGTAAATTTCCTCTTTCGGAGGTGGCGCATGATTGATTTGGGATTCCATGGTTTTTAGGTTTAGCGAATGTTAAATTTGGGGTATAACATTTAAGTTCTGTTTAAATATAGGAAAAAAACGATATCCTGAGCAGATTATTGTTGTGAAGTATGTGTAAAATGTTGTGAAGAAAAAAAATTATAGAATATATCCGATGAACAGCAAAATTAGTCTCTCTATATTGTCATTTCAGAAATAGTCCCCAGAACTATTAAATTGCCCTCGGTTGCTCTTTTTATTTCGTCCACACTAATCCCGGGGGCTCTCTCTAACAAAAGAAACCCGTCCTTTGTGACCTCTAAAACAGCTAAATTTGTTACTATTTTTTTAACACAACCTACCCCTGTTAATGGTAGGGAACATCGCTTTAAAAGTTTAGACTCACCTTCCCTGTTTGTATGCATCATGGCTACGATAATATTATTTGCAGAAGCCACCAAGTCCATAGCTCCTCCCATACCTTTAACCATTTTTCCGGGTATTTTCCAATTAGCGATATCTCCATTTTCGGATACCTCCATCGCTCCCAAAATAGTAAGATCAACGTGTTGACCTCTAATCATTCCGAAACTCATTACTGAATCAAAAAAAGAGGCTCCAGGCAAGGTGGTAATGGTTTGTTTTCCTGCATTAATTATGTCAGCGTCTTCATCTCCCTCAAAAGGGAACGGGCCCATGCCTAAAACGCCATTTTCACTTTGAAATTCTACACTGATATCTTCTCTAACGTAGTTCGCTACCAAAGTGGGAATCCCTATCCCCAGATTTACATAGTAGCCGTCTCTTACTTCCTGTGCTATTCGTTTTGCTATTCCGTTTTTATCGAGCATGGTTTCTGATTTGATAATTTGGGGATTTGACAATTGGTTAATTTGATAATTTGCCCCGTTTACTGGTTCCAATAATCTTAGAAATAATCCGAATAATTGAGTCTAGTTCTGATATAAGGTCTGTTTGGGGGTTAGGATAGTGCTCCGATACTTTACATAGTTCAAGCCAATATGAAGTTTCGTCCGCTTCTTTGTCTGCAATTTTGAATTTATGGATAAAATCCGCGGTGCTTTCCCCATTTTGCGCTTCCCAAGTATTCGCTCCAATTGACGTTCCGCTTTTAAATAATTGAGATGCCATTTCAAACTTTTTGAGCGATCTTAATTTTTCGGTGTAATCAATAATTTCCAATGCAAAATGAAATGTCTTATCGACTATGATGTTCTCCTCGTCACTCCTCACTTTAGAAAACTTTCAAATTAGCTAATCTTCAAATTAGACTCTTTTACGTACCGTACGCTGCTCTATCCGTTTTTCATAATGCTGTCCTTGAAAGATACGCTGCACAAAAATTCCGGGTACATGTATTTCATTGGGTGGTAACTTCCCTGCCGGAACAAGCTCCTCCACCTCAGCGACTGTGATTTTTGAAGCGCCACACATACACGGGTTAAAATTACGGGCTGTACCTTTAAAAATCAGATTCCCTGCCTTATCACCTTTCCATGCCTTCACAAAAGAAAAATCGGCTTTGAATGCGTGTTCCAAAATATACATTTTTCCGTTAAACTCCCGGGTTTCTTTTCCTTGTGCAACTTCAGTTCCGTAACCGGCTGGCGTATAAAAGGCCGGAAAACCGGCTTGCGCTGCCCTACACTTTTCCGCCAAAGTTCCCTGAGGTGTAAGTTCCACCTCTAGTTCACCGCTAAGCATCTGTCGTTCAAACTCATCATTCTCCCCCACATAGGAAGATATCATCTTTTTTATTTGACGATTTTGAAGTAGTAATCCAAGCCCAAAATCATCTACTCCGGCATTGTTCGAAATACAAGTAATATCCTTTATTCCCAACCGAACCAATTCTGCTATTGCATTTTCCGGGATCCCACAAAGCCCAAATCCTCCCAACATAAATGTCATCCCATTCTGAACGCCGTTTAAGGCCTCATGTACATTTAACACTGTTCTTTGAATCATAGCAATATCTTGAAATATAAAGAAAATTAAAAATCCAAATCGTCCAGATCGTCCTCATCTCCATTGTTCTCCAAATCTTGGTTGACCTTAGAACAATCTAAATTAATAGACATATTTTCCGGAACAGGGAAAGATCCCTTAGAAACACCTAACTCTTCGTTATTATAATTCTTTTTCATATATAAGCCCCAAATTGGAAGTGCCATAGATGCGCCTTGTCCGTAAGTAATGGACCTAAAATGTATTGATCGGTCGTCTCCGCCTACCCACACGCCGGTAACTAAATTGGGTACCATTCCCATAAACCAGCCATCACTTTGGTTCTGGGTAGTTCCTGTCTTTCCTGCAATAGGATTGGTAAACTCGTATGGATAACCGGTAATAACTTCTTTAAAAAAGGTTTGATCCTTGGCATAATTTCCTCTTAAACGGGTACCGGATCCACCCTGTGTAACACCTTGAAGGACATCTAGCATTGCATAGGCTACGTCCTTACTTAGCACATCTCTAGTTTCCGGGACATATTCATACAAAACTGAGCCGTTCCTGTCTTCAATACGGGTTACCATTACAGGCTTTACATAAACCCCTTGATTCGCAAAGGCTCCATAAGCTCCCACCATTTCATATACATTAACATCATGAGTTCCCAAAGCAATTGAAGGTACTTCCGGAATTTCTCCCGTTAAGCCCAAATTTTTAACTATTGCCGTTACGGCCTTCGGGCCTACTTCATCTATTAATTGTGCCGTAACTGTATTTACTGAGTTGGCTAAAGCCTGTTTTAAGGAATACATTTTGCCTGTGTACTTTCCGTCGGAATTTTTGGGACACCAAGGCTCTACATTGCCATGCTTTAATGCTTCTATACAATATTGCGTATCGGGTAATTCATCACAGGGGGATAACCGTAATTGGTCTATAGCAGCGGCGTAAACAAATGGCTTAAAAGTAGACCCTGCCTGTCTGGCTCCCTGAATTACATTATCATATTGAAAATGTTTGTAATTGAGCCCGCCGACCCATGCTTTCACGTGTCCGGTTTGCGGCTCCATAGACATCATCGCTGTCCTTAAAAACGACTTGTAATAGCGAATGGAATCCATAGGGGTCATTACGGTATCTTTCTCCTGAATATCACTATTCCAATCGAAAACAATCATTTCTGTTTTTTGATTGAACGCCGCTCTAATTTCCTTTTCAGATTTTCCTTGAGCTTTCATTATACGCCATCTGTCGGAAGTTTTCATCGCCTTTTCTAAAATAGCGTTTATTTCATCCTGATTAATTTCTAAAAAAGGAGCTGTTTTGTTCCGTGCCGGAGTGTTTTGTACAAAAAACTCTTTTTGAAGCCTTCTCATGTGCTCTTGTACCGCTTCTTCCGCATTGGCTTGCATTCTACTATCAACAGTTGTATATATTTTTAGTCCGTCCAAAAAAAGACTATAATTAGACCCGTCAGGTTTTGGGTTCTTGGCAATCCATCGGTTAAGATAACCTTGAAGATACATTCTAAAATAAGTAGCCAACCCCGCACTGTGCGATTCCGGGCTAAAAAAGATTTCCATTTTCAGCGCCTGTAAAGAATCCTTTTGTTTCTCAGTAATATAGTCATACTTCGCCATTTGGCCTATTACGGTATTTCTTCTATTTAAAACCAATTCGGTTCTACGAATTGGGTTGTAGTAAGAAGAATTTTTTAACATCCCAACTAAAACGGCTGACTCTTCAATCTTTAAATCTTTCGGTTCTTTCCCGAAATAAATCCGAGATGCCGAGCGTATACCGTCTGCATTAAAATTGAAATCATATATATTCATATACATAGCTATGATCTCTTCTTTGGTGTACTGCCTTTCTAAACGTGTGGCAATTACCCATTCCTTAATCTTTTGGGTTATGGTCTCAAACTTATTTTTCGATCTCACTCCAATAAATAGTTGTCTAGCTAATTGTTGAGAAATGGTACTGGCTCCTCCCTTCTTGCCCAAAAAAGCAAACGCCCGTAGCGTTCCCCATGCATCAATTCCTGAATGGCTGTAGTAGCGAACATCTTCCGTTGCTACTAAGGCTTCAACTAAATTTTTGGGTAAATCGTCATAAGAAACAGGTGTGCGGTTATCGTCCAAGTAGAACTTTCCCAAAGTCTTACCATCCGAAGAAATAATTTCACTAGCCAGATTGGTCTGTGGATTTTCCAAACGTTCAAAGGTGGGCATTTCGCCAAAAACACCCCAAGCTGCCAGCAAAAAGACAAATAGAAAGGAAAGTACCCCTGCCGTAAATAAAATCCAAAACCATTTTATAAACTTAAAGAAACTGGTATTGTTCTTTTTCTTTGAAGCTTTTGCCATAATTTAATTGCTTGTTTCTATTTGAAAACCAACGTCTGTAATCCCTATTAAATTCTCAATTCCGTTTATCTCTCCATTTTTACGCATAGCATGAGACAATTCAACAGTATATACGCCAACGGTGCCTAAAACGATGTTTTCCCTATACCACAATTTGTTCTCTTTAATATTTCCATAACCTTTGCCTAACCATTGGCCATCAGGTAATGCCATTTCATATTCCAAAGTGTCCTTTATAGTTTCCCCGTTTGGGAAATTAAGCTCTGCTATTATGAAGAGGTTTCTATACGGGAAAGTGTCATCGTTTCGAATATTGATAAACATATGCTGTCCACTAATTGTGTCGCTATGTGAAAACGTAAACTTAAAACTTTGGTCTTTGGACCAATAGCCATTAGTAGTTGCGTTGTATTCTGAAAACACTGTGGAATGATCACAAGCTATTACCATTAGAAATAGCATCAATAAGACTAAACTCCTAAGCATTGTTAGCAGGCTTTTTAGAATTATTCCTTCTCTTTTTATTTTTGTTTCTGTTTTTTTGCTTTGGTCTATCAAAACGGGTAAGGCTATCCTGACCTACTACATTTTCAAAAACCACTTTTTCCTCTTTTGGCTCTTCTAAGATATATTCTTCCAGGCTATTTACCGTTTCCTTAGCCTTATTTTTGGCCAAAATAAGATTTACCTGTTCTTTGGATAATGTATGCCAATTGGCCGGATCTTCCCTGTAAGAAAACCACAAGGTTTGTTTAAATATATCTACTTTTTGACAGAAAGCCAATCCCTTTTCTGTTTGTAGTTTGGTATCTATGGAAGGAAAATCCTTTAAAGCGTCTAGATATACGTCCAATTCATAATTTAAACAACATTTTAGTTTTCCACATTGTCCTGCCAGTTTTTGTGGATTTAGGGAAAGTTGCTGATATCGCGCTGCAGATGTGCTTACCGATCTAAAGTCTGTTAACCATGTAGAGCAACACAATTCCCTGCCGCAAGAACCTATACCGCCCAATCGCTGAGCTTCTTGCCGGTAGCCAATCTGCCTCATTTCTATGCGGATGCCAAATGCCTTGGCCATATCCTTAATAAGTTGTCTAAAATCTACCCGCTCTTCGGCAGTGTAATAAAAAGTAGCTTTAGAAGCATCGCCTTGAAATTCAACGTCGGAAATTTTCATCTGCAGCTTTAGAACAATGGCAATTTCTCTTGCCCGCTTTTTTATTTCCTCTTCTCTATCTCGGCACTTTTGCCAAATATCAATATCCTTTTGGGTAGCTTTTCGGTATATTTTGGGGAGATCACCTTCAGCGATTTCTTCTCTCTTCTTTTTCATCTGTACCTTTACCAACTCTCCGGTAAGGGTTACCATACCAACATCATGTCCTGATTGTGATTGAGTAGCCACTATATCACCTATGGAAAGGGAAAGATTTTCAGTATTTCCAAAAAATTCTTTTCTACTATTTTTAAAACGGACTTCCACACCATTAAAAGGGATATCGCCATTTGGTAATGACATATTGGAAAGCCAATCAAAAACCGTTAATTTGTTACAACCATCGGTGCCACAAGTGCCATTGCTTTTACAGCCACGAGGTTGTCCGTCCTTAGCGGTTGAACAACTGCTACAACCCATATTTTATATGTTGATTTAGCAAAAACAAACTGCTTTTACTAAAAAAGGTTCATACTAAACTTATCTTAAACGTAAAGATAGTATTTTTTTAATGCCCTTTAAAGAAAGTTGGCGGGTAGTGTGGGGCCGGCAGATACCTTTTAACTAACAATTCTAAATGCACATAAATCTTGCTTCCAGATCGTAACGAATACAAGTGCATTGATTAATTTTTAAAGATCCAACAAAAAATATGGTGTAGGACAACCGTATTCGGTGATACTTATAACCTTTTCAGCCACAAATGATTTACTTATTTTTTAAACTTTAATGCTTCCGACCTTCCTTTTTTGAAGATTTTATTGCTGATTTCTTTTCCTCTTCTTAATCGCTTTTGTTCTTCATAGGGCAATTCGTGTATTTCTTTACAAATATCGGAACAGCACTCGTTCATTTTTTCAGCGCAAGCGGGGCATTGAATAAATAATAAGTGACAAGCCTCATTGGCACAGTTTACATGTGTATCACAAGGCGTACCACATTGGTGGCAGTTTGCAATAATATCCTCCGTTATTCGTTCACCGCGTCTATGATCAAAAACAAAATTCTTTCCTAAAAATTTATTCTCCAAGTTCTTGGCCTTTACTTGTCTGGTATATTCAATTATTCCGCCTTCTAACTGATATACTTGTTTGAATCCCTTGTGCTTATAATATGCACTTGCCTTTTCGCAACGTATTCCGCCTGTACAATACATAACCAACTTTTTATCTTCCTTGTGCTCTGCCAAGGCTTCTTCTATGAGATCCAAAGAGTCCCTAAAGGTATCCACATCCGGGGTAATTGCATTCTTAAAGTGCCCTATCTCACTCTCATAATGATTGCGCATATCAACTAGTAAGATGTCGGGCTCATCAAGAATCTTATTAAAACTTTCAGCATCCAGATGAACACCTTTGTTGGTAACATCAAAGGTGGCGTCATCTAGCCCATCAGCAACTATCTTGTCTCTTACTTTAATTTTGAGTTTAAGAAAAGACTTATTGTCTTGTTCTATGGCAATGTTTAAACGAACATTTTCGAGAAAACTAATACTATCTAAATGCGCTTTAAAAGCTTTGAAATTTTCTGCAGGAACAGATAATTGCGCATTTATTCCTTCATGCGCCACATAGATTCTTCCCAGCACATCCAATGAGTTCCAATGAATGAATAAATGATTCCTAAAAATAGTTGTATTTCCAACATGTGCATAGGAGTAAAAAGAGATGGTGAGGCGTTCCTTTCCGGCTTCCTCAATAAGGATTTCCTTTTCCTTTGCACTTAATGTATTGTACAGTTGCATGCTATACCAATAGTTAAGTTAAAGAATAGATTTAAAATGCAAAAATAGGCTAATAAGGCATTGTTACAAACAAAAAAGACCTCGAAAGTTTTCAAGGTCTTTTACGGCTATCCCAATATTTTTCTCTTTCATAGAAATTTAAGGAAGGTAATAGCCACTGGTTCCCAAGGAATAATAACGGGCCTTGGTATTTGTGATTAAAAAATTCTTTTTTAAGTAGATGCAACTTTTCCAAAAAGGTTGCGTCTGCATTGTAATATGCAAAAAGAAGTGGTAATTTAGCATCCCTAACACAAAAAAAATGAGTTCCGAAAAAGAAGCAAAATTGAAGGCCTTAAAGCTAACATTGGATAAATTGGACAAAACCTATGGAAAAGGTGCTGTTATGAAGATGGGTGATAGTATTGTCCAAGACGTAGAGGTAATTTCTTCAGGTTCATTAGGGTTGGATATTGCTCTGGGCGTGGGAGGTTATCCACGAGGCAGAGTAATAGAAATTTATGGTCCGGAATCTTCGGGAAAAACTACATTAACCTTGCATGCAATTGCCGAAGCTCAAAAAAATGGTGGTATTGCAGCCTTTATTGATGCTGAACATGCTTTTGATCGCTTTTATGCTCAAAAATTGGGAGTAGATATTGATAATTTGATTATTTCTCAACCGGATCACGGTGAACAGGCTTTGGAAATTGCGGATAATTTAATCCGGTCTGGTGCAATAGATATTGTAATTATCGATTCTGTAGCGGCATTAACTCCAAAAAGTGAAATTGAAGGCGAAATGGGCGATTCCAAAATGGGCCTTCATGCGCGGCTGATGTCCCAAGCCCTTCGAAAATTAACAGGCTCTATTAGTAAGACTCACTGCACTGTAATTTTCATTAACCAGTTAAGAGAAAAAATTGGCGTAATGTTTGGCAATCCTGAAACCACTACAGGTGGAAATGCCCTTAAATTTTATGCGTCTATAAGGCTGGATATCCGCAGATCTTCACAAATTAAAGATACGGATGGAGAATCCCAAGGAAATAAAACACGGGTAAAAGTTGTAAAAAATAAAGTAGCCTCTCCTTTTAAAACTGCAGAATTTGATATCATGTACGGTGAGGGTATCTCTAAGATTGGTGAAATCATAGATCTCGGAGTAGATTTTGAAATTATCAAAAAAAGTGGATCTTGGTTTAGTTATGGTGATACCAAATTGGGCCAAGGTAGAGATGCCGTAAAAACACTTCTACAAGATAATCCTGAATTACAAGAAGAGCTCGAGACCAAGATTAAAGCAACCATAAGCGCACTTAAAAAGTAAATACCTTATAACGGTATTTTTGCAATTTTTTTTGTCCTCCGCGCAACCTTTGTATTTTGTTTACATCTTAGGGGTAAAAATATAAAGTTTATGAAAAAGTTTTTCTTGGGACTGCTTTTGGTCTCATTTTATGCATTAGTTTCCTCTTGTAGTCTAGATGATGGCGTAAACTTTCACTATGAGCCCCTACAGGTAGTAGCTGCTGAACTTCCCGAGTCATTTGAACTGCATAAAGTATATGACATTAAAGTTACCTTTCTTAGACCGGATGACTGCACTCTATTTGAAGGATTTAATGTATTTCGAACCGAAACCACCACAAGAAAAGTCGTTGTAATTGGTGCTATTCTGGATCGGGAGACATGCGCAGATGTAAATCAGGAAGTAGAAGAATCTTTTCGGTTTGAGGTAAGGTATTCAGGAACTTATACCTTTCAATTTTGGACTGGAGAAGATGAAAGTGGCGAGGATCAGTATTTAGAAATAGAGGTGCCTGTTACCGCCATGCAAAACAACCCATAGTCTAATTATAGAATATAATCTAACCAACACATTGAGTCAGGAAGAGCTCATAACTAATTGTAAAAAAGGCATTAGGACGGCACAGGAAGAATTGTACAGGAGGTACTCCCGTACCTTGTTCGGTGTGTGTCTCAAATATTCGCGCAACAAGATGGAGGCAGAGGATAATTTGCATGATAGTTTTATGACTATTTTCAACAAAATAGATCAGTTTAAAGCCAAAGGTTCTTTTGAAGGCTGGATGAAACGAATTACCGTTAATACCATACTTCAAAAATATCGAAAGGAAGAATACCTCTCTGTAGTTTCCGAAAATCAAGAGCATGAAGAAACAGAAATGGTTTCCGGTTATTTAGACATTAATCTAACCACCCTCTTACGCTACATTCAAGAATTGCCTCATAAGTATCGACTTACTTTTAATCTATATGTGTTAGATGGTTACACACATAATGAGATTGGTGATATGTTAGGCACATCTGTTGGCACCTCAAAATCCAATCTTGCAAGGGCAAGAATGATACTAAAAGAAAAAATTGAAAAAGAAAATATTAATAGTGCTTAAGTCATTTGTACAATGAGTAAAAAAAATATAGACGATTTGTTTCAAGAGAAGTTGAAGGACTTCGGCGAAATTCCGGATGAAAAAGTTTGGAAAGCCATTTCGTCCTCTCTGGACAAGCAAAAAAAATCCAAAAAGGCCGTTCCTTTTTGGTGGAAAGTTGGTGGTTTGGCCGCCGGTTTTGCGCTACTCTTTTATTTGGTAAATCCTTGGGAAAATACTGTAACGCAGGAGGATGCCATTACCACTAAAGAAGAAAAAAGGAGCCCTTCTATCAACCGTACTGAACCTTCAAAAGATAACCTTTTTGAGCCCCCTTCTAAGGAAAATGAAATCCTGGTAGATGTTAATAAAACCAGAACCGAAGATTTCAAAAAAAACACCCAAAAGCCTCTGAACAAAGTTTCTACTAATCCAGTAGCCGAAAGTCAGAAAACGATTCTCGACAGCAATTCCAAAAGCACCGGTACCATTGATAACAAAGGTGAATCGATCGCGAATTCAGAATCTTCAAGACCAACTGAAAATCTAACCCTACCAGATCTTGACAATAAAACAAAAGTTGTTGCAAAAGATGATGAACATCCAAAAACTAATAAGACCTTCGAGGATGGTCAAACTAAGGTATCAGGTAATTTAGAAAGTATTGTACAAATTGAAGCCAAAGAGGAAGAAACTAAGAAAAAATCCATTTTTGAAGCTATAGAAGAGCAAGAAAAGGAAGAGGCTATTGTCGAAGAAAGAAAGGAAAAGTGGTCTGTTGGTCCAAGTGTAGCGCCTGTTTATTTTAATGCTATGGGGGAAGGTTCTCCTATCCATTCCAATTTTGTGTCCAATTCAAAAAGCGGACAAACCAACCTGAGTTACGGTATGGTAGTTTCTTACGAGCTGAGCAAAAAAATACAAATCAGAACCGGCATCCACAAAGCAAATTACGGGTACAATACCAATGAAATTGAATTTTCGTCTTCAGCAGATATTGCACCAAATGCGCTTATTTCGAATATAGATTATGCTATGGCATCTAGAAGTGTGGTAGTAAACAGCAGAAAAACAGAAGCATTTAACGATCCTGCTATAGCTACAGATGCTTTGGCCAGTAGCTCTAATAGGGAAGGACTTATGGCGCAAAATTTTGGTTATTTGGAAGTACCCTTAGAACTTAATTATGCACTTTTGGATAAGAAATTTGGAATAAATCTCATTGGGGGAATAAGTTCACTTTTTTTAACGGATAATTCTATATCACTAGAGTCAGGAGGTTTGGAAACGGAGGTTGGTGAGGCTAACAACCTAAATACGGTTAACTTTAGTACTAATATTGGTTTTGGGGTAAACTATAAATTTACGCCACAATTACAATTAAATGTAGAGCCTCTTTTTAAATATCAATTAAATACATTTTCCCAAACATCGGGAACATTTAACCCATTTTCAATTGGGATATACAGTGGCATAAATTTTAAATTTTAAAGATGTTGGTTAGGTGAGTCGTTGCTTACGGCAATGACCCCTTAAACGCCCTACGATTCCAGTAGGGCGTTTTCTTTTGATGGCTTTACCAAATCTATTGGATTATTTTAAACCCAGTTTTAAGGCTAAGCTACTTATCCATTCTTAAGTTCACTCAAAATTACCGCCCTTACACTATTCTTCAATACTATCTTATCGGTTTCCTTAAGTTGGGCAGTTTCAAAAAAGGAATGCACTTTGGCACGCATTTTTCCGGGTCCCCCTTTAAAAATTTCAAAAGGAAATCGCTTTTTATTATCATAAAAGGTAATGGGAACTATTGGGATTTTATGTGCTATTGCCATTTTAAAAGCCCCATCCTTGAATTCGTCTAAAATAATATCCTCATCCGGTACCCCACCTTCTGGAAAAATACAAATGCTAAGTCCTTGATTAAGCCTACGCTGGGCTCTTAAATAAACCCCGGTTCTACTTTTACTGTTTTCTCTATCTACCAAAATACAGACCCTTTTATAGAAGAATCCGAAGACAGGAATTTTCACCAATTCTTTCTTCCCTACAAAAACAAATGGATTTTCGCTCACTTTCAACATCAACATAATATCCAACATACTAGTGTGGTTAGCCACCAGCATATAACTCTTTCCTTTTTTTATTATTTGTTCCTGTTTAACTTTTGGGAAGCACCCCATTCCGTAAATAATAGTATTTGCCCACAGGTTTCGCGCCATCCAAAAAAATTGAGGATACCATTTTTCAGATATGGAAAAGAATACCAACAGTGGAAAAAATAGGAAAATGGGCAAGGCCACCAAGATATAAAACCAAATGCGGTAGAGAAGACATCCGATTTTTTTTGTTATTGAAACCATAAAATCAAAAGTAACAAATTTGGGGCTGCTTTAGGATTTCTTTTACCTTTGTCCTTCTTTTTAATTTAAGATAATGGCAAGAATACTAACAGGTATACAAAGTACTGGAACCCCTCATTTAGGAAATATTTTAGGTGCTATTATGCCTGCAATAGCAATGGCAAAAGATCCAAATAATGATTCCTTTCTTTTTATTGCAGATATGCATTCCCTAACCCAAATAAAAAATGGAGAGGAACTTCGAAAGAATACGTATGCCACAGCCGCTACGTGGCTTGCCTTTGGGTTAGATATTGATAAAACCGTATTTTACAGGCAAAGCGATGTCCCGCAAGTAACCGAATTGGCTTGGTATCTAAGTTGTTTTTTTCCGTATCAGCGGTTGACGCTCGCTCATTCCTTTAAAGATAAGGCCGACCGTCTGGATGATGTAAATGCCGGACTCTTTTCTTACCCTATGCTTATGGCTGCAGATATTCTATTGTATGATGCAGATATAGTACCCGTGGGAAAAGATCAGTTACAGCATTTGGAGATAACCCGGGATGTTGCCTCGCGTTTTCATGCTCAGAAAGGGGAGGTTTTTGTATTACCAACTGCCAAAATTCAGGAAGATACCATGTATATCCCTGGTACAGACGGGGAAAAAATGAGTAAAAGCAAAGGTAATACCATAGACCTCTTTCAAGCGGATAAAAATCTGAGGAAGCAGATTATGAGCGTGCTTACAGATAGCACCCCTATGGAGGATCCCAAAAACCCGGATACGGATAATGTATATGCTTTGTATAGTATATTGGCCTCAAAAGAGCAAGTGGCAGCAATGCGGGGCAATTACCTCAACGGAAACTATGGGTATGGTCATGCCAAACAAGCGCTATACGATATGGTTCTTGAGCGCTTTGGGGATGCCCGTGAACGGTTTAATTATTATATGACGCATTTGGACGAGGTAGATAGCGCCTTGGCTCTTGGCGCTGAAAAAGCCAAAAAAGTGGCGGATGGGGTTCTGCAAAGGGTAAGAATTAAGTTGGGGTATTAAATTATTATTAGACCAACTAACCGGTTCGTTTAATCAAATTAGTTTTTACTCTTAACAAGCACTTTAACGTTTATGTGTCTTTCGTTGATGACAAGTAGCACAATTAATTTATTCAAGGAAAAATTGCAGCTGATAAACAGACCGCTTGGTCTAAAATACTTTAGATAGCCTCAAACAATTTCCCCGGTAAGGGTCGTATAACGCCCTTCATTTCCATATTTAAAAGCGTTGAAGATACCTTAAAAACAGGTAATTGACAGTCTAAAGCAATACTATCCAACAATTGCTTTCCTTCTTTTTGAAGGTGGGAATAAATCGCCTTTTCTATCTCATTCAGTTCAATAAATAACTGCTTCTGAACTGTTTTGGACTTTTTCTCCTCAATCTCCCAACCCATTAAATAAATTAAATCTGCCGCGGAGGTAATCATGTGTGCCTTTTGTTGCTTAATTAAATTATTGCATCCTAAGCTGTATTTATCCTGTACTCTTCCAGGTAGCGCAAAAACATCCCGGTTATAACTATTTGCTATATCGGCAGTGACTAAACTCCCACCTCTTTCAGCCGATTCCAAAACTATGGTGGCTTCACTTAAACCGGCTATAATCCGGTTTCGCTTTAAAAAATTTTCTCTATCGGGATTGCTTGTGCTCCAAAACTCGGTAAAAAATCCACCATTCTTCTCTACAGCATGTACATATTTTGAATGGGTTTTAGGATACACCTGATTTAAGCCATGTGCCAAGCAGCCAATAGTTTGTAAGTTGTGCTTTATAGCCGCTTTTTGCGCACAAATATCTACTCCGTAAGCGAAACCGCTAACAATAACTGGATTTAAAAAAGCCAGATCTTGGATTAGTTCTTCACAAAAGGCAGAACCGTAACTCGTAATATTCCGGGTACCAACGATACTAATCATTCTTTTTTCTTTCAAGTCCATATTCCCACTTTTAAACATCAATATAGGAGCGTCTATACAATGTTTTAAATGTCTTGGATAGTCCTTGTCTTCAAAGTAGGTATATTCAATTGAGTTTTCAATTATATAGCTATGTTCTGCTACTGCTGCTTCCAAATGAATTGTATGGTGCAACTCCTTCAAAATGAGCGTTCCAATACCATCAATTTTTAACAAGTGATGTACTTTATCTTCAAAAATGGCGTTAGCACTTCCACAATGTGAAATGAGTTTTTTTGCAGTTATATCACCTATATTGGGAATATGCTGCAATCTGAGGATTGCAATAAGTTCATCTTGAGTCATTTTGCTATTTTACCAAGTTGTTGACAAAATACATAAAATCTTATGTTAATAAAAAGTTATGGAAAGGGTTTTGTCTGCCTGTAATTTTATGTGATATTTGTATTAATGGATATTCAGAAATCAATAGAGGAGCTTTTATACAGATACAATTGTGTGATAATGCCTGAATTTGGTGCTTTTTTAACCCAAATGAAGTCGGCAGTTATACAGGAGAATACCAATACTTTATACCCTCCTACCAAAGTTATCTCCTTTAACGAACAGCTCTCTTCTAATGATGGATTACTAGTTTCCTACATTGCGGAGTCTGAAAATGTCTCTTATAATGATATGTTGAAACAAGTAGCTAATATAAGTCAACTTTGGAAACAACAATTAAAAGAGGGTCAGCGTATAGCTTTAACAAATATCGGTGAATTGTGGTTAAATAAGGCCGGTAAAATACAGTTTCAACCTTCGTATCAAATTAATTATTTAACCTCATCTTTTGGTTTATCTTCTTTTTTAGCCACCCCAATACAAAGAGAATTATTAAAAGAGGAAGTAATTGCTCTTGAAGAGAAAATTCCTTTCATTTTTACTCCTGAACAAAGAAAGAATACCTCTATTCGTCCGTATTTAAAATATGCCGCGGTTATTTTACTAGCGATTTCCATAGGTTTCACAGGGTATCGTCTTTATGATACCAATTCAGGTTCAACCCAGTTAGTACAGCAAAAAGCACAGGAAAAAGTTGCTAAAAGTATACAAGAAGCTACCTTTTTTAATAAAATGCCCTTAGAATTACCGTCCCTAACCTTGGATCTTGTTAAGAAGAACGCCCCCCCAGCTATTGGAAAGCATCAAATTGTGGCTGGTGCCTTTAGAGTTCAGGAGAACGCTGATAGAAAAGTGGTTGAGTTACGCCAAAAAGGATATAATGCATCCTACATAGGTGTTAACAAATATGGACTGCATATGGTAACCTACGACAGCTTTGATTCGGTAAAGGAAGCTCTTAATTACCTGAGAGAAATAAAACGCGTTGAATCTCCTGAGGCCTGGTTGTTATCTTCAAAATAATTGCCTTACTCCTTTACTATCCTTTTTTACAAGCTTATCTTTGTCCAAAATGAAGGTTATGCAGCCCAAAAATCCAAGTGACTCAAGAACTGTAATGACAGATATGGTCCTTCCCAGTGAAACCAATCCGCTTAACAATTTATTTGGAGGAGAACTTTTAGCAAGAATGGACAGAGCTGCCAGCATCGCAGCAAGGCGCCATAGCAGGCATATAACGGTTACTGCCTCTGTAAACCACGTGGCTTTCAATAAAGCAGTTCCCTTGGGTAGCGTAGTAACCGTAGAAGCGGCGGTTTCCAGAGCCTTTAACAGTTCTATGGAGGTGTATATTGATGTTTGGATGGAAGACAGATTAAGCGGAGCTCGTTCCAAAGCCAACGAGGCCATTTATACATTTGTTGCCGTTGACAGCAACGGCAACCCTATAAAAGTTCCAGCCTTAATTCCTGTAACCGCTCTGGAAAAAGAGCGTTTTGATGCCGCTTTACGCAGAAAGCAGTTGAGTCTTGTGCTTGCCGGGAAAATGAAACCCCATGATGCTACAGAATTAAAGGCGCTATTCATGGGATAGTTAAAATCTATTGGAGTAAGGCGCAAAAACTTTTGTCCTCTTAATTAAAATGGATTGGTAACTCAGGTAAAGTGCTTTTATATTATTGTCTTATATCACTTTAAGTGCCTCTTCTTAACCTATAATTGATACAACCAATCTTCTGGATTTAGGCGGGTAGAATCTACATACAAATAAAATTTCAACTGAGTTTGACCACTAGACCGATTGGTATATATGTCTCCTAAAGCAGCCTTGGCAGCCACACGATCTCCCTTTTTTACATATAAATTAGAAAGATTGTAATAGGTACTAATATAATTACCGTGCTTTATTTGCACTCCTTTGTTCCCTCCGGGAACTGATAATATGGCAATAACCTCTCCCTCAAAAATAGCTCGTGCGGTGGCTCCCTGCTCTGTTGCAATAATTACCCCATTGCTCTCGTGCTTTATACCTGGGTAGACCGCATCACTATATACTCCAAAACCCTGACTTTTAATTCCCTTTTCTACCGGCCATATTAATTTTCCTTTATTCGCAGAAAAATTATTTGCTACTATTGTGGCTTCTGGAGTCAAAACAAATTTGCTAGTATTGGTCGTATTACCAGCCTCTTTGTTTGAAGCTGCAATTGCACTTCGGATTAAGGCTTCAATCTGTTGATCTATCTTTCTAGCCTCCTTTTGCTTTTGTTGAATTGCACTAGAATATTTACTTTCATTCTTTTTAATTGTATTCAAGAGGTTCTTTTGTACATCCTTTTCCTTGAGCATTTCTTGCTTAACCACAACATTCTCTGCAACTAACTGCTCCTTTTTTCTCCGCTGTTCAGCAAGTTCATTATTTAGTTTCATCAATTCCTCTGTTTTAGAGGATAATATGGCTCCTTGCTCCCTTCTATACTGAGTATACTGCTTCATATATTGTAGCCTTTTATAAGCCTGAAAAAAGCTTTCGGATGATAAGAGAAACATTAGCCTACTTGGTTGGGATTTACTTTGGTACGACTTCGCGATCATTGCTGCATATTCTTCGCGTAGCCTATCCAAATCTGCCCTTAGCTTAGATATATTTCTAATATTGGTGTTGATCTGCCTATTGAGGATGTTAGATTCTTGATTGGTTACCCGAATAAGTTGCTCCCTGACGTTCACTTTCTTGTCCAGAGCCTGCATCTGATCCAGTACATTTCCCAACTCCTTTTTTTCCGCAAAAAGTAACCTGTTAATATCTCGAATCTCTCTTTGTAATTGCTCTCTTTTAGCCTCCAATGCCTTCTGCTCATTAGTTTGCGCGAAACTATCATGCATTCCCATAGCTGCAATTAACAGTAAGCAAACAAAATACGAGCAATTAGTTCTCATTTTACTTTAATGTTACTTCTTTAAAACCTTTCGGTATGCTATAGGGAAATGTTAAAGGCTGATTGAACTCCAAATTACGGTATTCAATATCAATTTGATTCTTTTTGTCATTATCCGAAGCAATTATGGTTATTTCCCCCGGAGCCAACCGATTTGCCAGTCCTTGATAATTTTTATATTGAATATCCAATAAACGGTTCTTTGACGGTTGGGACAAAACCAGTGCCGCCATCCTAAAATTTGTTGGGTGTATTTGATATAATACCTTAAAAAGCTCATTGAACTTCACCGGCTTTAACTGATAGCTATTATTACTAATTTCAACTTCAAACCTCCCATCTCTTAAATCGAACAAAGCCTGTCCCAATAAAACGTTTTGTATCTTTTCAAAATCAAGATCTGTACCTATAATATTGCTGAGATACGAAAAATCCCCATCAAAATACTCATTATCTAACTTGTTATAAAAAGTAACTCTATCCGGCGTTATAAATGCCTTTACAACCCCTAAAGGGGCACTAATCCAAATGGCCTTATCCTTTTCCATTCGGAGACTAACACTAATACCCTGTGATGCATCTCCGTCTGAATAGTCGATTTTCATTCTGCCGCTTAATGTTTTAAAATTGAGTTCGCTTTGGTAATGATTTCTTACGATTTCCTTGGTAGATAGGTTTTCATCTAAATCATTGGACGATAAAGCCCTTCCCGATTTGCAAGAAGATAATAGCAGCACTACTATACACAAAAGTAATCCCCCTCTAACACTCACCCATTTTAACACCATCTTATTATAATCTTGATTTTAATTTCTCCATAAAGAGGTTTACCTTGGTGGTATTTCCCAAAGCTTTGTGTGCAATCACGAGTTCCTCATATATTTTGTATAACAAAACATCATCCTCTAACCAATAGTCTAAAGCAGTTTCCAATACATTCACCGCCTCCTGAAACTTAAATCCCTTGTTTAATGATAACCCATTACAATAATAGAAAAAGGGATGTACAGGAAACATTTCCATAGCCTCCATGCTTAGATCTTCTAAGGCAATAAAATCTTGTTTTACTATTAATTCCTGCATGGTGGATTGGTAGATAAGCAACGTTTTATCTGTACTTGGTGATAAATTTACCACAGGTACTGTTTTGGTAGAAGTCTGGATATTAGTATTTAATGAATCTTTGATTTTGGATGTCAACTCTTCTGTAAAAGGGGATTTTTCTATTCCATTCAGTACATTTAGAGCGCTGTTGTAATCCTTTTGATTGTAATAAATAAATGCTAAGTTCTCTTTTAGTCTACTATTATTTATAGGAATCATATCGTTGATATGGTTGATTTCCTTTCCTTGTTTCTGCAGAATGTCGAACAATGTATTTAAATACCATAGGCTGGTAGGTTCTGAGTTTAGAGCAGCTATTGCAAATTCCTCGGCCACTACTAAATTTTTATCTGCCATGTATACTTTCGCAAGCTCGTGATCTATTACCGTATTGCTACCATCAAGTTGTTTACACTTTAACAGTAAATTTATAGCTTTATCATAATTTTCAATTCCCTTTTGCTTCAGTGCTTCAAAAAAATTTTCCTGAAAACTATCTGAGTATTCTTCCAAAAAAAGTTCTGCACTTTCCTCTTCTTCCTGGGCATATCCCATTTCTGGCATACAATAGAACCCCACTAAGAGAATTGTTAAGTGCATTACTTTTATCATATCAAAAAAGTTTATTATTTATTCTTTGAAGTGCATTAATTCAACCACCAGAAATTATGTTTTGATTTTTTCTTGTAAAGTAAATAGTTAAATCGCTTCTGTAAAGATAAGGCTATTTTACACCAGTACTACCAAAACCCCCATCACCTCTTTGGGTTAGTGAAAGTGCCTCAACCTCCAACCATTCTGCGCGTTCATGCTTCGCCACAACCAATTGTGCAATTCGTTCTCCATCTTCAATAGTAAAGGTGTCCTTGGACAAGTTAACCAAAATCACCCCTATTTCTCCTCTATAATCTGCATCAATCGTGCCAGGAGCATTAAGTACAGTAATCCCTTTATTAGCTGCCAGTCCGCTTCTTGGTCTAACCTGAGCTTCATATCCCAAAGGTAGCTCAATAAACAATCCTGTTTTAATTATAGCCCTTTCTAAGGACTCCAGAACAATTGGAGTAGAAATATTGGCTCTTAGGTCCATGCCGGCAGAAGCTAACGTCTCATAATGCGGCAGTTTATGATTAGATTTATTAATGATTCTTATCTCCATTTTTTAAAAAATATTTTTCTTAGTTTGTCATTTTCAAGCTTGTAAACAAGTCCTAAAAATAAAAGAAAAATTAGGCTGCCAACTATTAAATTCCTGTTAAAAACATAAAAAGAGAGGATAGAGAAAAAAATAGACACTCCCAGATAGAAGCTAATCTTTCTATGGTTGTAAGGAATAGGGTAATACATTCTACCAAAGAAGAACGAAAGTATCATCATAGAGCCATACGCAACAAGTGTTGCAACGGCAGATGCTTTATAACCGAAATACGGAATAAAAGTGAAATTGATGATAATTGTGAGTACCGCGCCAATAAGTGAAATGTAGGCACCGTATCTTGTCCTATCTGTTATTTTATACCAAACAGATAGATTATGATAAATACCTAAGCAAAAACTAGCTAAAATTACATAGGGCACAACAGTCATGGCTTCCCAATATTCAGGATTTGGTATGAATATTACCTTTAAAATATCTGCAAAAACAACAACACCCAATAAAATGACGCTTCCTAACACAACAAAATAATTTGTAATCTGCGCATATGCCTTTTGTGGATGTTCCGATGTAGAATGGCTGAAGAAGAAGGGTTCAATTCCCATTCTAAAAGCCGTAGCAAACAAGGTCATGAACAATGCCAATTTGTAACAAGCCGCGTATTTTCCAATTTCACTTTCAGCTATGTCCGATGGCAACAATTTGGATAAGAGAATACGATCAAAAACCTCATTAACTGTAAAAGCAATTCCCGCAACAAGGACCGGCATAGCGTACTTCATCATATTTTTCCAAAGAGAAACATCAAAAATATACGGCCCTTTTAAATACAATCGCAGCATTAATAGCAGCGTAAAACCACTTGCAACTAAATTTGAAATAAAAATATAAGAAATCTCAAAATCTGGCTTATACAACCAGATTAAAAATGAATTGGGATTGGCTCCCGCTAGCTTGGGTAGAAACCAAAGAAAGAAAATATTAAGTCCAAGGTAAAGTGCTATATTAAAGACTTTCACCAAAGCATATCGCATTGGTTTACCGTTAGCTCTGAGCCATGCAAAAGGTATTATTACCAAAGCATCTAATGCCAATATATAAACGGCATATCGTATATAGGCGGCATCAATATTTGTTGATTTCGCAATCCCACTCTGAAAAATTAATGCCACAACAGCAAATAAAAAGGTGCTGGCTAATATGGAAATTAAAGCGGTAGAAACTACTTTTAACTTACTTTCTTCACTGTGGTAAAACCTGAAAAATGCGGTTTCCATCCCGTAAGCCAACAGCACATTAAAAATGGCAAACCACGCAAAAATTACCGATACCTCTCCATATCCTGCTGTTTCCAATACCTGAGTATACAACGGCAATAAAAGGAACGACAGCATCCTAGGCAACACCGTTGCTAACCCATAAATAAAGGTTTGTTTAAAGAGTTTCTTTAACGGATTCAATTCAAGTTCAATTGGTGATTAAAAGTAGTTATTTAATCAGCGCCAACAAAACGATCTTCTTTTGATAGTTTCCTGTTTAATCCCTATCCCTCAATTGCTTCAAAGCACTTAGTTCTTTTTTAATGGTATTAGCAATTAATCCTCCTAAAACAAATAAAACTATTACTGAGGAAACCTGTATATAGGTGTAAAATCCATGAGAAAGATTTGCTTTAAAGCTAGGCAACAATGAGACAAACCCAGTGATGTAAAGTGCTAGTATAAAAGGTGTTGCTATAAAATGGATCTTAATTCTATTTCTGTAGTATCCAACTATTTTAGCTTTAAACTTGCTGGTATTTGTAGAAACATCCATATTTTCTATAGCCTTAATACTGAAAATTTCCAAAGCAATCCGCACTACCAAAGGACTTATCATAAGTAACAACCCCAAGGTAACTACCGGTACCTTATATGCTGAAATAAAAAAGAAAAAAGCTACTAATACCAGAACCGTAATGGAAAGTGTGACTGTGGTAAGCCATTGTTTTCTTCTAAGAGTTTTCATTTTCTCGGAAATTTGCTCTACTCCATCGGGAGGTATTCCGGGAGCTGATTGATTCTCCCACTGCGATTTTAAATTCTCAAATTCTTTCATTTTTTACACAATTTGTTAAACTGTTTTTAATTCTATGCAGTCTCACCCTTACCACTTCATGGGAAAGTCCAGTAATAGTTGCTATTTCCTTCTGAGGAAGCCCTTCTAACTCCAACAAAATAATTCCTTTGTTTTCCTCAGATAGTTTAAGTATACATGCATATAATTGCTTCAACTGGCTTTCTTCCGAGGACTCAAACTCTTCTATCTCGTCTTGTATTTTATCTCTTCTTTCCCCTAGTATCGTTCTTTTTTTTACCCTAAGCTGGAGCAAGCAAGTGTTCACTGTTATCCTGTAAATCCATGTGGACAAGGCTGACTCATTTCTAAAAGTGTCCAAATTTTCCCAAACTTTAATAAATACTTCCTGTGTTAAATCCTTAGCTAAGTTTTCATCGCCGTTTACATAACCCATACAAATCCGGATTACCTTGGAATAGTTGGCTTGATAAACCTCTTCAAATGGATTTTTAGCTTTCTTCATAAACTAGCTACAATTCTTCTTTCACATTAGTAATAAACCATTCCGGCTGATCGTACATGATGAAGTGAGCCGATTCATCAGCAAACTTAATAGAATAATTAGGTAGTTTCTGATATTGCCCTTCATAAGTAGTTTGAACTGTTTCCTTTCCATAAGGTTGAGTAGCTGCTAAAATGGTGACGGGAATACTTATTTTTGCTATATCTTCTCGTAAATCCAATTTCAATAAATCCGTATAACCATAGACATAGGTTTCCCTGTCGGCCAAAAGCATCCACTCTTTAACCTTCTTTTGTCCTTCTGTATTCAATGTCATACCCATAGCCATTTGTTCGGACATTTTCTCAAAGCTAACCAAGTCCATCTCTAACAATTGTTTATTATATGGGTTGTCATAGACAATATACTCACTTTTAAAATCGGGCATCATTAGCGCGCCAGTAGATGGTAATGCGTCTACCACGATTATCTTTTTATAGGGATGATTTTCTTCAGATGCGAGCCACAGGCCCAAAGTGCCTCCAAGGCTATGTCCAATAATGACAGGATCCTTTAAGGCCTTTGTGGATACATAGACTTCAATTGCCTCCTTAATTTTGGGTAACCATGGCTTCTCAATTGGCGCAACTTCCCCAAAACCTGCGAAAGTAAAAACATGACATTCATAATATTTTGAAAGTTCGGATACCGAATCTTCCCAAACCTCACCTGTGCAAGTAAAACCGGGGAAAAATAAGAGCGGTTCTCCTTTCCCCGAAACAGATACATTAAATGCGGTATTTTGCGCTGCTACACCAAGAGTGATACTAAAAACGAAAAAGGCGAGTACATTTTTAAGTGTTTTCATAAGAGAATTTTTAAGTTATTTTCTCTTTAGATACATTTCCTTTAAAATGTTACATAGGGTCATAAAAAAACCTCACACTGCTGCGAGGTTTTTTTATTTATTTATTTTCTTGCTTGTTAATTATTCAAAGCCTCAGCTCCACCGACAATTTCTAAAATTTCATTGGTAATAGCCGCTTGTCGTGCTTTGTTATAAGTGAGTTTTAACTGATTTCTCAATTCTGTGGCATTGTCAGTTGCCTTGTGCATGGCCGTCATACGGGCACCGTGCTCGCTGGCAAAAGAATCGCGAATACCTTTATACAATTGCGTTTTAAGCGACTTAGGAATCAATTGTTCTACAATTTCTTCCTTTGAAGGCTCAAAAATATAATCCGTATTAGTACTTACAGCTCCCTTCATGGAAGCTATAGGCAAAAATTGCTCGGTCATTATGATTTGGGTAGCTGCATTCTTGAATTTGTTGTATATAATTTCAATTTTATCGTAAGTTCCATTGATATATAACGCCATTAAATCTTCTGCAATACCAGCCACATTCTCAAAGGTAAGCTCCTCATAAACCCCACTATGATTAGCAATAATTGTAAAACGCTTTCTTAAAATATCATTTGCCTTTTTACCTATTGCCATAACATCTACTTGCTTTCCGCCATATACTTCTTTAGCTAAAACTGTAGTTTGTTTAATAATGTTCGTATTAAAAGCACCACATAGCCCCCTATTAGAAGTTATAGCCACAAGTAAGACCTTGTTTACAGTTCTAGTCTGAGAAAATTTATTTCCGGAATCTGCATCCAAACTAGCGCTTAAGTTCTGCAAAAGCTCCGTTAATTTATCTGAGTAAGGGCGCATAGCGGTGATAGCATCTTGCGCTTTCTTTAACTTGGCAGCAGAGACCATTTTCATGGCACTGGTAATCTGCATGGTTGAAGATACCGAGCTTATCCTATTGCGTATTTCCTTTAAGTTTGCCATTTATTTCTAGTATTTAGTACTAAGTACAAAGTATTTAGAAATCAAAACAAGATTTACTTTGTACTTAGTACCGTGTACTCTTTACTTTATGTAAAAATTAATTTTTGTATTTACTTGACAAATCTTTACAAACAGTTGCCAAGACATCTGTTGTCCCATCCGTAAGTTTACCAGCCTTTAAATCGTCTAGTATGTTTCTGTGTTTTGCGTTCAGGTATTCAATAAAATCTCTTTCGAATTCCTTAACCTTTTCAACAGGAACATCGCGCAATAAGTTTTTAGACCCCGCATAGATGATGGCTACCTGATCTTCCACTGTAAAAGGATTGTTCTGCGCTTGTTTTAGAATCTCAACATTACGTCTTCCTTTTTCAATAACATTTAAAGTAGCTGCATCCAAGTCAGATCCAAATTTGGCAAATGCCTCTAATTCACGAAACTGAGCCTGATCTAGTTTTAGAGTTCCCGCTACCTTTTTCATTGATTTTATCTGAGCATTTCCCCCAACACGTGATACTGAAATACCCACATTGATTGCCGGTCTCACCCCTTGGTTGAACAAATCCTGCTCTAGGAATATCTGTCCGTCTGTAATAGAAATAACGTTTGTAGGAATATATGCTGATACGTCACCGGCCTGTGTTTCAATTATTGGCAAGGCAGTTAGAGATCCTCCTCCTTTTACAATCGGCTTTAGAGCAGCAGGAAGATCGTTCATTCCTTTCGCTATGGTATCATCTGCAATTATTTTGGCTGCACGCTCTAATAATCTGGAATGAAGGTAGAAAACGTCTCCCGGATAGGCCTCACGTCCCGGTGGGCGTCTTAATAACAAAGATATTTCACGATAAGCCACTGCTTGTTTAGACAAATCATCGTAAATAATCAAAGCAGGTCTACCGGTATCCCTGAAATATTCACCAATAGCAGCACCCGCAAAAGGGGCATATACCTGCATCGCCGCAGGGTCAGAAGCATTAGCTGCAACTATTGTGGTGTAGGCAAGTGCTCCATTATCTTCTAAAGTTTTTGCGATATTGGCAACAGTTGATGCCTTTTGTCCAATGGCCACATAAATACAATATACCGGTTTGCCGGCATCATAAAATTCCTTTTGATTCAAAATGGTATCAATACATACCGTAGTTTTTCCGGTTTGTCTGTCACCAATTACCAGCTCGCGTTGTCCTCTACCCACTGGAATCATGGCATCAATAGCCTTAATCCCTGTCTGCAACGGCTCGTTTACCGGCTGACGAAAGATAACCCCTGGGGCTTTGCGCTCCAATGGCATTTCAAATAACTGCCCTGAAATAGGTCCTTTTCCATCAATAGGTGCTCCCAAGGTATTTACAACGCGCCCTACAATTCCTTCGCCTACTTTTATTGAGGCAATCGTCTGGGTGCGTTTTACAACAGAGCCTTCCTTTACATCTCTGGATGGGCTTAACAATACCACACCCACATTATCTTCTTCCAGATTTAGTACAATTCCTTGCAATCCGCCTTCGAATTCTACCAACTCACCATACTGCACGTTGGCCAAACCAAATACCCTTGCGATACCGTCACCAACCTGTAAAACTGTTCCTACTTCGTCTAAAGTAGCCGTTGCTTCAAATCCTGATAATTGTTTCTTCAAAATTGCTGATACTTCAGCGGCTTTTACTCCTGCCATTTTTGTATTAGATATAAGATGATGAACTTTAGGCTATAAAAGCCTTTTTGTTCAAATGATTATTTATAGACTGTTTGTAAACTCTCTTTTTAAATTACTCAGTGTATTTGCAATACTGGCATCGTATTGTAAATCTCCGATGCGCAAAACAAAGCCTCCAATAATGGTTTCATCAACCTTATTTTCTAGGGTGACTTTACTTCCCGTTAACTCAGTTACCTTTTTAAGAACAGATTTTTCCAACTCCGGTGTTAAGGGGAGCGCAGTTGTAACAAAAGCTACATCTTGCCCTTTCAATTGCTCGTTTAGGATAATGTATTTCAAAGCAGTTTCTTCAAGCATTGAAATTCTTTTGTTTTGTATTAAAAGATCTATTAATCCCAAGGTTATTTGATGACTCCCTTTAAAAATTTCTACTAAAGCTTTTTTCTTAGTAGCTGACTTTACAACAGGGCTTGCTAATAAACCAGAAAGTTCTATGCTATCTGCTATAGTTGCTGCAATAACCCGTACATCCTTCTCTACAAGATCCGCAGCCTTATTCTGGACGGCAAGGTCCAAAACGGCTTTGGCATATCGTATTGCTGCTCTAGAATCCTTCATGCTTATTTTAATTCAATTTTATTTCGCCAAGCATATCCGTAACCAACTTCAATTGCTTTTCTTTATTGGACAATTGCTCTCTTATTACCTTCTCCGCAATTTCAATAGAAAGACTGGCGACTTGCTGCTTTATTTCTGCTACTGCCGCCTTTTTCTCGCCTTCGATAGCAGCTTGAGCCTGTTTAATCATTTTATCCCCTTCAATTTTGGCTTGTTCTTTTGAGTCGGCTATCAATTTATCTTTAATTTCACGTGCCTCTTTTAGAAGGGCTTCCCGCTCTGCACGTGCTTCCTTCAGCAATTTTTCACTATCCGCAGTTACATTTTGCATCTCCTTCTTTGCATTTTCTGCAGCGGCTAGAGCATTTTTAATCCCCTCCTCACGATCATTGACAGCATTTAGAATGGGTTTCCAAGCAAACTTGCGAAGTAATAAAAGTAGCAGTACAAAAAGTAGGGTCTGCCAAACAAAAAGACCAATTGAAAACTCGTTTAATAACTTTTCCATTTTTTATAAATATTAAAAGCTCTTTTAATTTTTAATAAAACACTGTCCACAACCAACCGTTATGGCCAGTGTTTTAATCTGAATTACACTGCGAACAACGCAGCAAATCCAATACCTTCAATAAGCGCTGCTGCAATTAACATCGCTGTTTGAATCTTTCCATAAGCCTCAGGCTGACGTGCAATAGCATCCATAGCAGAGCCACCGATTTTACCGATACCAATACCAACACCAATTACAACCAAACCTGCACCTACCATTACTGGAATTTCCATAATCTATCTAGTTTAAAAATTAAAAATTCTTCTTTAAATCCCGAAAAACCATTCCTGCCTATTTACAGATGTGATAATTCAGGTTTGTTTTCATGTTCATGATCATGCTCGTGCTCATGTTCTTCAGCAGCAAAGCCAAAATACAAGGCAGATAACATCGTAAATATGTAAGCCTGTAACAAGGCAACTAAAATCTCTATTAGTGAAATTGCAAAAGCGAGTCCAAAGGAAAGCGGACTGCCCAACCAGCTCTTAAAGATGAACATCAGGCCAATTAAGCTCATTAATACAATATGGCCTGCCTGCATATTTGCATAAAGACGTATTAATAATGAAAACGGTTTAATGAAAATACCCAATATTTCAATAGGAACTAATATAATGTATAGCGGAATCTTAGCAATCCAAGGCATGGTGTCGCCCAAGGGATCGAACAAATGCTTCCAATAATCCTTTGTTCCCGTAAAGTTTGTAAGTAAGAAGGTAAGCAGTGCCAATGCAAAGGTAATAGCAATATTACCCGTAACGTTTACCCCGAGTGGTGTTAATCCAAAAATATTTAAGAACCAGATAAAAAAGAAAATGGTTAATAAATAAGGCATATACTTTTTATACTTCTTTTCTCCGATATTGGGTCGTGCTATATCATCTCGGATGTACAACACTATAGGTTCAAAAAAACGACCAGCACCTTGAGCAACACCGGAATTCTTTGCATAAGACTTTGCCAGACTGGAGAACAACCACAACATGAGTAATCCCGTGATAAAAATCATTACCACACTTTTAGTGATTGAGAAATCTATAGGTTTTACATTGGTTGGGTGATGCTTTTCATCATAGGTAATTGTTCCAACTGCATCTGTCTTATAAATTTTACCATGATACAACTTATAATGACTTCCATCCACCTCGGCAAGAGACTCTCCATGATTAAATTTACCCGAAGAAAAAACCTTTAAACCATTATCCCATAAAATAACGGGCAAAGACATACCGATATACACATGTTCGTGATTCTTATTGGTATAGGAAAATAAGGAAAAGTCGTGGGAATCCTTCAGGTGATGGTTAATGTACTCCTTTATTTCCGTTCTTAAATCCTTTTTTTGGTCTTCCGGAGCAGATTCAACTTCTAGTGCAAAAATAGGAGCAACAGAGAAAAGCATCAAAAACAAAAAAGTTTTCTTCAAAAAAGAGTTTCGCATATTGTGAATGAATATCGGTCGCTAAAAATCGGTGCAAATGTAAACTATTCTCCGAAAAAGAAAAAAGCATTTACAGGGTTTATTTTAAGTCTAATAAATTACCTGAAATGCCAGAAAAATCTAATCTAAATTTTTGAGCATTTTAGCAGTAAATATAGTCTCTATTACTAGGCCTAAGGCATATGGAATGAAAAATGATGCAAACTCCAACTTGTCCATTTGGCCATCCTCACGATAAACAGGATAAAAAACTAAAAAAAATACCACAAACTTAAGTAGGCTTCCAGCCATGAACAAAAAACCAATCTGGTTCTTAAGTCTTTTTCTAAGAAAAAAAAGAGAAACATAAATACTTGCGGCTAAAATAAAATTTACAGCGTAGGAGAGTGCTATCTTATTTCCTAATGGATCAAATCTATAAATTCTTAGCAAGGCAAAATGAAGAAGAAAGAAAATGGCAAAAGTGAGGGATAAAAAAATCGAGAACAAAACAATGGGGTGTTTTTTGCCGGACATTAATATTTAATTCGTTTTAATTGTTTTAATACAACCCAAATAGAAATTGCCACGCCTAAAAGCGTGGCAATAATTATATATGTTTTTCTTTCGGTTTGGAAATAACCATCCAACCATTTTCCGCCTTTAACTGCCAAATAGATTATGGCTCCCATTTCAAATGCTATACCGGAAAGCAAGGCTACATTTTTTAGGTTGTTGCTTTTTTTAGGAGGCTTTTGCTGGTTCATTTTTTACTGAATTGCCCCCTTGAACATACGTTGAAGCCGAGCCTCCAACAATTCCTCCTTTCCCCTTCATAGTGCAAGAAGCATTAAATGTAGCTCCAGGTTCCACCGCAAGTTTAGAAACAGAAACGGTTCCTTCTATAACTGCGGAAGCCTTTAAAGACAACAAGTCTGATACTAAAAGTTCTCCATTAAAATTTCCTTCAATATCTGCATTTACACATTCAACCTTTCCGTGAATGTAACCGTCCTTACCAATAACCACCTTGCCGGAAGTTTTTACATTGCCGTCTAATTTTCCATCAATTCTAAAGTCGGCTTCTGAAATAATATCGCCTTTAATTTTCGTGTTCTTTTCAATTCTGTTGGGTTGTCCGCCTATTTCTGTCATAACTCGAGGTTTTTTGTTATCTGAAAACATTTTGTTGTAGGTTTTGGGGGTTAAAAGCTTTTCTTGTAATCTTCTAAATTCTTGTGTACTTGAATGATTTTATAGTTGTCTGATAAAATTACGAAATTCTCATTAGCCACCCTGTAATCTTTGTTATTTTTTAGAAGCTCTGCATAACCCAATGCAAAGTCTTGCGATTTAAATCCATGTACTACAACAAACTGGTCCTCTAGATTGTATATATCCTTAGAAACCAAATTTTTATACTTTAAATCTTTAATAGATTTTTCTAAGAGTTCCTTTAATTTTATAGCCTTCTCATCATCACGAATTTTGAAAGGGAAGACTACTTTCCAATTTCCGGAACCTTTAGAACCGGTTTCGACAGAAAATTCTTCTGTTTCCAATTTGGGTATTTGTTCTGCAATCATTTGGGCTGCCTTTTTCCCCTCTGGATTGTTTGGATACGTTAAAGCCACGTAGTTCAATGCCTCTTTAAAATCATCGAAACCCTGAAGTCTGCCTATGGCATTTGCCTTTAACATTTCGAATTTGGGAACAATTTCATCTCCTGTATATTTGCTTATACTTGCCTCAGCCCCGGTTATTACCCTTAAATATTGCTGGTCTTCATAAAGCTTATATAATTGCGCATACAACGCGTCAGGACTATCAACATTATCCTCTAGAATAGCAGTAGGGTTTAATAAGATTTCAGCATATCTAGAATCCGGATGGTTCTTAATAATATTTTCTTTCATCCCGACAGCTAAAGGGCTGCCCGACTCCTCATAAATTTTAAATAAATTATATTTTGATGGAAGTATAAGACGTTCTTCCGGGTTTGATTGAAGCACATTTTCTAATTTCCCGGAAGCCAATAAATTTTCTTTAAACTTTTCTTTGTAAATAAGTCCTAATTGATAGTTGGCAAAGTTCTTTTCCGTTATTAAACTGTCAATTACGGAAATATCCGTTGGAATACGTGACGTGTAAAAATCTACATCGTATTTTTGCTCTTCAGAGCTCGCTACGTCTGTTGTCCCTGAAATAGTGGCATTTGCCGGAGATGTAGCAATTTCTGTAGGTTGTATTTTATTTTTATTGGACCAGCGCCAATCATCTTCTAATTGCCGGTCTCCCCATTTATTTTTATAGGCATTTTTACCATAGCCCAAGCTAGTGATATTGTAGAAGTAGAACTTACCCTGATTTTCCTGACCTCCTTTTGTTTCTGCGAATGCGGCAAATCCGGCAGTGGTACGTGCTTCTTCTTTTTTAGCCGCTTCTTCCTCCTTTTTTTTCATTTGTGAAATAAAGGCTTCGAAATAAGCTACTTGTTCCACTTTTGGCATTTTATATAGCGTAATGACACTATCGGCATGCTGGGCTATTGCTTCATATTTGATAACATCTTCCAGATTATCTAATTTTTTCTTAATTGATCTATATTTTTTTGTGTTCTCAGTTAAATTTGTCAAAACACTGTCATAATATGCCCCTGCAATTTTATATTCATTCTTGTCAAAATTGTATTCTGCTAAATTCTCATAGTTAAGCGCATTTAATTGAGGTACATTTTGTGTTGCCCTTAGGGATTTGTTAAAATAAACCAGAGCAATACTATCCGATGCGTTATCCAGATGATATTCTGCTATTTGTCTGAAAATTTTATCTAGAAAAGGTCTATTTTCCCTGTTCTCCTCCAAATCAGTGAGGTATAGTAACAACTCTTCTTTATTTTCAGCGGTTATTTCAATATTGCGAATTTTCTGTATATGGGCATTAATCATGTAGACTCGGGGCGACTTTCTATTAAGTTCAATAATCTTGTCGAAAGCATAATTTGCACTATCCTTATGGCCTAGCTGATTGTACAGCTGCCCAATTATGTAATAATATCGTCCCTTTTCCGGGTTCTTTTTGGTATATGCAGATGCTATCTTTAATTGTTGAATTGCTGTGTCAGGGACCTGAAGATTTATATAAGCCTGAGCCATCATAGCGCGAGCATCTGCATATTCTTGGTCCTTTAAACGCTCTTGCTTTAAAAGCTTCTTCAGATTCTTTAGTGCTAATTCATCATTATCCAGTCTAATATTTACTTTTTCCCGCCAAATAGTTGCCTCATTCAATTTATCGCTTTCTGTATATTTCCGTAAGATATAGTTGAAAGCTTCTAGAGCTGGCATGTAACGTTGATCAAAATAGCGCGACTTGCCGAGTAATAAAAAAGCCTCATCAGTTAGTGCATTCTTTTCTTCGTCCTTAATGTCCATACTGTGTTTTTGTATGGCTTTGGAAGCTTTTTCTTCTGCAAGCGTAAATTTTGGATTGTTGTTCTCTGAATCTAATTTAATTTCATCCTTTACTTCCAATCGCTCCACCGGAAGAATTTCCCAATAATTATCTCTGTAGGCCTCATTTAGCTCTTCCCTGCCTTCCTCAAACGCAATGTTGCCATTATACAAGGTGTTGAATTTGGTATTGAGCGCGTGCCAATTACGGTTAACAAAAGCATCTTTCTTAGTGGAACAAGCACTAAATAGCACCCCAATAGCAGTGGCAGAAAGAATAAGATTTAGAGTAAGCTTCAAAATTTTGGATATACGTACCTATCCTTAACTTAAAAACAACGGGATTATTATGCTGTTGGTCGACAAAATCATGAAATTATATATGAAAGCAGATGCTTAGTTTCGGCCACTTCACAAATTTTACAAACTAACTAGTTTGGTTTTATTCATCGCTATGGTAATAACATAAAAAATCTGGATACTTATCTGCTTTTTATGAGCTTACATCGGTTTAAGGAAAGATTACAACACTTATAAAATACAAATTACAAACTAAACGGTTTGTTTTCTTAAATCGATGTTTCTATTAGGAAACAAGGCTACGCAGCGAAGAAGTTTTCAAGCTCCTTAAGTGTTTCTGTTGAGGTCTGGATGTCCTTTACAACTTCTCCTTTGTTGAGGACTACAATGCGCTCACATACTTCGGTAACATGAATAAGATCATGGCTGGAAACCAAAATAGTAACC
>JBGTEN010000279.1:0-2369 GCA_041747755.1 Arenibacter sp. | reverse complement strand
GAAGGTTTAACTCCTGATATTGTTTTAGATGAAGATTTGGCAAATTTAGGTATTCTTGGAGATGCCAATGAGCCTTTGTTGGCTCGGGCTATTCAGGAAATTACCGGCACATCTGCAAAAAGGGACTTCACAGTTCAGTTGCCTATCAATCTGCTTACAAGTTCAAAAATGTTTACTCTCGGAAAAGATAATATGTACTTGGACAAAGAAATTAATATTAGTTTCTAAAAATAGAAATCAATAAAAAAGGGGTTGACTTTATTGCCAACCCCTTTTTTTTGATGCAAATTTATAGTGCTAATTGAAATAAATTCCTCCGGGAATAATACCCACATTGTAGGTATTGGTCTCCATTTTAGTAATTAAATCATAAATAATCAATGTACCATTACTAGCAAAATCTTTAGCATCGGTACCATAAAGTTTGCCTTCGTGAATCTTCATGGCATAAAAAGATAAACCATCCATTACCGTAGTTGTTGGCAAACTTGTAGCTGTAGTCTCTATTTCATAGATTCCGCCTGCCAAGAAGTAATACAACAAATTATTATCAAAATTTAACCTGGATGGGTGCTCTGTAGCACCAAACTCAATAGAAGAAACCACTGAATAGGTATTGGTATCAATTTTTGACAATACGCCACCTGTTTCCTCACCGCTATAGTCAGGTTTTCCTGAAGAAAGCACCCAAAGATTGCCGGAGGTATCTAATTGTAATCCCCCAGGCACATCCCCAACGGTTATGGTGGTACTAAGCTCCTGATTGGTGGTATTGATTACAGAAATTTTATTATTAAAACCGTAAGCCCCCTGATGGGCCACATACACTTTATGGTCTGTAGCCACCAATTCTTCCGGACCAAAAACGACCGGAATATTACCTTCAATGGTATTGGTTTCTAAATTTACAATAGCAACATAATCATCCGTTTCATCCACAGGATCTCCCCAATTCGTGACATAGCCTTTTCCGTTTGTTATCACCATATATCTCGGATTGTTTAAGCCTGTAGTAATAGTCGCTTCTTTCTCAAAAGTATAACGATTTACTACTGTAATTCTATTCGAAACATTTGCAATAATAAAAGCCTTCTCCTCTGAAAAAGCAATGGATTGAACGATATTCCCTAAATCGTCATTATTTACGGTATTGTAGATAGAAGATTCAACTGTTGTCGCACCGTTGGCGATGAAGTCTACAGTTCCTGTTCCATTTCCAAAAGGACCTTCATTGGCTATTAAAATTCCATTGGTATAATCGCCTTCGGGGATATTTACATCTCCCGAATCGTCATTTGAACAGGAGATTCCTAAAAAGGCCAAAGCAAAAAAAGCCACTACATGTTTACTACTCATCATTTTAAAATTTAGTTATGAATTGAATTTGAAAATTTCTATTGGGCATAGGTCTGTAAGCCACATTTTGATATGCGGCATTAAAGAGATTGTTAACTCTAAGTACCAAGTCAATATCGACGCTCTTGGCGACTTTAAAGGATCGCTCCATGCCGATGTTGGAAACTATATGTCCTTCTACAAAAGCGGTATTATCCGTGGTGGAAAATGCTTTTCCGTTGTACAGAAATTGGAAAAATCCTCCCCACTTGTCAAAATTATAGGACAGCCCGGAGGTGACTTTTTCCTTGGGAACATATAATAATTGATTCCCCGTATCTTTATTCTGTGCAATCGTATAGGCCATGGCACTACTCCAACTAAATAGGTGCTTATCAAAACTCTTATTTAACGAAAATTCCAGTTCGGCACCATATGTTTCCACTTCAGCAATATTTACCGGTGTCCAAACGGATCCAATAGGTCGCCATTGAATCATATCAGTTGCATGTATATAATATCCGTTAAGCGAAAAACTAGCACTTTTAAAATTAAAATTATGTCCCCAATCCATTTGCAAGGATGATTCGTGTACCAAATCCTTGTTTCCAGCGGCTCCTGCACCAATCCAATACAAATCATTAAAAGTGGGCGCCCGATAATTTTTAGAAGCATTTAGAAAGGTGCTATATTTCGAAGAAAAGGCATACTTCCCATCAACAGAAATTATAAGCGGACTGCTATAATCATTAACAAATTCTTGTCGTAAACTTAGACCATACTCTAATTTTTTAGTAACGGTATGGGATAGTAATAGGGTTGTCGCAAATAAATTCCTTTCCAAATTCTCAATTGAAGTACCTTCACCCTGTATGGTAGTATATTCTACTATACCATTTAGTGTGAGGGTTTTTAGATATATTTTATAATCATATCGGCCCATGATGTTTTTGGAGTTGCCAAAAGTAAATACCTCTGTGTCCTTATTTGCATAGTATTTGTACCGCTCCGTTATATAGGCCAAGCTTAACTTC
>JBGTEN010000278.1:0-29347 GCA_041747755.1 Arenibacter sp. | reverse complement strand
ATTTTCAGACGTTAGTAGCAACTCGTGACCGCTTGCAATTATGGGAGTATATGCGGAGAAAAAGCATTATTTATCGTGAAAATAATGGTTTGGATTAATGTACTCTCTATAATTTAAATAAAGAATAATCCAACTCCCCTTCCGACCCATTAGGAACTCCGCCTTCGGCGGATTCATTCCCCGTCTTTGTGCCTTAAGAGTAGAACACAAACTCCTCCCTTTGGTTAAAGATAGGTAGATTTTGGTTTTGCCAAAAGACGGAAGGTTTGAAAACTCAAGCGTCGGTACTATTTATTCCATGATTTGTTCAAGAGCCAGTGATTTAAAACTCACCTGTGGGCGGATTGATGCCTTTTTAAATCAAAAAAGGAGCATTATTAGTTCCGGATTTTAACAGGATTTAGGTTAAAACAAAAATCAAAAACAGAATTTATAAAATCAGTCACAATTACCTAGTACATTCATAAATGCATCTTAATAGTTATCGCAGAGCCATTAGTTTCCTTATTTTTATAGCTAAAAAAAATAGCAATGAGAATCCTAAAAAGAGGTCTCTTTATTTTAGTACTGCCCTTAATGGCTTTTACCACAATACATAAGTTTTATGTTAGCGTTACAAACATTGGCTACTCTGAAACAGATAACGCTTTACAAATAACCTCACGTGTTTTTATAGATGATTTTGAAAGAGTGTTAGAAGAGCGTTATGATTTTGAAACAGAATTGGGATTGGAAACAGAAATGCCTAAGGCAGATAGTTATGTTGAAAGGTATTTGCGAAGCAAATTTCTGGTTCGCATAAATGAAAAGGATGCTCACTTTACATTTATTGGCAAGAAAAGAGATAATGATGTATTGATTTTTTACTTAGAAATTCCAAACCTAAATTACAACCAAATAAAAACCCTTGAGATTCAAAATGAAGTGCTAACCGATTTATTTGAAGAACAACAAAATGTGATTCATTTTAAATTGAAGGATCTTAAAAAAAGCTTTATTCTTATGAGAGAGAATACAACAGGAAAGTTAAATTTGTAACATTTACATAGGAATTGATTAAAAATATTTATTTTTCACCTCTAAAAAATCACAACCAAAATGAATAAAATCAAATTTGCCTTTGCGGCATATCTCTTGTTATACGGAGTTTCTGTAATTGCACAAGAAGAAACAAAAAAAGAACGGGAACCCGGTCATTACAGTCAAAGTAGATTTAAACAATTAAACGAGGAATTTGCAACACCAAATATGTTCCGAACTGCTTCAGGAGCTCCCGGTCCGGCATACTATCAACAGCAGGCCGATTACAAAATGGATATTGAGCTGGATGATAAAAATACCAGAATCTATGGGGTGGAGACTATTACATATACCAACAATTCCCCTGATGATTTGGAATTTTTATGGTTGCAATTGGACCAAAATACAAGAAGTAAAGATTCTAAAGCGCTTTTGAAGAATAGTAGTGCTGTATCGGAGGCGGAGCGACCTGGAAGTTTTCTTGAAAAGTATGTGAATGCACCGTTCGACGGAGGTTTTAATATCGAATATGTAAATGATGTAAATGGGAAAGCTTTGCCCTACACTATCAATTGGACCATGATGCGAATTGATCTGCCACAACCTTTAAAAACTAAGGAGCAAGTATCTTTTTCCATTAAATGGTGGTACAATATACCTGATCACACCATTAATCGGGCAAGATCCGGATATGAGTATTTTCCTAAGGACGGGAATAGGGCCTATGTTATAGCCCAATTTTTTCCAAGAATGGCGGTATACAGTGACGTAGAGGGTTGGCAAAACCATCAATTCTGGGGTAATGGGGAGTTTGCACTTCCTTTCGGTAATTATGAGGTGAACATTACTGTACCGGCAGATCATATTTTGGATGGTACTGGAGAGCTACAAAACAGGAAAGAAGTATTTTCAAAGGACATGATGGCGCGTTATGAACAAGCCAAAAAATCCTATGATAAACCCGTAATCATTGTTACTCAAGCCGAAGTAGAGGAATTGGAAAAAGGTTTTTCAGAGAAAAAGAAAACCTGGAAATTGAAAGCGGAGAATGTACGCGACTTTGCTTTTGCCACTTCAAGAAAATTTATATGGGATATGCAGGCTGTGAAGTTAGGTAATAGGGATGTTATGGCGGTCTCCATGTACCCCAAAGAAGGGAATCCACTTTGGGAAGAATACTCTACCAAAGCAGTAGTAAGTACGCTGAAAACCTACTCTAAACACACGTTTGATTATCCCTACCATAAGGCAATATCTGTGCATGCCAAAGATCAGGGTATGGAATATCCCATGATCTGCTGGAACTACGGAAGACCTAACGAAGATGGCACATATTCAAATCAAGTAAAATTTGGGATGATTAGTGTAATTATTCATGAAGTGGGACATAACTTTTTCCCTATGATTGTAAATTCTGATGAGCGCCAATGGGGTTGGATGGATGAGGGACTAGATACCTTTATGCAATATTTGGCTGAGCAGGAGTTTGGAGAAACCTTTCCGGAAGCAATAGCACCAGAGAAGAAATACCCTTCCAGAAGAGGGGAGCCTTCGAAAATTATTCCCTACATGAGTGGGGATCAAAGTACAATTGCGCCCATAATGGAAAATCCTGAAAATGTATTTCAATTGGGACCCAACGCTTATGGAAAACCTGCAACCGGATTGAATATTTTAAGAGAGACAATTATGGGTAGGGAATTGTTTGATCATGCGTTTAAAACCTATGCCAATCGCTGGAAATTTAAACATCCCACGCCTGAAGATTTTTTCCGCACTATGGAAGATGCCTCGGCTGTTGATTTGGATTGGTTCTGGAGAGGATGGTTCTATACAACTGATTATGTAGATATGGGTGTTAAAGAAGTAAAAAGGTACTACGTAACAGATAAGCCCACTAAAAAAATGAAGGAATATATGGCCAGTAGGAATCTCACGGAGGCCGATTTGGCTCCGCAGGTTTATTTGATAGAGGAAGGCAGCGAAGACTTTGATCCAAGTCTAACGAGTAAATCGCCGTCTGAAGTTTCCAAAAATTTAAAGGAATACATGATGGATAATTTAACAGCGGCGGAAAGGGATGCTATTAAAGAACCCAAGTATTTTTATGAGGTTACTTTTGATAAACTTGGAGGCATGCCTATGCCCTTAATTGTTGAGTATACCTATGCAGACGGGTCTGTTGAAAATATTACCTATCCCGCAGAAATCTGGAGAAAAAGTGATGCTGACTTTAAACGCGTAATGGCAACTCAAAAAGAATTGGTGGGGATTGCAATTGATCCCAAAGCAGAAACCGCAGATATTGATGTTACCAATAATTCATGGCCCAGAAAGAATGAAAAGTCAGATTTTGACAAGTTCAAAGAACAAATTAAAGGCAAATAGGCACTGGTTACTAGTTTTTTAGCTTTCATTTCCGAGGGGAACTAATAAATTAAAAAGGCTCCATAATTTATGGAGCTTTTCTTATTCAGGTGAAAAACTTCTCATTATATTTGTGGTATGCAAGCACTATTTTTTTTATTTATTAGCGGAGCAGAGATATTCTTTATCCTCTTTATTGTGGTCATGGTTTTTGGAGCCGACAAGATTCCCGACATTGCCAAAGGACTTGGTAAGGGTATGCGGCAGCTCAAAGATGCTACCGAGGATATTAAGCAAGAGATTCAGAAAAGTGCCGATAAGCAGGGGATTGATACCAGTTTTACTACAGACATTAAAAAGGAGATTGACAAAGTGAAGGACAACATTAATGATGTCACAGGTGTCATAAAGCGGAAATAGCATGCTCCAAAAACTGCTGAAATGGGATAGGGAAACCTTTATTTACCTAAACAGCCTCGGAATAGAAAAATACGATATCTTTTGGAGTATTGTTACCAATATAGCTGCCTGGATTCCCTTATTCATAGTATTTTATTTTCTCTTGTTTTGGAAAAACCCAAAAAAAGAAGCAGTTCTTATGACTGTTACTGTTACCTCACTTGTTTTATTTGTAATGGCAATAACGCATATAACCAAGGTATATGTAGCCAGATTGCGTCCCAGTAATGATGAAGAACTCAATACATTAATACGAATTCTTCAAAGCCCAACGGACTTTAGTTTTTTCTCCGGACACGCATCCAGTTCTTTTGCTTTAACTACTATAATAGTGCTGTTGTTGCACAAAAAAATAAGATGGGTTTGGATATTTTATATCTGGCCTTTCCTATTTGCTACAAGCAGAATCTATGTAGGGGTACATTTTCCTATCGACATTATTGTAGGTGCCATTGTCGGCATTTTGTCGGCTATTATGTTTTATGCCTTATATAATAGATTTAAAGTACTCTACTTAGCGTAATTCCGTCCCTAATTGGGAGCAAAACAGTTTCTACTCTGGTATCCGTTGCGAGCTTTTTGTTGAAATCTAAAATAGACTTGGTTGCTTTGTCCGTTGCTTCTAACTTTTCAAGTACCTTTCCCGACCACAGTACATTATCAGAGAGGATTACACTACCGGTTTTCGTTTTGGTCAAAACCAACTCAAAATAGTCATTATAACTTGTTTTCTCGGCATCAATAAAAACCAGATCAAAAACCTCATCTAATTGTGGAATGATATCCAAAGCATCGCCTGTATGTTGCACAATTTGGCTGCCATATCCGCTCAGGTCAAAGTAGCGGCGTTGCATTTCGGTTAATTCTTCATTAACATCAATTGTATGCAAAATTCCATCTTTACGTAATCCCTCAGCAAGACATAGGGCAGAGTACCCGGTGTAAGTGCCAATTTCAAGGATAGTTGATGGGTTAATTATTTTAGATAAGAGACTTAATACCCTTCCCTGAAAATGCCCTGTTATCATCCTTGGGCGCAAAACTTTTAAATGCGTCTCCCTAGACAATTCAGCCAAGAGTAATGGCTCAGGCTGAGAATTTTCAGCAATGTAATTTTCCAGATCATCCGAAAGAAAGTGCATTTTGTTTTTTTGTAAAATTATTGAAATTTACGGTAATTTAGAAAGTACGGATAATTAGTACAAAATTTCATAATGGTATGAGTGAAATAGTAATCAGAGAGGCTACTTTGAATGATTTAGATGTTCTTTTACAGTTTGAACAGGGAGTTATTCTTGCAGAACGGCCATATGACATAACATTGAGGGAGGATCCAATTTCTTATTATGATTTGAAAAAACTAATTGCCTCGGAGGATGCACAAGTGGTTGTTGCCGAGTTTAATGGAGAAGTTATTGGTTCCGGACACGCCACCATAAAAGAAGCCAGACACTATCTTAATCACAAAGTATATGTAAATCTGGGATTTATGTATACTGCTCCGGGATATAGGGGAAAAGGGGTGAATCAACAAATTATAAAGAATTTACGAGCTTGGGCAACTTCAAAGGGAATAGCTGAAATACGATTAACGGTTTACAATGATAACCTGGCGGCTATTAGAGCTTATGAAAAAGTGGGTTTTGAAAAGCATATTATTGAAATGCGATTAAACTGAAAATGGTTTTATGGTAAAAATATCCCTTCTTAATGCCTATTTTTGATTAAAAATTTGCGATGCATTTCCAAAATACGCTACCCTATGCTCAGGAATTAGATCGGGCTGATCCGCTTCACGTTTACAGAGAAGCGTTCTATTTTCCAAAGATAAATGGCAAGGATGCTATCTATTTTACCGGAAACTCTTTGGGACTTCAACCCAAAAACACCCAAAACTATATTGATGAGGTAATGGCTGCTTGGAAAGACCTTGCAGTAGAAGGTCATTTCCATGCCGAGAAACCTTGGTGGGACTACCATGAACGCCTGGCTGCACCTTTGGCCAAAATTGTGGGTGCGCGCACCGAAGAAGTGTCCGTAATGAATACCCTTACTGTAAACTTACATTTTTTGCTAGTTTCTTTTTATCGTCCTAATCCTAAACGATTTCGGATATTATGTGAAGAAAAGGCATTTCCTTCAGATCAGTATATGTTGCAAAGTCAGGTTAGATTTCATGGTCTGGATCCTAAAGAGGTTATTGTTGAAGTTAACAAGCGTCCGGGAGAACATTTTTGGCGTACTGAGGACGTGATAGATAAAATTAATGAACTTGGCGATGAATTAGCTCTTGTGCTCATTGGAGGAGTCAACTACTACAACGGGCAGGTTTTTGATATGGAGGCCATAACAAAAGCCGGAAAGGCTGTGGGCGCTTTCGTTGGATGGGACTTGGCGCATGCCGCGGGAAATATTGAATTAAAACTTCATGAATGGCAAGTTGATTTCGCTTCCTGGTGCAGTTATAAATATATGAATAGTGGTCCCGGAAATGCTGCAGGTATTTTTGTTCATGAACGCTATCTGAATAAGACTGATATTCCAAGATTTGAAGGTTGGTGGGGAACTAAAAAGGAAACCCGATTTCTAATGAAACCCGATTTTGAACCCATTGCAACTGCAGATGCCTGGCAATTAAGTAATCCACCTATACTATCCTTGGCACCTTATTTGGCTTCTCTGGAACTTTTTGAGGAGGTAGGAATGGAAAGTTTAATTGCAAAACGAGATAAAATTGTTGCTTATCTTGAATTTGTTCTCAGAGAAATAGATAAAGAAGTGGCCAGCTCCTTTGAAATTATAACCCCAAAGCAAAGAGGTACGCAACTATCCGTTTTTCTTCATGGCGAAGGAAAGTCATTATTTGATTATCTAATGCGCAACGGAGTGGTAACGGACTGGAGAGAGCCTAATGTAATAAGATTGGCGCCTGCGCCATTTTATTGTTCCTATGAAGACATGTTTCGGTTTGGCCAAATTTTAAAGGAAGGCATTTTAAATAAATTGTAAGTTCAATCTTTATATTTGATTAGATTTGAAATCAACCAGTAACCGTAACTTTATCGATGAAATCACTTTTACTTATTCTGTCTAATCCACGGTATTTTGGCCCTGCATGGGTTTTTGCCAGTTTAAATGTTTTGTTTGGTACCTGGGCTATTTACATACCTACTGTTAAGGAAAATTTAGACATTGATAAGGCGAGTTTGGGGATAGCTATTTTTTGTCTTTCCTTAGGAGCTTTTACTTCTTTTCCCTTAGCTTCAAAAATCATAAATAGAATAGGGGTAGGGAGGGCAACCTGGATTGGGGTATTACTTATTTGTGCCTCCGGAATTTTGCCCATTATTGCGCCTAATTTTTATGGACTTATGGTTGCGCTTTTCTTTTTTGGGGCTACACACGGATTTACAGATATCTCTATGAATACACTGGTAACTGAGATTGAAAAGGAAGACAAACAAAATTTTATGTCTGCGGCTCATGGCTTTTTTAGCTTAGGCGGGGTCCTTGCAGGCTTAGGTAGTTTTTTAATTCCTACCATAGGTAGTCCTGCACTGCATATGGGGTTGGCAATTGCTTTGGTTTTAGGGGTTAATCTCTTATTTTATAAAAATTATAAAGATATTAAGGCGGCCCTCATAGAAAAAGAGCCTTTTAGCTTTTCAGTTTTTAAACCCTTGCTACTTATTGGATTAGTTTCATTTATTGTTATGGGAAGTGAAGGTGCCATTGTAGATTGGAGCGGTCTTTTTTTAAAGGAAATTAGCCTTGCTCCGGAAGTGTTGGTGGGTACCGGTTTCCTAGCATTTTCCATTACCATGACCATAGGGAGGTTTTTGGGCGATAGTATAAGTGCAAAAATAGGCTCCATACAATTGGTAGCGCTAGGTTCATTTTTAACTATTTTGGGCTATATTTTGGTCTTAACCACCTTCACCTATTTGGCCATTATCGGTTTCGGATTTATCGGCTTGGGGTTTTCGGCTATTATCCCGGAGTTATTCCGGATTGGTGGCAACGTAAAAGGCGTGGAATCATCCAAAGGGGTATCCTTTATTGCAGGATCGGGATATTCCGGATTTCTGCTTGGTCCAGTCGTTTTAGGTTTTTTAGCCGAGAGCTATTCCTTAAAGACAAGTTTTATTACTCTTTTGTGCTGCTCCATTCTGGTATTATTAGCAACATTCATTTTAAAAGGGAAAAGGCGTTAAATCTAATATGTTTCTATTGCAATATTTGTAAAATGCAATTTAAAATTGCCTTCGGCATTTTTATGTACGGTGCTCAGATGTAAGCCTTTCTGATTGATATAATCCTCCCATGTGGTTACCGAGGAAGGTTCTGCTGCGTTAGCTCTTCTAAAAATCCATTCTTTTATCAGAAAATCATCTTCAAAGAAAAAGTCATATGCATCTCCCGGAGTATAACCACCCTCATTACCGTAAACGATAGTGAGTTTTTGCATTGGCTTTTGGCTAATAGGCGCAGCAACGTTCAACTCATGATCATAGGTAAGATTATTTTTATCCCAGATTAGGTTAAATGGTGCCATTAGCCAATACTTGTCGTTAATAAAACCGCCATTGGTCTTTTGGGCAATAGTGTCCATAGCGTTCCGATTGTATCGCAGGGTATCTTTTGCGGAGATCGCCACCACATCGTTAACTTTTGGTTTCCATATCCATGTACGTTCAAAATGCACGGTATCCCTATCCACATTAAACGTAAACTGAATTTCGGTAACGTCTTTCCAGTTTTCATATCCATGAGCATACGCCACTTTTTCTAAAATTGTTAACTCTTTCTCGGGAGTTGTTGTCTCGGTTTTCTTATCTGTTTTACAACCAACCAGAATAAGTAAAACAATAAATACGGGTAGCATTGTTTTCATACACAAGTGTTTTTCCAAAGATAATCGCTTTCTGTTTTATAAATCAAAAAATCGATATGATTATCGCAATTACTATTCCCAATAAATTGATTAATTTTGACTTTCAAATAAGAAAATAACCTATGAGTTCAAAAAAGGGAAAGATTCAGGAAACCATCGATGAAAAATTACTTGCAGAGAGAAAAGTATTTCTTTGGGGAACAGTAGATGACGATTCTGCAAAACATGTAATAGATCGTCTACTTTACTTAGACTTAGAGAATAACAAAGAGATACAATTGATCATCAATAGTCCAGGGGGTTATGTCACTTCTGGTTTTGCTATTTACGATACCATAAAATCACTAAAAAGTCCGGTTTCAACCGTTTGTTCCGGCTTGGCGGCCTCTATGGGTTCAATTCTGCTTTCGGTAGGAAAAAAGGGAAGACGCTTCATACAGCCTCACGCCAAGGTGATGATCCATCAACCTAGTGGAGGAGCCAGAGGTCAGGCATCCAATATTGAGATTCAAGCAAGAGAAATTATTAAGACCAAAGAATTAGGGGCTAAAATTTTATCGGAGAATTGCGGACAACCTTATGAAAGAGTGATGAAGGATCTAGACCGTGATTATTGGATGGATGCCAATGAGTCTATTGCCTATGGCATTGTAGATGGTATATTGGAATAGGGTGTTATTTCATATTAAAAAAGGGAGTGTTCAACACTCCCTTTTTTTTATTATAAAAAGTAATTGTTTAAGGCTTTCTGCCTGTTGCCAAGCGGTAGAGTACGCCAATTACCGCCAAAACCAGAAGAATATGGATAAGACTTCCTACTGCTTCGCCAAAACCAAAATATCCTACTAACCATCCAACGATTAGTATGATAATAATAAGTGAAATTAAATCTCTCATAACAGTTAGTATTTAAAGATTGTAACTTGATTTATTAAATATACCCTATACGGGGCGACTATCAAAAAAAGCCCTTGGTAATTTTAGTACAAAGGGCTTTAAGTTATATATAGACGCCTGAGCGGAATGTACTTTATATACGTTAAAGTTTTTAAAACGGATTTGATAGCACGGTTTTTTTTTACTCTATTTTCAGGGGTACTTAAGCGGGAAGGCTATAGTTGCTTTATTTTATTACATTTACTTTTTTAATCAGTGTATTTTCAGTTTAGCATGACACAGACTTCCAAAAATATTGCAATTATCGGTTCAGGCTTGGTTGGTTCGTTATTGGCCGTTTATTTGAGAAAATTAGGTCATAAGGTTACCGTTTTTGATCGTAGACCGGATATTCATAAGGTTAGTTTCTCTGGGCGTTCTATCAATTTAGCCATGAGTACCAGAGGATGGCAAGCACTTCGGGAGGTGGGTCTTGAGGAAGAAATAAAGAAAATAGCAATACCCCTTTATAAACGCGCCATGCATGTTGTAGGAGAGCCGGAGTACTATCAAAATTATGGAAAGGAAGGGGAAGCTATTTGGTCTACTTCCCGGGGTATTTTGAACATTAAAATGATTGATTTTGCCGAGGAAGCAGGAGCTGTGTTTCGATACGAAGAAAAGTTGTGGGATGTGAGTCTGCAAGAAGCAAAAATTTATACCGGAGAAACAGAAAAGGGAGAATGGAAGGAATACACTTATGATATTGTCTTTGGTTGCGATGGGGCTTTTTCACGGGTAAGGCATAAAATGCAGCGCCAGAGCCGGTTTGATTATTCACAAGAATTTATTGATGTTGGCTATAAGGAATTAACAATCCCTGCAAATGAAGATGGAACGCATAAATTAGACAAAAACTCTTTTCATATCTGGCCAAGAGGAAAATTTATGCTTATCGCAATGCCCAATTTGGATGGAAGTTTTACTTGTACCCTATTTCTTCCTTTTGAAGGGGATGTTTCATTTGAGAGCATACAAACTAAAGCAGAGGCAAGATCTTTTTTTATGAAGTTTTTCCCCAATGTAATGTTGGACATAGAAAACCTGGTTAGTGACTTTTTTAAGAACCCCACCAGCGCTTTAGTAACTACAAAGTGTTATCCTTGGACTTATTGGGATAAGGTGGCCTTAGTGGGTGATGCCGCTCATGCCGTAGTCCCTTTCTTTGGACAAGGAATGAATGCCGGTTTTGAAGACATTTACGAACTTAATCAGTTAATACAGCTCCATGGAGATGACTGGGAGACCATTTTTAAAGAATATCAGCAACAGCGAAAACCAAATGCAGATGCAATTGCAGAGTTGAGTTATCGCAATTTTTTGGAAATGAGCAGTAAAACTGCAGATCCTAACTTTTTATTACAGAAAAAAATTGAAAAGCTTTTTTCTGTAAAACATCCGGATAAGTGGATTCCAGCCTATTCAAGGGTAACTTTTTCCGAGCGTCCGTATGCAGAGGCTTTGGCTTTTGGAGATGCCCAAGAAAAAATTATGGAAGAGGTAATGCAAATGCCAAATATTCATGAGATTTGGGATACGCAGGTGGTGGAAGATAAAATACTAAGTTTACTTTAACCAGAAAGACCATCTGCTTTTCAGGAGATGGTCTTTAAGATTCATAAATTTTATATTACAGTTGAGAGAATAACTGTTGCATCTTTTCTTGTTCCTCTTCCGCTAATAATGGATCTACCAAAATTCTACCGCTATGCTCGTCGGTAATAATCTTTTTTCGAGAGGCAATTTCTACTTGTACTTGTGGAGGAATTGTAAAAAAAGATCCACCTGAGGCACCCCTCTCAATGGCTACAACTGCCAAACCATTCTTTACATTACTTCGTATTCTTTTGTAAGCTGTTACCAAACGATCTGATATTTGTTCCTGAAATTCAATTGACTTTGCAAGAAGGGCTTTTTCTTCTTTTTCAGTTTCAGCTAGAATAGCGTTCAATTCGCTCTTTTTGTGCTTTAAGTGATTTTCTCTTTCGGCAAGGCGTTCTTTGTTCTCAGCTATGATCTCTTTCTTTTGCTCAATTTGGGCTTTGAACTCTTTAATATTTTTTTCTGCTAATTGTATTTCCAGCTCTTGAAATTCTACCTCCTTTGTCAAGGAATTAAATTCCCTACTGTTTCTAACATTTTTTTGCTGCTCAGTATATTTTTTCATCAATATCTTTGCATCATCAATCAGATTTTTTTTGGCTGTAATTTCATAGTTGATAGTTTCCAAATCGGTCTTTAACTTGTCTAATCTTGTTTTTAGCCCAAGCACATCATCTTCCAAATCTTCAACTTCCAAAGGCAATTCTCCGCGAACGCTTCTTATTTCATCTACTCTGGAATCAATAAGTTGTAAATCATATAAAGCTCTTAATTTTTCTTCTACTGTTGCTTCTGTTTTTGTAGCCATGTTTAATAATACTTGATGGGATTTGTTATACGCTCTGATAAGGCGATTGCAAAATTAGGGATTTTTTTTGTAAGATAATCAACTAAGAGGTTTTTTGTAAACTGCTCTGTTTCATAGTGTCCAATATCTGCAATAATCATTTTACCCTCGGCTTCATAAAATTGGTGGTATTTTATATCTGCAGTAATAAAAACATCCACATTTTGGGCTTTTGCAGCTGCAATTGCAAATGCACCACTGCCACCTAAAACCGCCACACGTTGAACTTTATTTCCTAGTAGTTCGGAATGCCTAATAACAGAAACGTCCATCTTCTTTTTGAGCAGGTCCAGAAAATCCATTTCCGTTAACGATTTTTCCAATTCACCTATCATCCCAAGGCCTATGGTTTGATTGGTATTTTCCAAGGTTTGAATTTCATAGGCTACTTCGTCATAAGGATGGTTCTTAAATAATGCATCCAAAATCTTAGCCTCTTTAATCTTTGGATAGGTAATATGAATTTGTGTTTCATTTTCATAGTGGATTACTCCAATCTCTCCCTTTGTTGGATTTGCATTTTGCTCCGGCAGAAATGAACCTACTCCATCTACCGAAAAGCTACAACTGCTATAATTTCCAATATGTCCCGCACCTGCTCTAAAAAGAACGGTTCTCAGGTGTTCGGCCTCAGCTTTTGGCACATAAGTGATTAATTTTTTTATAGTGCTTTTTTGGGGAATAAGAATTTTTGTCTTTCGAATGCCCAGTACTTCGCAAATTTTTGCATTTACACCTATAGATGAATTATCCAGAGCGGTGTGCATACTATAGATGGCAATATGGTGTTGAATGGCTTTAATTACAACACGTTCAACATAATTTTCACCCGTAATCTTTTTCATACCTTTAAAGATGATGGGGTGAAAACTTATGATGAGATTACATTTTTTTTCTATTGCTTCTTCTACAACATTTTCAAGAGTATCTAAAGTTACAAGAATACCGGAAACCTCGGTTTCGGAATTGCCCACGAGTAGACCTACATTGTCGAAATCCTCGGCATAACCCAGAGGTGCTAACTCTTCCAAAATAGCAATAACTTCTTGTACAATCATTTTAAAATTTTATAGGGTGTTCAAAGATAAAATATTATAATTTCGTTCTAATGCAAGTAGTAAGAAAATTAGGGTTTCCCATTTCATTGGTCTACGCAGTGGTGGTATATCTGCGCAATTACCTTTACACTGTTGGATTTTTTAAATCTACTTCATTTAAAACACCAACAATTTGTGTAGGTAACCTGAGTGTGGGAGGAACGGGGAAAACACCAATGATAGAATTTCTATTGTCTAAATTACAAACGAATTACAAATTGGCAGTTTTAAGTAGGGGATACAAAAGAAAGTCAAAAGGTTTTGTTCTGGCCGATAAAAGTTTAAAAGTGGAAGACCTGGGTGATGAACCCTATCAAATCTTCTCTAAATTTCCAAATAGTATAGTTGCTGTTGATGGTAACAGAACCCGTGCAATAACTATTTTGGAAAAGGATATTAAACCACAATTAATTCTTTTAGATGATGCCTTTCAACACAGAAAGGTAAGCTGCAGATTTTCAATTTTGCTTACGGATTATAGTAATCTATATGTAGATGATTGGTATTTACCTACGGGAAATCTTCGGGATAGTGTCTCGGAGGCAAAAAGGGCTTCTGTAATCATTGTTACAAAGTGTCCTGAAACACTAACCGAGATTGAACAAAAGCAGATTGCGAAAAAGTTGAAACCGGCATTGCATCAACAAGTCTTATTTAGTTATTTGGACTATAATAAGGATCTAAAAGGTATTAACAACGCAATAACACTTAAAGAACTTAAAGGTAAGAAGGTAGGCGTAGTTACAGGGATAGCTCGTCCAAAACCCTTAATTACATTTCTTAACAATGAAGGTATTAATGTTCAGCATTTGGAGTATAATGACCATCATTTTTTCACTCAGCAGGAGATAGACCTCTTGAATACAAAAGAATTGATTCTTACCACTGAGAAAGATTTTGTTAGATTAAAGGGAAAGGTAACCAATCTGTTCTATATATCCATTTCCCATAAGTTCATTGGTGATGGCGAGCAACGCTTAATGATGGCATTGCTTAAGTCTATAAATTAGCCGCCTTCTTTCTTGGGTTAAAAATGTTTTCCCCAATTTTCTGATAGAATACGTCTGGTCTAAAGGGTTTGGTTACTACATCATTACAGCCTGCCGCGTAAAAACTCTCCAAACTATCGTCTAGTGAAATAGCAGTTAGGGCAATTATGGGCGTAACTACATCAAACTTTCGTATTTGAATTGTAGCTTCTACACCGCTAATCCCCGGCATATGGATGTCCATTAAAATGGCATCATACGTATTTTTTTCTGCTAAGGCTACTGCTTCTGTACCATTACTGGCAATATCGCATGTAATTTCCTTTTTGAGTAACATTTTTTTGGTAATTACTTGATTTATTTTGTTGTCTTCTACCAACAATAAGTGTAGTCCTCCAATCTCATAATCCCTTTGGGTAATTTCAAAAGGGATGTCGTCTATAACACCATCTTTACTTTTTAAATTTAGTTCAAAAAAGAAGGCACTTCCCTTGCCGAATTCGCTTTGAAGTTGAATTTTGCTACCAAATAAACCCAGTAAGCTTTTAACAATAGTAAGTCCTAGTCCGGTACCTCCATATTCTCTGTTTATTTGGATAGAACCTTGCTCAAAGCTATCAAAAATACTCTGCTGTCTATCTTCGGAAATACCAATACCGGTGTCTTTAACTTCAAAATAAATTGTAATATCATCTTCTACCTTTTTTACCAATTTGGCAACTACCTTTACCTCTCCATTTTTGGTAAATTTTATTGCATTGCCAATAAGATTAATAAAGATCTGAGATATTTTTAGCGGATCACTCATCAAATAATAGGGGATGTCCGGATCATAATCAAGAATAATCTTGGTATTGTTTTCTTTAGCACTTTGCTGCAAGGAGCTGATAACCTCTGAAAGTATTTTTTTAAGATTGGTGTCCACACTCATGGTCTCCAGCTTATCCGCATCGATTTTGTTAATCTGGAGAATATCATTGATAAAATTTAGAAGATAATCTCCTGAAAATTTCAGGGATTTTAAGTGTTCCTTTTGCTCTTCACTTGGATTTTCTTCCAAGAGTAGATGAGTGAGGCCCGTAACCGCATACAAAGGGGTTCTCAATTCATGACTAACTGTAGACAAAAAGTTTGTTTTCGCTTCCATGGCAAGGACGGCTGCATCTCTGGCGGCTTGCAGTTCATTATTTTTGGTCTGCAACAGATCATTCGTTTTTAACTTAATTTGATTATTCCTGTAGAGAGAAACCGCGAGAAGCGATATAATGGTCAAAAAGGCAGAGGTCAATATTGCTGTAATTTCAGAGCGGTTCGCAGATGCGCTAAGCTCTTCAATCTTCTCATCCTGTCTTCTAATTTCCCCTGACATAAAATCGAATTGAATCTTATCAGAAGTCTTTGCCTCAGTTCTTAATTTCTCTTCGGTGAAAATGGAATCTTTTATTTTAAGTAAATTTCTGTTATTACTTAATGCCAAATCATACTGCTCCAGTTTTTCGTATGCATTGGTTAGTAATTGATTTGCTGTAAGGACTTCTTTAAAAAAATTGTTTTTGGCAGCAATGTCTAGAGCATATGCCCCATTTTTAATGCTCTCTTCCCATTTTTCAGTTTTGTAGTACAGTTCAGCTAATCCTAAATACGCTTGTGTGGATAAGTAGTCTTTTTCATAAATATCGCTATTGACCACCAATGCATTATAGTTCTTGGAAGCGCCATCATATTTTTCAATTTTCAGATAGATATTGGCTTCCATTAAAACGATATTGTTCAACAAATTTCTATCGTTGTTGAGTTGTTTTGCTTCATTAAGCATGTAAATGGCCTGAAAATTTTTCCCTTCTTTGTAAAGTAAAACGGCTTCTATGAATTTATGTATTGCATTACCATAAGGGTATGATGTTTCCTTAAGAAGTGTTTTTCCTCTATCCCAATAAAAAATTGTGGTTTCATCTTTATCCATTAGCAGATAAAGCATAGCAAATTTATGATAGCAATCTATTAAGGACTTAATATCCTCGTTTTTTTCCGCTAACTCCGCTGCACGGGTTAACGATTCAAGTGCTAGATCCAGCTTGTTTTCGTTTCTAAAAGTTCTGGACACATTAAAATAATACGCTATATCTTTTTCAGAAGAAGAACTTTCCTGAGCTTGCATAGTAAGTCCTGTAGACCCTAAAGTCCAAAGCAAACACAAGGTGCTCAATTGTATATGTAAACCTTTAAACTTCAAATATATTTATTCTTTATTAAAATATGTATGAGGTCTATTATCCGGCTACTGTAACCAGTCTCATTGTCGTACCATCCTATTATTTTTACCATTTTTCCAATGACCGAAGTCATCAGAGAATCAAACGTACAAGAGTAACAACTATTGTTTATATCAATGGAAACTATAGGATCTTTCGTATAGAAAAGTATGTTTTTTAGTTCGTTTTTGGAAACTCTCTCAAAAGTATCATTAATTTCTTGAATTGAAGTACTCTTTTTGACATTAAAGGTGATGTCGGTTAAAGAGCCATTTGGGACAGGTACGCGTATACCGCAGCCTCCAATTAAGCCATCAAGTTCTGGAAATATTTTAGTCAATGCTTTGGCCGCACCTGTCGTAGTTGGTATAATAGACTGTGATGCGGCTCTAGCTCGTCTTAAGTCATGATGAGGTTGGTCATGCAAGCTTTGGTCTGTGGTATAGGAATGTATGGTTGTTATATAGGCCTGTTCTATGCCACAAAGTTCATGGATAACCTTAATCATTGGTGCGGCATTATTTGTAGTACAAGACGCATTGGAAATTATATGGTCATCCTGATTAAGCGTATCATCATTAATGCCACACACAATAGTTTTTATGGAATCATCGGTTGGAGGAACCGATAAAATTACCTTTTTGGCGCCATTCATTAAATGATAACGGAGCGCATCATACGTTTTAAATTTACCTGTGGCCTCAACAACAATGTCTATCTTGTATTTAGACCAATTTATATCTTGCGGCGTATTGTAATTTGTTATTGCGGTTTTTTTACCATCTACAAATATAGCGTCATCACTGTAGGTAATCTCCTTTTGCAAAACGCCATGAATACTATCATATTTTAGTAAGTGAGATAGGATTCTGCTCTCGGCTAAATCATTAATTGCAACTACTTCAATGTTTGGATGTTCACATAATAGTCTAAAGAGTGTTCTGCCTATTCGGCCAAACCCATTTATTCCGATGCGTATAGGTTTCATTTGACTTTTTTTGAAGTTGTTAAAAAGAAGTTGACCGGACCGCAGCAAGTTACCAAAGCATTAAATTTCACAAAACATCCCAAATGCTAAGTTTATTTCAAGTAAAAAGGAATATTTGGATAAAAGCAGGGCTCATCTTTATGTTATTCAATATGTTTATGCGCTTTGTAAGATGATCTTACCAAAGCACCACTCTCCACATGTCTAAAGCCCATTTTTAAGCCAAGGTCTCTATATTTTTCGAATTGATTAGGTAGAATAAATTCTTTTACAGGTAAGTGTCTTTTTGAAGGTTGCAAGTATTGACCTATGGTTACTACATCTACATTGACCATTCTTAAATCCTGCATTGTTTCAATAACCTCGTCTTCCAATTCTCCTAAGCCCAACATAATCCCGGACTTTGTCCGTGATACTCCACTATCTTTTAAGTACTTCAGAACATCTAAACTACGCTCATATTTTGCCTGAATACGAACCTCTCTTGTTAATCTTTTAACAGTTTCCATGTTATGCGAAACTACCTCTGGTGAAACAGCTACAATTCGGTCTAAGTGGGTAGTAATTCCTTGAAAATCTGGAATTAAGGTCTCCAAAGTTGTTTCCGGGTTCATTCTGCGGATGGCCTTTACCGTTTCGGACCAAATTATGGAACCCATATCCTTTATATCATCCCTGTCCACAGAGGTTATAACAGCATGTTTTATCCCCATAATTTTTATTGAACGAGCAACTTTTTCGGGTTCAGACCAGTCTACTTCTTCTGGTCGGCCAGTTTTTACCCCGCAAAAACCGCAAGAACGAGTACATATATTACCTAAGATCATAAAAGTAGCGGTACCCTCTCCCCAACATTCTCCCATGTTAGGGCAACTTCCGGAAGTACAAATGGTGTTAAGCTTGTATTTGTCTACTAGACCTCTTAGCTGGGTATATTTTTGGCCTGTGGGTAATTTTACCCGTAGCCATTTGGGTTTTCCTTTTGGGGGTATTATACTTGCGTCCGTCTCAACACTCATAGTACATTTTTATGCAAAGATACAAAAGTAATTGCTCTATATTTAGAGAGAGTATAGCGTAGGATTATTGCTCTCGATTATTTTTAATAACTTCTGCCAGTAGCTTCTTAGCTCTTAGGAGCTTCACTTTAACGCTGTTAATAGGCTCATTAAGGTTTGCGGCAATTTCTATGTAGCTAAGCTCATTAAAATATCTTAAATTTATTATTTTCTGGTAGTCTGGTTTTAGCTTTTTAATACACTGAAGTAAAGTGGCTAAATTTTGCTCAGTAATTAATTGATCTTCAACTGTGGGGGTGTCATCGAGCACTTTTTTAATGGCATCTTCACTATTGCCTTCTGTGCTGTCTAGTATAGTTCTCTTCTTTTTTCGAATGAGATCTACATGTAAATTTTTGGAGATGGTAATGAGCCATGTCCTGAACTCATAGGACTCGTCATAGGAACCAATTTTATCAAATGCCTTTGAAAATGTTTGGATAGTAATATCCTCCGCATCATTTTCATTTTTAGTTCTTTTCAGTTGAAAACCGTATACATCGTTCCAGAAAGTATCCAGAAGGGTACTAAAGGCTATTTGGTTGCCTGTTTTAGCCCTTGTAATAATATTGTTAAGTGTAGCTTCTATTTTACCCAAGTCATTTTCTTAATAATAGCTCGGCTATTTAATTCTATTAAATTCGAATTAAGCCCGAACGTCTTTTTTGCAATCTTGCTCACTGGGAAGTTTTCCGCAAAAACCACAAGCCTCACCCTCGCTATTCAAAAACGGACTTTGACTGGCGCATGTACCTGCAAATTTACCATCTTTTTTTAGCCATAATTTTATGGCAATTCCGGCAAAAGCAACAGCAAGAAGTAGAATTGTTAAGAGCGCTAATTTCATGGACACTATTTTAACAAAGATACTAAAAAAACCCCCTTTTTTTGGGGGTTTTGTGAAACTTTAAGATTATGAGCTTAGTATGCTATGTTGGCCACTATGTTTTCTACTGTGGGAGTATGGTTGCCTCCTCTTGGTTCTATAGTAATATAACTTACAGCGTTTTCTGCATAGGGAAGCGCCAGTAATTTAGACTTGTCATCTAACTCTTTAATAATTCCTAGATTGATTTTTTCACCATTTACCTCTGCCCAAAGTTGAAAACATTGATCTTCAGGTAAATTTGGCAAATTACTAACGTTAATATAGGAAAGTTTCTTAACAGGATTAATGTATGCTACTGCTTTTAATTCTTTAGCCTTTTTGTTACCGTTAACATTAAATTTTTTAGTCATGGGATTATTAAGGACTATAAATTGATTGCGAACATCTTCTAATTGCTCTCGCATAACCACCTCTAAATCTTTTATTTTGTTGGTAACCATAGCGTTTTCTTCTTGCAGACTTCTATTTTGGTTGTAAAAGAAGTAAGAAGAACCTGCAAAAAGAAAGGCTGCAAAACTTGCTGCAACTGCGTATCTATAGAATTTTCTTCTATTAGAATTACCTTTCTTAATTTTAGTAAGAATACGGTCTTTAAGACCTTTTGGTGGCTTTATTGCGTATATTTTGGCAAATGCCTCTAAATTCTCTTGCAGTTCATTATATGTATCTCTAACTTCGGGATACATGGCGATATAACGTTCTACTTGTAAATTTTCTTCGGCGGTTGTTGTTCCTAACAGATACTTTTCCAATAAGTCAGTGTCAAGGAATAATTTTATTTTTTCTTTCATAACCAAAAGTTTATTAAAATAAATAGTATCATGGAAGTACCGTACATTTTTCTTAGTTCCCTAAGACCAATTTTAAGCCTTGATTTAATAGTTCCCAAAGGAATATCTAATTCTTCGCTGGCCTCTTGCTGTGTCATTCCCTGAAAAAAAAGGGCGTCTAAAACAATTTGATATTTAGGCTCTATTTTATTCAAATTTTCCTGAACATCCATTAACTCGGGTCGTGTACTCTCCACACCTAGCGTATATACGTCCGAAACGTCTATTTGGATTTCTCTATCAGCCTTTGTATTTGCACTTCTAAGTTTATCAATGGCGGTGTTCCGGGTAATTCTAAAAAGCCATGTAAACAATTTTGCTTTTGAAGAATCATATGAATCTGAATTTTTCCATATTTTGACGAAACTCTCTTGAAGCACATCTTGTGCCAAATCTTCGTCCCGAACAACTTTGTGGGCAACTCCATAAAGGGTATCTCCGTAATGCTCATAAAGGAGTGAAATAGCTTTCTCATTCCGTTCCTTTAAAAGTTCTACAATGTGATTTTCAAGAAGTATACTCATACATAAGCTTGGGTTAACGAAAAAAAATTATCTTGAAGCATCCAATTTAATTTCTTAACCGTATATAGTTTGAACGCTAAATTATAAAATTGATTGTTATACGAGGCGTTATCTACGAGTTTTAATTCATTTAATGTACAGCTGGTAATTGTACATTAATTTTTTGGTTAGTTTGGTTTGGTATAACCCCTGAATTAGTATTCAGGGGTTATTTTATGATGTTTACTTCCGGAACAATTTGAATATGAAATGTCTTATAAACCTCATTTACAATTGTTTCTGCCAAATCCAAAATTTCCTTACCTGTTGCGTTACCATAGTTTACTAGAACTAAGGCCTGATTTTTATATACTCCTGCATCACCATATCTTTTTCCTTTAAAGCCACATTGCTCTATTAACCAACCAGCCGGAATTTTGTATTCATTTTCTGAAATTTTGTAAAAAGGAGCTAGGGGATTTTTTGCATTGAACTCTGCAAATTCCATGGCACTTATAACCGGGTTTTTAAAAAAACTACCGCTATTCCCAATTTCTTTAGGGTCCGGCAACTTACTTTTTCGGATAGACACCACTGCATTGGAGATATCTTTTATAGATGGTTCTGTAATATTCATTTTTTCCAGTTCTTGTTCAATAGCGCCGTAAGAGGTGTTTTTTTTATGGTTTTGTTTTGTAAGTTTAAAATTTACTGAGGTAATAATATACTTTCCAAGTCCTTCATTTTTAAAATAAGAGTCCCTATAACCAAACTGACAGTCTTCCTTGGTAAATTTTACCAATTCCCGACTATTTACATCCATTGCCAAACAACTGTCAAATACATCCTTTAATTCTACACCATAGGCCCCTATATTCTGGATAGGCGCAGTTCCGGTACTTCCCGGGATTAGTGATAGGTTTTCCAGTCCTCCAAAGCCACGTTCCAGGGTCCATAATACCATATTGTGCCAATTTTCTCCTGCCATTACCTTTAGAATTACCTGATGGTCATCTTCGGTTTCAATTTTAATCCCTTTGATATTTATATGCAAAACCAAGGCATCAATATCTCTTGAAATAAGCATATTGCTACCTCCACTAAGAATGAATTTAGTTGGATATTGGGGTAGCATTAACGCCATTTTTAAGTCCTCTACGGAAGTGACTTCATAAAAAAATCTGGCTTTAACTTCTATGCCAAAGGTGTTGTAATTTTTAAGGGATATATTTTCCTGAATCTTCATTAACCGGGGTATGCTAAAAGTGCTTCTTTTAAAATAGTTATAGCACGCTTTAAGGATTCCTGATCCAAGACATAGGCAATACGAATTTGATTTTCACCCAGTCCCGGAGTGGCATAAAATCCTGCAGCCGGCGCAACCATAACAGTTTCGCCGTTAATATCAAAATGTTCTAAAAGCCATTTTGCAAAATCGTCCGCACTTTTTACGGGGAGTTCTGCTATGCAATAAAAGGCACCTTGCGGTTTTGCAACTTTAACCCCGTTTATCTTTTCCAATCCTTGAATAAGTACATTTCTTCTAACAACATATTCTTCAATAATAGTATCAAAATAGCTTTGAGGGGTATCCAAAGCCGCCTCGCTGGCAATTTGAGCATAAGTTGGTGGCGACAACCGGGCTTGTGCAAATTTAAGGGCGGTTTGTATAAGCTCTTTGTTTCTGGAAATTAAATATCCTATTCTGGCACCGCACATACTGTATCTTTTAGAAACGGAATCTACTACAATTGCATGTGCATCTAATTCCGGCTCCTTAAGAATGGAGTAATGTTCTTTTCCGTCATAAGTAAATTCTCTGTACACCTCATCTGCAATTAAAAATATATTGTGCTTTTTAACCAAAGACGCCAGTTTCTTAATCTCATCTTTACTGTACAAATAACCTGTAGGGTTTCCTGGATTACAAATCAGAATTCCTTTTGTTTTTGGAGTTATGAGCTTTTCAAAAGCTTCAATTGGGGGTAAGGCAAAATTAGAATCAATTCCTGAAAAAACGGGTATAACTTTAACACCGCATGCAACTGCAAATCCATTGTAGTTGGCATAAAATGGTTCCGGAATAATAATTTCTTCATCCGTATCGGCAATACTACCCATGACAAAAGAAAGTGCTTCAGAACCGCCTGTAGTAACTATGATATCTTCTGCGGTTATACTAATATGTTGTTTTGCGTAATATAACGCAATTTTTTTTCTGTAAGCTTCGGATCCTTCTGTTCTACTGTAGGCTAGTACTTCTAAAGTATTATTCTTAACTGCATCTAAGGCAAGTTGCGGTGTTTTAATATCAGGTTGTCCAATATTAAGATGAATTACTTTGATACCGTTTTTTTTTGCCTGCTCCGCATAAGGAACCAATTTACGGATTGGCGATTCCGGCATTAAGAGTCCTTTTCTTGAGATAGAAGGCATAAAGTTATTTTTTCACAAAAATGGGAAATCATTATGGACAAAACAAGAGCAGCTCATTTTATTTAACTCCATTTCTGCGCGAGTAAATTGTAACATTTGTATACAAATAATTCTTATCTTTAAGGTAGTTAATGCGTTAATAATAAGGATTTTGAATGCTAAAATTCAATATTTTGTTTTCTTTCTAATGATTTTTCCGCTATTGGGAATTTCACAGTCCTTTAATTTGGTAAAAGGCAAACCCAGTGAGAAAGTGAAATTCAATCTTGTCAACAATCTGATTGTGATTCCGGTGGAAATAAATGGTTCTAAATTATCATTTATTTTAGATACAGGGGTGAGCAAATCAGTTCTCTTTAGTTTGTCCGATCAAGATTCAATTCAACTTAATAATGTCAGTGAGATTTCAATTAACGGACTAGGTGATGGAGAGCCTTTGAAAGCTCTCAGTTCAAAAGGAAATTTTTTTAGGATAAACAATTTAGAGAATCATGATCAGATGCTTTATGTGGTTTTGGATAAAGGTTTTAATTTATCACCTGCAATGGGTATTCCTGTTCATGGAATAATTGGCTATGATTTGTTCCGGGACTTTATTGTTGAGATTAATTATGGAACAAAAAACATTTTGTTTTATCATCCGGAGTTCTACAATTACAAAAGGAATAAGGGATTCGAAACCTTACCCTTGGAGATAATTAATCAACGTGCAATGATTAAAGGAGATGTATTTCTGGAAGATGAAACAAAGGTTGAAGTAAATTTAATGCTAGATACGGGCAGTGGGGATGCAGTCTGGCTTTTTCCCGATGAAGAAAAGGATATTAGGCTCCCTGATAAAAATTTCGAAGACTTTTTAGGTAGAGGACTTAGCGGAAGTATTTTTGGCAAGCGAACTAAAATCAGACGTTTACAAATAGGAAGTTATTCTTTGGAGGATGCAAAGGCTGCATTTCCAGATATGGACTTTTTTAAGAAAATTAAAGGGTTAGATGGCAGAAATGGCAGCTTGGGAGGCGAGGTGTTAAAAAGATTCAATATTATTCTTGACTACCCAAATAATAGAATAGCACTTAGGAGAAATAAGTACTTCAATGCACCTTTTCAGTACAATTTAAGTGGTGTGGAAATTCAGCACGATGGGGTACGCTTAATTTCTCAACGAATCACGGATGCGAATGGCATTTTAGATAGTGAAGAAAGGAAATTTGGAAACGTGCAGATACTTATGGAACATAAGACAAGGCTTAGTTTAGTGCCGGAAATTGTTATTTCGGGAATAAGAGCAGGAAGTCCGGCTGCGCTTGCAGGCCTGCAAGAAGGAGACTTATTATTATCTGTTAATGGAAAAAGTGTCCATAATTATAAATTACAAGAAGTGACCAAACTCTTAAATGAAAGAGAGGGTAAAGAAATACGAATATTGATTGAAAGATACAATAAAGACCTGCTTTTTAGTTTTGTGTTAAAAGAGCTCTTTAAATAAAAAAAAGCCCGTAATTACGGGCTTTTAGAATTAATTTTGTCACTTTACTTACTGTACATCGCCTTTAACTTCTCCTTTAATCTTTAGTATTTTTGTAGGAGTATCAGCATTGGAAGTAACGGTTACGGCCTTTCGAATTGGACCAACCCTATTCGTGTCATACTTAACTTGAATTTCTCCTGTAGCTCCGGGTAATATCGGATCTTCAGGCTTTTTAGGGATTGTACAACCACAGCTAGAACTAACGTTGCTTATGATTAAGGGCGCAGTTCCAGTATTGGTGAAAGTAAATACACGTACTCCATCGCTTCCTTTCTCGATATCTCCATAATCTACGGTTTCGGATTTAAACTCAATTTTAGCCACTTTATCCTGTGCAGTCAAGTTAAATCCCAGTAAACCAATAAATAAAACTAGTACTATTTTTTTCATCATTTTTAGTTTTGGGTGAATTTCAAATGTAAATGTTTTTAGATGAACATCAAAATTCTTTTGTTATGTAATAACGTTACTTATTTTTGTTTCGTATTTCTAATCGGCCAAGTACCTTTTCGGATTACTTTAGTTTAACCTTTTTAAAGCAATCGTTTTGTTCAAGCCGCTATTAGGTGAGCAAAAACCATACCGAAATTATGAATATCGCAACAAAATATGAACCTAGCGCAATTGAAGAAAAGTGGTATGCCTACTGGATGAGCCACAATTATTTTCGTTCTATTCCGGATAGTAGAGAACCGTATACTATTGTTATTCCCCCTCCAAACGTAACCGGGGTATTGCATATGGGGCATATGCTTAATAACACCATTCAGGATGTATTAATTAGAAGGGCCCGTTTGATGGGAAAAAATGCCTGTTGGGTACCAGGTACAGATCATGCCTCCATTGCCACCGAGGCCAAAGTTGTTGCTAAATTAAAAGAACAGGGCATTAATAAGGCAGATCTTACCCGTGAAGAGTTTTTAAAACATGCCTGGGATTGGACCAACGAATATGGGGGAGTTATTCTTCAGCAGTTAAAAAAATTGGGTTGTTCTTGTGATTGGGACCGTACCGCCTTTACCATGGATGACCATATGTCGGCCTCCGTTATCAAGGTTTTTGTGGATCTCTTTAAAAAAGGTCAAATTTACAGAGGGTACAGAATGGTAAATTGGGATCCTGAAGCCAAAACTACATTATCTGATGAAGAAGTAATCTACGAAGAAAAGCAAGGGCTACTTTATTATTTAGCCTACCCCATTGAAGGTTCGGATGAAAAAGTGACCATCGCTACCACACGTCCTGAGACCATCTTGGGCGATACGGCCATTTGTATTCATCCGGATGATGAGCGCTATATTCATTTAAAAGGTAAAAATGCTCTTATTCCCATAGCGAACCGAGCCATTCCTATAATCACCGACGACTATGTAGATATGGAATTTGGAACGGGATGCTTAAAAGTTACCCCTGCCCATGACATCAACGATTTAGTTTTGGGAGAAAAGCACAATTTAGAGACTATAGATATTTTTAATGAAGATGGAACGCTAAATAGTTTTGGACTGCATTATCAGGGAAAAGATCGATTTGTGGTGCGGAAGGAAATTTCAAAGGAACTTCAAGATGGTGGATTTTTAGTGAAGACTGAAAATCACATCAATAAAATAGGAACTTCGGAACGGACCAAAGCGGTAATAGAACCACGGTTATCCGATCAGTGGTTTTTAAGAATGGAGGACTTAGTAAAGCCAGCCAGTAAAGCCGTTTTGGAAGATGAATCCATAAAGCTGTTTCCCAAGAAATTTGAGAATACCTACCGGCACTGGATGGAAAATATTCGCGACTGGAACATTTCGCGACAGTTGTGGTGGGGTCAACAGATTCCGGCTTATTATTTCGGTGACGGTAAAGAAGATTTTGTGGTGGCGGAGAGTAAAGAAGAGGCCTTGGAACTGGCAAAAGCGAAGCTAGAAGCCTCCGGAAAAAAAACCGCTGAGTCTCTGACTTTGGCTCAACTGAAACAAGATAATGATGTTCTGGATACCTGGTTCTCTTCCTGGTTGTGGCCCATAAGCGTTTTCAACGGTATTCTGGAACCTGAGAATAAAGATGTAGCCTACTATTATCCTACAAACGATTTGGTTACCGGCCCGGATATCCTATTCTTTTGGGTAGCTCGGATGATTATTGCCGGGTTCGAGTTCAGAGAAGAAAGGCCTTTTGAGAATGTGTATCTAACGGGATTGGTGCGCGATTCGCAGCGACGGAAAATGTCCAAGTCCTTGGGAAATTCCCCGGATGCGCTAAAATTGATTGAAAATTATGGCGCCGATGGCGTTCGGGTAGGTTTGTTATTGAGTTCTGCCGCGGGAAATGATTTATTGTTTGATGAAGCGCTTTGTCAGCAAGGCAAGAATTTTGCCAATAAAGTTTGGAACGCTTTTCGATTAGTAAAAGGGTGGGAGGTAAGTGATCTGCCACAACCTGAAGCTTCAAAATTAGGAATTGATTGGTATCAGTCTAAATTCAACCAAACATTAGCCGAGATAGAAGATCATTTTTCCAAATATCGTATATCAGACGCCCTGATGGCGACTTACAAATTGGTTTGGGATGATTTTTGTTCCTGGCTTTTGGAGATTGTGAAACCCGCATACCAACACCCCATAGATAGAACTTCTTTTGATGCTGTTATTGAGTTATTTGAAAATAATTTAAAACTTTTACATCCTTTTATGCCCTTTTTATCAGAAGATATATGGCAGCAGATTACTGAACGCAAACCTGAGGAGGCACTGGTCATTTCCCAATGGCCAGAAATGGGAAATGTAAATCAGGATTTAATCTCAGGATTCGAGATGGCCGCTGAGGTTATTTCTGGGATACGCACAGTGCGAAAGGAAAAAAATATTTCTATGAAAGAGGAATTAGAACTTTCCCTTTTAAATGAAGAGGGTTTTTCATCCACATGGGACGTGATTATTGGTAAGCTTACCAATATTTCATCAATTCGTTATGTAAAATCGCCGGTTGAAGGGGCTATTACCTTCCGGGTAAAAAGTAATGAGTATTTTATTCCAGTAACCGGTGCCATTGATGTGGAAGCCGAAATCCAAAAAATTAAAGAAGAATTGCAGTATACCAAAGGATTTCTAGTTTCAGTTCAAAGGAAATTAGGAAATGAACGTTTTGTAAGCAATGCTCCGGAGCAGGTTATTGCAATCGAACGAAAGAAACAGGCGGATGCCGAAGCTAAAATTGAAACACTTGAAAAGAGTTTGGCTAGTTTGGGCTAGTATCTTGTTTCCAATCGGTTTAAATAATTAAGAATTCAATCTAAATATTATGAATAGGAGACTGTTTTTCGTACTTGTCTTTAGTTTATTTTCTACGCTTCATGCACAAGTAGTTCCACAAACGGCGGCGGAATTTCAAGATGAGTTAGTTGCCCAGTATAAAAACCCGGAAAAATCTCCCTTAAAACAAGAGGCAAATAAATTCAAGGGTCATGATTTTTTTGAAATAGATTCAAACTATAGGATAGAAGCCACTTTTGTAAGAACATTGAACGCCCTCCCTTTTCAAATGAAAACAAGCAGTGGTTCCTTGCCAATTTATGAAAAGTATGGGGAAGCTATTTTTTATTTGGAAGGTGAAAAAATAACACTTAGTATTTATCAAAGTCACACTTTAAGGGAAAAGGAGGAATATAAAAACCATCTCTTTTTACCTTTCACAGATGCAACCAGCGGAGCTGAAACTTACCTGGGAGGTCGTTATTTGGATCTTGAAATTCCTGAAGGTAATACAATTGTGATTGATTTTAATAAAGCGTACAATCCGTATTGTGCTTATGCTGATGGTTATTCATGTCCCGTCCCACCACAGGAGAATAATCTGGGAGTAAAAATTTTAGCAGGTATTAAAAAACCAAGAAAATAGGCATCATTGGTAGATTCTGTCTGGGGATTTAGCCATAGTAACTTATTGCTTGCAAGGTATTAAAGTTTAAATTTGGCATATTAAAAATAATAGAATTTGAGTTCCATTCGTCCAAATCCTTCTGATACGGATACTGCTTCCGGGCTTAGTCCGGAGGAAGTAGAAAAATGCTTATCTGTTTTACAGTTCTTATCTGAAAATCCACATGAAGTATTAAGTCTAGCTGAAGAAAAGCGTGTGGCTATTTTAAAAGCTGCAGGGATATTGTCAAGACCAAGTAAAGCCCAATTTAAACAGTGGAAAAAGGACTCGGAAAAGGCTGCAAAGCGAAAAATCCAGGAACGCGACAAACATGCCCGAAAAGAAACCGGAATACGCAGTGCAAGGGAGGCTGCTGTATTTGTAGCTCCCAAATTACTTGCAGCTCCAAGTTTGGAAAATTTGAAGGAGAGGGAATTAAAATCGCCCCGAAATTGTTATGTCTGTAAGATGACGTACACCAAGCTCCATCATTTTTACGATGCTATGTGCACGGAATGCGGAGATTTCAATTATGCCAAGCGGTTTCAGTCGGCTGACCTAACTGGTCAGGTAGCCATTGTAACGGGAGCTCGTTTAAAAATAGGCTATCATATTGTGCTTATTCTACTTCGGTCAGGCGCCACCGTAATCGCCACTACACGTTTTCCTGTTGATGCTGCCCTTCGGTTTTCGCGGGAAGAGGATTTTCATGTTTGGGGACATCGACTTAAGGTCCATGGTTTGGA
>JBGTEN010000277.1:0-50912 GCA_041747755.1 Arenibacter sp. | reverse complement strand
CTTAACTATTTCGATACGAAATTCTTTTTCAATGCCCGTTTGAGCAACCGGTTCTTCTTTTGGTAATTCTTTGCAAGCAGTCAATACCATTAATGACAATAAAAAATAGCAGGAATTTGTATTCATTTTGAAACGTTTAGGTGTATTAAAGTTCATAGTGTTGCCTTAAGAAGGAAAAAACATAAGATTACTGTCAAAATAATTTTTAATTAAAAATTCAGTGATCGGTAATTTTTCCCTTAAAATAGTAAAAAGGCTGCACTAATTAAAACTCTGCAGTTCAATAGATTTTAATCCTTGTTATATTTATATTAATTTCATGTTCATTTGTTATATTATATACTTTAATTAATAATTTTGTATACTTAAATAACAATTTTATGTCGCCAGCGTTTTCATATTAACCCAAAAAAATTGAAGTATGAAATTTTTATCTCCTCAAATTGAATCTTTGATTAAAAAGAAAAGAGAAACCTCTTTAGTGAAAAAGGAAAATTCTTGTGGTATTTTTCAGGACTACGGCAAAAATGTTCCAAAAAATCTTCGTCAGGAACAATAGAAATAATTTTAATCTTCAAACAAGCTTTTATCCAATCCGGGAATCAGGTTCATTGTATTTTTGTAGTATACTTTTTTCAATACCTCATCCGGTAAATCCATTCCATACATCGCCCAAAAGGCATGATATTTTTTATGGTACGGAAAATATTCATCATCTGTTTCCAATACCCTAAAGTAGGTAGGAAACTCTTCTGGAACCCAACTATCTTTGCCAAGTAATATTCGATCCTGATATTTTAAAAAGAATTTTTTTGCATTTTTTGGCTGCCTGCCCAGCTCTGCAATTACAGCACTTATTTCTACATACATATTAGGCATTTGATCCATTAATTCTCCTAATTTGTTTAAATCATTGGCATACCAACCCATATGAGCATTGATAAATTTTGTTTTGGGATGTTTCTTAAACATATTGTGTTGTTCATCTATTAGTTGTTGCCAAGAAACGGGATCTGTATCGGATCGTTTTCTGTTAGGATGGGTTTTTAACTCCAACCACCGTTCATTGTTGGCATCAAAGTCGTCCCAAAAGGGCTTTGGGTCGGCGATATGAATTATAACAGGAATGCCCAATTCCCCACACTTGTCCCAAATTGGATCTAAACGAACATCATCCGGTGAAAGTCGTAAACCTTTATCATCTTTATTGCGCAATCCTAAACTTTTAAAAACTTTAAGTCCTTTTGCCCCATTTTTTACATCTTCTTCCAACTGAGAAACTGCTCTTTGGGTCCATTCCGCATCGGAAGCCCCTTCAAAATCTACATTGGCGAAAACCACAAAGCGATTGGGAAAATTTTTCTTTACATTTTCAACAGCCAACTTTAATCTTTCGCCAGATCCGCCACTTAAGTTTACCATTATCCCCATATTGAGACGATCCATATGCGATATGAGCTCTGATAAATCTTGCGTTCCCATTTTGCCCTGATGGCTATGCACATCAATAAAAGGAAATTTTGCCCGTTTAATTTCATTCTGAGGGACAACCAGCGTTGAAGGGGGATTGTACGATTCGAAGCTTATTTCTTGTGCATTCACCTCAACAAGAAGTAGTACAAAAAAGATAAAAAACCAACATATTTTATTCATAATCAATTGTGTATAATTCATTTTAGAAAAGAAATACTTATTGTTTAAAATTTTTAAGGTCCTTGTAGTCTTCCAGCGTATCTATATCCTCTGTTTTTCCTTTACCTTCCATTTCAAAAATATCATCTTTATGTTTCGCTATAATCTTCTTGGCACCGAAATCATCGCCTAGCTCGGCTAGTTCCTTAAAATACAGCTGACTAAAAATTGCAGGTACACCTACCCTGCTTTTATATTTCGTTGCAATTATGCCCTTTTCTGAAGTTTCAAATTTATCTATCATTAAATTAAGATATGAGGTATCTATCAATGGTTGATCGGCCAACATAACCAAAATACCATTCAAACTTCCCCATTTTGATAGCACATACTGCACACCACAGGAAATAGAAGACCCCAAACCCAGTTTCCAGTTTTTGTTCTCAATAAAATCAGCTTTTTTAAAGCTCATTTTATTTTTTATCAAGTCGAAGTTGGCTCCTAAAACTACTAAAACTTCACTAGCATTTGAAACCTCTGCCTGATGCACTACATGCCCTATCATCGTTGTGTTTTCCCAAGGTAACAACTGCTTTATACTTCCCATCCTAGATGAATTTCCTGCCGCTAGAATAAGTACTCCTACATTCTTCATAATCCCATCGCCACTAACTGTGAATTCCGCCTATTTTGTTTTTTAACATCATAGGGGGTTGATCTCGAATGACAGAAAGAATCTCAGAGAAAATGGCGATGGCTATTTCTTGAGGGGTCTCAGCACCAATGTTAAGTCCGGCTGGACCATGAATACCATCAAAGAAATCAAGAGCTGTGTCCGGAGCGCGCTCTATTATCTCTCCCAATAATTTTTCCCTTCTCCGAGTAGGACCTAATAGTCCCAAATAGGCAGGCTGAGTATCTTTCAGTGCCAAGAGATACTTTAAATCTTTAGCATAGCTATGTGTCATTACGACTATAGCTGTTTGCTGATCGATGGAACTAACTTCCAAATCTTCCGGGAGACTATTCTTAAATTCCTCAGCTCCCTGAAAATCCGAAATAGTCTTTTCTTCAAGAGGTGTAGCAACAATAGTTACTTCCCAACCCATAAAGGCACCTAAAGTACATAACTGAACAGCATCATGCTCCGCACCAATAATAACCAACTTAAAACAAGGTATCATTTCCTCCTTAAAAACAGAAAGTCCGGTTTTTAAACTATAATTAGGTTGAATCGCTATAGCACTGTCACCAAATTGAATAATGGAACCTAACCCCTCACTTTCACCTTCTTGTTTTTGGTAGTACGAACTAATAGTAAAATTTTTGCGCTGTGTAATGATTCTGGTAAACAATTCGAAAAAGTCCGTATCAGGACCAAAAGGCTCTAACAGGATATATAATATTCCCTCACAACCCAGTCGGTATCGACCATCATAAGTCATTATTTTAGCCTTATGGGTTTTAAAAACACTTTCTGCCTGCCTTTTTACTTCTTTTTCGACACAACCACCACTGACAGCACCAATCATACTGCCATCTTCTAAAATGAGCATACGCACTCCTGGTCTACGATAGGAGGAACCCTCCAGATAAACCACAGAAGCCAATACAGCTTTATAGTTCTTCTTTTGCGCTTCCAGATAGGCCCGAATAATCTTTTTAAATTCGTGTGTCATTATTATATGATTCTCTTGGTAGGAATAAAAGGTACGGATTCTCCCTTTAAATATGGTTTTTCTCGGGGTATTAAGCGAATGAATCCATCAGACTCAGCCAAACTGGTTAAATCTCCGGAACCGTTTTCATGAACAAAAAAGGCCATTAGTTTTCCTTCATTTATTGTGGTTTTAACCCTAAAAAATTTGCTCAATGATCCTAAAACCTGCCTTTCTTCATTTAAAATAACAGTAAATTCAGGAATAGTTAATTCTAAACAAGCATAGAGCCAATTTTTAAAATACTGATGGTAGTTAACAAAGGTAGAAACAGGATTTCCCGGAAAGGAGAATACTATTTTTTGAGTTGACTCATGTATCCCAAACCAAAAGGGTTTACCGGGTTGTTGTAACACTCCGTGAAATACTTTTTTAACTCCAACTGCATTAAGGGCATCCGGAACAAAATCATACTTCCCTTTTGAAACACCGCCGCTTAAGAGAAGCACATCACTTTCTTCCAACACCTTTAGTAGTTCACTTTGAATTATTTCCTTATCATCGGAGATGTGAAGTAATTTCGGAACAAATCCTTCTTCTGAAAGTGCTGCGAATAGTGAATAAATGTTTGATTTTCGAATTTGATAAGGTAAGGGAACTTCATGAACATTCACCAGCTCGCTTCCCGTAGATACCACGGTAATTCTTGGTAATTTTTTAACCATCACCTTCGCTTTTCCCACGGAGGCAAGTACTCCTATTTCGGCGGGGGAAATTCTATTATTCTTATTTAGAACTAAAGAGCCAATTTTCTTATCACTTCCCTGAAAATGAATATCAGCTCCTTTTTGAGGTGTTTTGTGTAGGGTTGCTACTCCTTCCAAAATTTCAATATCCTCATACATAACTACTGTGTCCGAGTTATTGGGAATCACTGCTCCCGTCATAATTTCAAAACAACAATGGTCATTTTTAAGCTTTTGTATTGGTGTTCCAGCCGCAATTACGCCACTTACCTTGAACTTATTTCCTCTTTCAAGTCCTTTATAATTTATGGCTATACCATCCTTTGTAGCCCTATCGAAAGGAGGGAAATCTCGATCGGCAAAAACTGCTTCGCTAAGAATCCGCCCATTTGCCATTTCAAGAGATACCTCTTCAGTGCCATAAGACCTGGAATAGCTCAGCACTTTGGAGTATGCATCCTCAATTGAAATCATCGTTAGGTTAAAATATTTGTTTTAAAAAAATTAGGTATCACTTCTAAGCTGTAGAAAATACCGGAATAAGAACTATTCTACGCTGTTGCCACTTATGCATAATCATTTTTTGTTTTCAGAACCCCTTTTATAACTGAATTCATACCTCCCAAAACATGATACACAGTTGCTTTTTTTGATTTTCTTTGTAACTCATGAACGGCCGCCTTACTTCGCTGTCCTGATTGACAAATGGCGTACACAGGTTTTATAAAGTTAATTTCATCTACCCGTCTTTCTAACTCATTTAGCGGAATATTGATAGAATTTGGTAAATGGAAAATTTCATATTCCTGAGGTGTCCTCACGTCCACGATTTGCACCTGTTCTCCTGAATCTATAATTGCCAAAAAATCTTGAGCCTTTAGGTCCCGAGAAGCTTCACAAAGCTCCATTAAATAGCTTTCCTTTAGTGATGTGATTCCAAGATTCTCAACCTTTAAAGGAAAATTAATCTTCAGGATAGATTGGTTTAACCCATTGTAAAGCAATAATTTACCGGAAAGTACTTCTCCCACCCCTGTAAGGATTTTAATTGCTTCTAACGACTGAAAGTTTCCGACAATTCCCGGAATTACCCCCAAAACTCCATTATCATTACAATTTGGGATTTGATGCTCTTCGGGCATTTTAGGAAACAAGCATCGGTAAGTTGGTCCCCCATTATAATTAAAAACACTTACTTGTCCTTCAAAACCATGCAAAGCCCCATAAACAAAAGGTTTATTTAATAGTACACAAGCATCGTTTACCAAGTAGCGCGTTGCAAAATTATCGGAGGCGTCTACAACCAAATCATAATCTTTAATAATTTCCAGCGCATTTTCTTTGGATAAAAAAGTATGAAATGGCTTTAGATCTGTTTCAGAATTCTGGTTTTTCAACCTTTCCATAGCCACCTCTAGCTTTGACTTGCCAATATCATTTTCTGTATACAAAACCTGTCTTTGAAGATTGGTGATTTCCACTATATCCTTCTCTACCAACCCTAAGCTACCAATACCCATTGCGTTTAAATACTGTACTACAGGAATTCCCAATCCACCCAAACCTACCACCAATACTTTGGCGTTTGCAAGTTTGTGCTGAGCTTCAATTCCAAATTCCTTCAAAAGAAGATGACGTATATACCGATTGGTTTTCATGGGGCTTCCAGTTTAGTAATGGCTTCCTCAAAATCTTCTTTGGAATTGGCATTGAGTAAGACATTCTCATTAGTCGGAAACACTAATTTTACATTGGAAGCAATAAGAAATTTCCGGGGACAGGTAGCTCTTCCACTTTCTAAAAACTTAATAGACTCTTGAAGCCCTGAGGGTTCCCATATAGCACATAATGGCTCTGGCAGTTCGCTCAGTTGAGTTGCAAACGCAGTTGCAGCAGCTTTTGGGTTTCTTTCCTTTACAAGCTGTTCTAACGCGCTACTATTCATAAGTGGTAAATCACAAGCCAAAACCAGCCAAGCCGCTCGCGGATAAGATTCATGAGCGCTTAGCAGGCCATTATACGGACCTTTATATTTATCTCTGTCTATAATTACTTGGATGTCTGCAGGTATTTCTTCTTGTTGGTCTTCCCGAATGCCAATAAAGGTTTTGGAGCATAATTTAGTTAGCATGTGATACAAATATTCGCGCTGAGGAAGTCCATGGTAGCTAATGATACTCTTATCAAGTCCCATTCGGGTGCTTCTGCCTCCTGAAAGAACAAGTCCAAACAATTCAGTCTCCATCATTCTTTTCTTTATTTTTTATCCGCCGATGGATGTCATTGAGTTTTCAAAAACACCAGCGTGTCTTTCTTGTGCTTCAAAACCTGTTTTTGCTCTACTTCCTATGGCTTTTAAGATTTCACTTTCAATTGCTCCATTAGAATCGTCCCTGCGGATGATTGTTCTGAGGTTCGCGGTCGGTTTCCCATATAAACAGGTGATAACATCTCCAGTGGCAGAAATTCGGAGACGATTACAAGTACCGCAAAAAGTCCTGCTAAATGACGGTATTAAACCAAAAGTACCTGCATGACCTTTAATTTTATAATTAATGGAAGTTGATGTTACTGGTGACTCCAATTTTTCAATTTCCGAAAAATGCGATTGAATATGACTTAAAATTTTCTTGTAATTCCAATTAATAGTAGTAAACTTTTTGGAACCTCCATTGAAGGGCATTTCCTCTAAAAAGCGAACAGAAACTTTGTAATGTTTCATCACTTCCAGAATTGGAATAATATCCTGAATATTTTGATTTTCGAGAGCAATAAAATTAATCCGCACGTTAAATCCTTCAGAAATCAATCGGATAAGATTATTGTAGACAATATCGTATTGATTTCTTCTGGTAATGCGCTCAAACGTTTCCTTGTTTATGGCATCCAAGCTCACATTTACATTCGTTATCCCCAATTCCTTCAATTCATCAATATAAGGTCCTATAAGTGTGGCATTCGTAGTGATAGAAATATCATTAAGTCCATTTAATGTTGTTAAATTTCTCAGCAATACCATCAAATCTTTACGAACAAAAGGTTCCCCTCCTGTTATTCTAATTTTATCAATACCTTGATGCACAAGAATAGTGCTCAATCTGCAAAGTTCATCTATGGTAAACAATTTTTCGTTTTCAGCGAAAGAAATTCCCTCAGATGGCATACAATAGTTGCAACGCAGATTACAACGATCCGTAACCGCTAAGCGTAAATAATTTATTGTTCTATTGTGATTGTCTACTAACATTTGTTTTATACATCAATTTTATCCTCCACTAACGGGAGGAATCAAGGCAATTTCATCAAAGGTATTGATTTTTGTATCATCGGCAGCATAATCACTATTTACGGCAACCGCTAAAGAATTCAGCTTTTGCAGTTCAGGATAAATGACTCCTAAATACTTTTTTAAATCGCCTACAGTTTTGGATTTCCGTTGCCCAAATTCACTGGATTTGGGTATGGACAAAGAAGAACTACCCACAATATCTCTGGTTACTCCAAATAACAAAATGTTCATTATTATCCTATGATTTCTTTGCTTGGCACTTTTAACAATTCCGGGCTTTTTATAAAAGGCTGTTTGGTAAACAAGTTTCCGGTTGCAGCCTTAAGTGCATTTGCAACAGCTCCACCGGCGGGGGGAAGTGATGGCTCCCCTAGCCCGGTTGGAGATAATTCGTTGTTGATAAAATATGCATCCACTATTGGGGCCTCTTTCATCCTTATAAGTCTAAAACTATCATAATTTTTGTACTGAGGAACGCCATCTTTAAAAGAAAAATCACTGTACAAGGCATGTCCAATACCATCTATTGCGCCTCCTTCTACTTGATTCTTAGCTCCGGATTCATTAATTACAATACCACAGTCAGAAACACAAGTAATTTTTTTTACAATTGGTTCTCCATCCACAATTTCAACATCTGCAACTTCAGCTACATGAGAGTTATGACAATAATAAGAAGCAAAACCCTGATATACCCCTTCTGGTTTTTTCCCCCATCCTGATTTTTCAACAGCAACCTTAATAACCTCTTGCATACGTTCAGGAGAATAGTGAATATTTTCATCTGTTGTACCTTTCACTTTCTCTAAAAGATCTAAACGTAACTGAATACTGTCTTTACCCAACTTTTCAGCCAATTCCTCAAAAAAGCTTTGATCTGCATAAGCGAGGAAATTGGTATATGGAGCACGCCATGCTCCAGTAGTTACATTGCTTTTAAAACTGGCGATATCTACCTGATAATTTGGGATCGCACCGGCAGGAAAAAAATGAGCAATCGCTCCATACATGCTATCATTTACTGCTGCCTCTTTTAAATAGTACCCTGTAATTTCGCCGTTTTTGATGCTTGCTTTAAACCTGTATTTCGTTGCAGGACGATAAACCCCTGTGGTCATGTCATCTTCTCTGGTAGAAACCATTTTTACCGGTTTATTAATAACACTAGAAATTTCCGCAGCTTCCAAAACAAAATCTGAATAAAGTCTTCTTCCAAATCCACCACCAATACGTGACATTTCTACATGAACCTCCGAAAGATCGCGTTCTAATAATTCAGCCACAGCCTCTGCCGCAGATTCCGGCGTTTGGATCGGCCCTATTATATGAACTTTATCTGCTGTTACATTTGCAAAACAATTCATAGGCTCCATACAGTTGTGCGGTAGAAAGGGAGCCTCGTAAGTGCGTTCCACAATTTCATCAGCTTCTGCGAAGGCCTTTTCAATATTACCGTCTTTTCTGTATGTGGTAAACTTTTTACCATCCAACAATTCGAATAATTTTTTGTCCTGAGACTCCGTACTTTCTAATGGTGTACCTTCACCCCATGTTACCTTAAGAGCTCTTTTACCTTTAAATGCACTCCATGTATCCTTGGCTATTACCACTACTTTTTCTGTTCTGCCTAACTTAACCGTCCAGTTAATTTTTTCTTTATCCAAAAGAGCCAGTCCCTTTTCACCAATCTTGATTACATCTATAACTCCGGGTATTGCCTTGGCTTCTGTCGCATCAAAAGACTCTAATTTTTGGCCAAAAGCCGGGGGTCTTAAAATGCTGGCATATACCATCCCAACTGTTTTATAATCCATGCCGTATAATGGCTTTCCTGTAATTATTTTATCAATATCAACGTTTACGGGATCGGTACCAATAATCTTGTAATCTTTTGGTTCCTTTAAGGTAACATTCTCCGGAACCTCCAAAGCCGCAGCCTCTTTTACAACATCGCCATAACCTAAAGTTGCGCCACTTGCATTAGTTATAACTCCCTCGCTGGTAGTACATTCAGATGGATCTACACCCCATTTTGCAGCCGCTGCATTAATCAGCATTTGACGGGCAGTAGCACCGGTTTGTCGCAAAGGATCCCATCCAAAACGAATAGACTGACTACCTCCTGCTACCTGCCGAGTATAATTTTTTGTGTCTAAAACACCTTGTTTTACAAAAACATTCTTCCAAGCAACATCCAATTCTTCCGCAATAATCATAGGCATGGCTGTTTTAATTCCTTGACCTACTTCTGGATTTGGAGAAAAAATCGTTACTGCTCCATTGTCTGCTATTTGAATAAATGCATTAAAATCGTTGTAGTCCAAAAGAGCAAGATCTACAGGGGGGGTCACTTTTGGTTTGCAGGCTGTAAACAAGTTAAACCCTATTAATAGTCCACCGCTTGCGAGCGAGGATGTTCTTATAAATCCTCTCCTGCTAAATGCCATTGATGGTGTTGAAGTTGACATAGATTATGTTTTTGTTGTGTTTGAATAGTTAACTAAAGATGAAGGTAGCTGTTTACCCTAAAAAATTTATACCATTTTACTGGCAGCCAGTTCAACCGCCTTATGGATTCGGTTATATGCCGCGCATCTGCAAATATTACCGTGCATGGCATTTTTAATATCCTCGCTACTTGGATTGGAATTACTTTCCAAAAAAGCCGCAGCTGTCATAATCTGCCCTGCCTGACAGTATCCACATTGTGGGACATCTACTTCTTTCCAAGCTTGCTGTACCGGATGAGAACCATCCTTTGAAAGGCCCTCTATGGTAGTTACCGATTTTCCCTCTACTTGATCCATGGTTAGGGAACAACTACGAACAGCCTGACCGTCCAAGTGAATTGTACATGCCCCACATTGGGCAATACCACAGCCATATTTGGTTCCCACCAAATCTAAATGATCTCTTAAAACCCACAAAACCGGAGCATCTTCACTGGCTTCAACTGATTTTAATTCGCCGTTAATTTTTACGCTATAAGTTGGCATAATTATGTTTTTAGGATGGTTTGTTTCAAAAAACTAATTTTATTCCTTGAAAGTTATTAAAAAATTAGGCCGTTTCTATTTTATTTAACAGTTTTTTTAAAAGTTTAAGAAACTTTACAGAATTACAACTGCATTCTTTTTCAAGGCCTTTCATTACGGAATGGTGCAGTACTGAATTACCATATTACAAATTTACAAGTTTAACCAGTACGTCATTTTTAAGGTAAGCGACCAATCTCTTCCTGTAAAGGGCTCTAATAAGTAATTATTTGTATAGACCAAGAACAAATCAGAAGCGGGTTTATACCTCCATTGGAGTCTGGAGTTAAGGTTAAAGTTTCTTGACTGCTCGTTGTATTGAAATAAGTTTGCAAAAAATAATTTATTCGAAAAAGTGATATCCACCTCAGAACCAAGTAGCCAGAATTCGTTTGTATTCCATGGTGCGGGGAGTTGTATTTGATTATAATTTACCACAGCGTTCAAACGCACGTAAGGCTGAAAACGATAACCCAGAGTACTATTTAAGGCAGTCCGATTTCCATCCATATAGTACCTTCCAAAGCGACCACCAAACGTATAGGTCCATAAGCTCTGCGGTTTGGATGTGAAGTCAAATGCCATCCCGTTCCAATGGTGTTTTGTTCCTGCTGCTAAGGTCTTCTTGCCTAAACCCGTTGGATCGAAAGGTGCTAATAATTCTATGTATTCGTTGAATGCTGCAATATTTAAAAGGCTTCGGGTTCTAAATTCTATAAGATATTCAAGCAAATTAAGATAATCGGTCTGCCTAAAATTTTCATTAAAAAAATAAAGCCCATTCATTCTGGGGCCGTGACTCAAAATCTTTCCCCCCTTGGGAAAAAATGAATGGCCCAAGTAAGAGGTTAAATTGACATATCCTGTTCTTGGCACAAAACCCACTTCTGCCGTATACCCTTCTTCAACCCATTCTTCTTGAATGCGCCAATTCCATTGTCTGCTTTTATATTCCAAATGGGCTGCTTGGGTGATTCCACTTCCAAGGCTTTTTGGTGCAAAGGATTTTAAAAAAAATGCTTTTCCGGTCCACAAATTGTCCGAGGATGCTAAATTGTATTCTAATCCTAAGTTTCGATTGAATTTAGGGTATAAGGTGCGCAAAGAATCAGCCTCAGAAGGATATTTTAAAGATTCCTTGTTGACAAACATCAGGCCAATACTGGATCGACTAAATACTCTACGTTGTAGTGAAAGCACGGCAAAATTTTGATTGGGTAATCCAATTGCGTCAATACTGGCGGTCTGAATATCCATAAGCCCTAAACGCCAATTTTCATTCAGATTTCCGCTTAATCGAATCCCTGCATCTATAGGTACACCCAACCCAATTCTTCTAGAGAAAAAGGGGCGAATATTGGAGTACCCAAAGTTGGCAAACAAGTCGCCATTTTCTAAAAAAAACTGTCTTCTTTCCGGGAAAAAAAGTTCAAATCGATTCAAATTTGTAACCTGTCTATCTACCTCTACTTGGGAAAAATCAGGATTTATGGTCACATCTAAATTAAGAGATGATGTTACACTAAATTTTACATCGCCACCTACTTTTTTTTCATAGTTTGTTTCTGCATTATTAAGAACGTCTTTGGTTATTGCCCCAAGACCATATGGAATTAATGATATATTCGTTCCCGGTGAGGGTGGCGGAGCGTCCCATATCAAGACTCCGGTATACGCTAATGAGGCTGTAGGAAACTGTCTTGGAATAGGAGTCCAACTGGATTTTTCACCGGATTTAAGGTCTAGTCTACTAAAGTTTATACCCCATTCCGTAACCCCCTCTTCATAGCGAATAGATTTAAAAGGAATAGCGATTTCCAAAACCCACTTTTCATCATCTCGGGTTACTTCAGAAACCCATTTGGTATCCCAATTCAGATCAATACTTCCACCACCATACATGGTCCCGTCCCATTGTGCCCCAAAGGCATTTGCCCCAAACGAGAATCCAGTGGTCTGATTATTAAAGGGATCCAGAAATAACAAAAAATTATCATTTTTACCAAAGCTAAAATCTCGTCTTAGCGACTCCACATAATACGCACCTGGCGTACCGTGGAAGAAAGTTGCCAACAAATAAATATTTTCGGCATCATAAGCCATACGGATTTCTGTTGGCTCCATTGCCTTTCCTGTATCCATAGGAAGTACCATAAAAAAATCCTTAGCTACATCTGTATTTTCCCAACCCGAATCATTTCCAATGCCGTCTATTGTAATTGGAGAAGAGGTTCTTCTTATATTCAATTGAAAAGATTGGTTCTCTTTTTGGGCAAACAGAAAGGAAATGGAAAAAATAAGAGGAAGATATCTAAAAAATCTGTTCATTGTAATGCCAAATGATTTTTAACAGTAGGACTGGTTCTAAAATTTATTTCTCAGCGCTAAATGTATATAAGAAATTTCATAAAATTCCCTTTTACATTGTATCAATGAAAATTAAAGAATGGCAATTATTAATGAAATTATGGCGCTCTAACAATTTTGTCGCGAAGCTCTCTCCAGGTTACAAGCACTATATTATTCTCTTTGAGAAGAGAACTACTTTCTTTACTTGCAAAAAAATCATAGTCGGCTTGTCGCCATGCCGCACCCCATTCAGGGTGATCAACAGTTACTGCCTGCATTTCGGCATCATCAAAAGCCAAATGAATCAACAAACAAGTCAAACCGGGTTTTAAACTTTTAAAAAGATTGGAATAATACTGTCCAGTTCCTTTTTCTTGATCTTCCGGTAATTTTGTTGGAATTGCATCCATAATAACATCTCTATTATTTAACAAATCTCCAATTGGGGCACCCATTGTGAATACCCGACCGTCAAGAAGCACGGGTAAATTAAATTCTTTGCCAATTTTAATATATATTTTCAGAAACTCAGGACTACTGACCGCAGCCCCCATATGTGCATCTAAATGGGTCACGTCTATACCAAATTGGTACGCTTTCCGAATTTGATTACGCAATTCAATTTCTACGTGTTTTGGAGAACCAAAGGTAACTACACTATCTACAGATGCGTAAAAATAACCCTGTTTGTTTACCAAACTAGAAACTGAATCGCGAGAACTCACCGGACCCCATTTATAGTTTTTCCATTCACTGGTTAAGGTGAGATGCAAACCCAGATCTGCTTCTGGATTCTTGCGAGCGTATTCCGCAATTTCCAGGAACCAAGGACATGGAACCATAATACTTGCCGAATTAACAGGAGTTTCTTCCAGACCATAAACACTGGCTCTATTTTCAGAGTTAGTTACACCCAAATCATCTGCATGGATAATCAGAAGTTTTGCATCTTTAGGGTAACCTAATTTTTCTGCTATTGTTTTCTGCTGAGCAAAAAGTGCATTAAATGACAAAACTACGGCTAAGAGTGTTATTGTTTTTGCTTTCATTTCTTGAATACTATTGACTTGTTATTAAAAGTGTTAGGAAAGCTACAAAAAATAAAGGAATGAACTTTAACATTAATTAACAGAATTCTTTTTTCCTTACATAATTTTAAAACGTTTGGCACGTTAAGCTAGTTGAACATTAAAACTAGAAAATGAAATTCTACTCAAAAATAGCTTGTCTTTTTTTTGCATTGCTTTTAGCTTTATCTTGTGGAAATGCAGATGATGATGTAAACTTCAACCCTAATCTCAATAACCCTTTAGGAGAAGGTAAGCCAGTAGATAAATGTCTTAATTTAGGTGAAAATCAACTAATTCTTTCTATCCAAGAACAATTTACCACCTTACCGGGAAAAGTATCAATTTTATTTAAAGTTTCAGATACCAATGGTAATCCAGTGTCAGGATTAACAGCAAATCAGTTCACAATTTACGAGCAGGGAAGAAATGACGCCTGCTTTGGTACCATTTCTACCTCAGAGGCATCAGCCCGTATTTCTCCCAATGCTCAAATTTTTAATAGCAAAACCTTATTGGTGTTAGATTTAAGTAATAGTGTACTTAGCAGCAGTTTGCCTGAATTACAGTCTGCTTCAATAAGTTTCGTAAATAATGTTATGCCGGCCACAACTCAGGAGTCTTATAAAATGGCTATCTACTGGTTTGATGGTGAGAATAAACTTCATTTATTGAATCCGCTTACTTCTTCAAAAGAAGATTTAATAAGTTCTATAGAGGGAATCACCGAGACTATTAGTAAGGATCCTTCAACGGATTTATATGGAGCTGTTATAAAGTCTACTGACATTGCTTCTAATCTCGTTAAAGAGAGCTTAAATGATGAAATCATTAGCGCTGCCTCAGTTGTTATATTTACAGATGGTACCGACCAGGCTTCCAGATTTACTAAAGATGCTGCCCTTAAAAAAGTTAGAGATGCCAATTCTAATATTTCATTCTTTAGTATTGGCTTAGGCGGGGAAATTGATACCCAAGTTTTAAGCGATATTGGTAAAACTTTTAGCGTATTTGCAGGAAACAAAGCGGAATTGGAGAATACGTTTAACACTATTTCCGCAAGAATATCCGAGAGAGCGAACAGCTTCTATTTATTTGAATACTGTACCCCAAAAAGAGATGGAAGTGGTGAGAGTAATTTAGCCATTCAGGTTAGGAATGGCAGTCAGCAGGGTGCGGTACAAACTAAATTTAATGCCAAAGGATTTACCGGCGGTTGTGAATAGTAAATAATTCCCCTACTTATGTTAAGAGCGTCCATTTTGGATGCTTTTTTTTTGCTTATATATGACCTTTTAACTTATTAATTTTATCAGGTAGGGTATTTAACTTGATAATTGTTTTATGAATATAACCCCAACTTGAAGTCCGGAACATAAACCTTCTTAATGCTATGCTTATGTAAACCTTAAAAATGGAAGATCATGGAAGTCATCAACAAAATTATTAGCGATAGTGCTATCGGGAGAACCTCTATTATATACAAGAGTTTAGTACTGTTATTATTTTCTACCATAGTATCAACTTTGGTAGCCATGTTTATCCTCTTACTCATCAACGGAACTCAATCCCCTATTAGTTTTGGATATTTGTATACTATCTAAGGTGTAAGGCATTTTTAAACCCTCCCTTATTTTCTGATAGATGTACCAAAAAACCATTGATCACAGCATAATCAATTTTTCCATTTTTTTCTAAGATAAAATTGGGAGTAGCGCCTACATAAAATCGAAAACGGGGTACTTTATAGTTGGTGCTGATTACATTAATAGGAACACTTATATCCTTTACATCCCTGCTAATACCCTCTACCCGAACATAGGTATAACCTGATTTTAACAAAGAGATTACATCCATTTTATACAAGGCATCCAGAGATTTTACAGTTTCGGGATATACTTTTCCCTCCTTGGCAGTATATCCGGAAGCATCTAAGGTTTCGTAACCATAAAAAGTAGATAGATCTCCCTGATCCGCAATAGTGCTTGTGTAATAAAAAGTTTTAGCCGTTTTTCCCAATTCTAAGCGATGTATTCCCAAGTCCAACTTATAAGGTTTTCCTAAAAGCATATAGGTTAGCCCCTCAATCTTTAAATCGAACAATTTACGGTCGTTTTCAGGAATTTTTTCGTAATCACTTAAGGGAATGTCCTTATAATTTTCTTTGGCTATAGTGTAGATTGCAGAAAGAATAGAAACATAGTTTAGCTTACGTATTTCCTGTTTTTCAGGATCATTTGGATAACCCCCGGATTCAATTAAAATAGCACTTGTACCCCATTTTTGAATGTTATCTCCAAAAGCTCTTGGTTCAAAATCATCATTATATCTGCCTACCTGCCCGGGAGCATATTTTTGAATAATGTTGTTCATAAAAACAATAACTTTCATTGCATTACCTCTAACCTCATTAATCTCTTTCTCATAATTGTAAGCCGGAGCCAAATAAGAAATAGTCGCAGGTTTTTCGGTACGTTCAGCATTATAATAGGTACTCTGATCATGCAAATTAAAACCAAAATCGGCCTGAAGACTATCCCTGACATTTTTTAGGATCTGACTCTCCGGAGATTGCAAATGCAAGGCATCCCTATTAATATCTACCCCCAACTTATTTCTTCTCAAAAAGGCTTCCGCTCCATCTGGATTCAACATGGGTAAAAAGTGGAGTGTTAAACTGGATAAAATCTCCTCTTTTTCATGCTCAAAATCCTCATGTACCAAAAAATTAAAAATATCAAAAATAGCCTGCGTGGCTGTAGGCTCATCCCCATGCATCTGAGACCATAAAAACACATTGGTTTTTCCTTTTCCTATACTTATTAGGGATATACTTCTTCCCTCTATAGAGTTACCCACTTTTTGTACCGTAAATCTTGAGTCTGTTGTAAGTTTTTCAATCAATGGTTGTAAATCCTTATGTTTTATACGACGAATCTCCAAAGTGGGTTCCTTGTATTTTTCGTAAGTATCATACAGTGCTGAAGTAATATCAATCGATTGTGAATATCCATCAAAGCCAATGCATAAAATTGCTATTGAAATAAAATATCTAATACTCATGAGTGTCTGAAGTGTAAGGTGTTGGTTTAAAATTAAGGCTTTTAGTCCTCCTTTTGATCTTTTTTAAAAAATCCTTTCCGGGATCTATTTTTTGCGTTCGGTAGCCATCATCTTTTTCTAACCAAAGATCATGACCTACAAAATTGGTATATTCATAATGGCCAATCAAATAATCTATAAGGTATTTTGATTTTAAATAGCGTACTAACCATATATTGGCTCGCTTCTGCGCTCGGGTTAATGGCGTATCTTCTGTGCCACCTACATTTTCAATACCAATAGCGCAGTGGTTTAAGCCTATAACATGCCTTGCCATAGTAGTTTCAGGCATTAATCTATAAATGGTGCCGTCCAGATCTATCATAAATTGAGAGGATACGTTAAGTCCGCTAACATTTTCCAATTCCGGTCTCCAATTGGGAAGTGTTGGCTGATTAAAGGCAGTAAAGGATGTTTTAAGGTTTGGGATTGCAGTCCAATGCAGTACTATCATTTTCGGAATAATTAGAGCGTTGTCCTGAAGAAGACCATAGCGTTCCGCAAGATATTCTTTGGTTAATGCCTCTCTCTCTTCGTTAAACAAGATTGGAATATCTACTATTTTCCTTTGAGAACCACATGAAACACATCCAAAAATTAGAAATAGAAAAAAAACAGGCTTCATTCTTTTTGGTTTTTTCGCAACCGTTTAGACTTCGCCTTTTTTTTAGTTTCAAGACCATTCTCTTTATTAAAAAGGCTATCTTTTTTCACGGCATATTGAATTTCAACTTTTTTTCTACCCCATTCAAGCGCTTTTTCTTTATCCAAGCCCATATAAATATCAATTTTATTCCGCCAGCGATGATGCATCTTATCTTTTACAACATATACATCATCAAATCCTTCAATTTTTACCATCGTGTTATATACGAGTCCTTTACGAATTAGATCTCTGGAAACGGCTATATATTTCATCCCGGGCTTTAAAGAATCTCCCCATGCAGTAATACCGGGGTGAATGTGGGAAGTTTGAGAAGGAAGTGAATTATAAGCCGTTGCTGTCACTTTCATAGGGATCCAAACATATTCATCTTCCTCTTTTTTGCAGGAGATAGCTGCTAAAAAAAGTAAAAAAAGAATAATGTTTTTTTTCTCCAACATTATTGAGTTGCTGTTTTTAGCTTATTCTCTAAAATCATTAGATCCACATTCTTTGCTTTCCAAAAATTCATTATTTCCGAGGGAACAGGAGCAAATTCATAAGTAAAGGAACTTAAAATTATATCTAAATCTCCATCACTATCAACATCTCCCTTATCTAAAAGAAACCACCTCCCTAGATTTGATTCCTTAAAAGTATAGGGTTGAAAGACATATTTGTCAGCCTCCATATTTTCTAAGTAGACAAAGCTAACCGCCGAGTCCAATTCGTAATCCGGGAATGAAGCTACTAGTGCAAAGTCTATATCACCATCTTGATCAAAATCGGCAGCCACTAAACGTGTAGCTCCGTTTAAGGGATAAAAATATTTCTCTTCAAAATTATTCTTACCATCATTGATATGAATGCGCATTCCGTGATATGGTTTTTGCACATAGGATTTATCGGCATTATCCCCATTTACAGTAATAATATCATCATAACCATCGCCATCATAATCAATCATTTCAAACCAACTACTTCCATAAACCGGACTAAAGCGAATAACTTGCTCCGCTGAAAATTTTAAATTCTCTTTTTGATATAAAATAGTAATGCCTTCATTACCTTGAGATGTCATTACTACAATATCATCTAAACCATCATTATTCATGTCTTTAGCTAAAATACGTAAAGCTCCAGGTTGTGGTAATAAAACAGTTTTTTTGTATTGCCCGTTCCCTTCCTTAACTAAAAGACTAAGCTTTCCTGTCAGATCACCAAATTCACTAACAATTAGTTCATCATTTCCATCCTTATTAAAATCGTGTACCAAGGTGTGTACCGGTCTGTGAAGGGTTTCCCTTATTACATTAGCCTTTTCATCAGCTACCACAACAATTCCGCCTGAGGCAATTTCCGACGGATTAAGAAACCCTACTAATGTGGCATACGCGAAATGGCCTTTTTGTGTGTATGAAGTAATTGGATTTCTAAAGCTCTTTTGAAAAGTAGAACTATCCGTTTTGTAATTATAGGAATAAAGATTACCTCGCATATCCCCGGTAAGAACTTCATTGTTTTGCCTATTAAATTCAGGATAAGTAATAAATGTTCCTTCTTGATTATCCAAAGAAATTGGTTTAGTGGCAAACTGCTCCAACTCTTTAGGTTGAACTTTAGATTCTTGAGCAGGCAATGAGTCCGGAGCTAATTCCAAAATATAACGTTTTAATAAATCCCAGTCAGTAAGAGGTATTATTGGATTAAAGGGGTAAATACCTGTCTCCATCATGGCCCCTTGCTCAGCTAAGGAAACATCTTTATAGGGATCATACACCGAATCCCTGATACCCATCCTTGCTCCCATATCCGGTAAAATTTCCGATTCCCAGATATGCTTTGGAAGTGTATTAATTTCAGGAGCTAAGTGACAACTGCCGCAATGGTTTTGGTACAAGACCACCTCTTTCTTTTCTCTATTTAAAGAACAACTGCCCAAAATAATAATTACAAGCCCTAAAAGAGGGAGAGATCTAAAATTTGTATCTGATAACATAAAAGTACTTAGTAAAAAGATGAAGTTAGTTTTTTGGCACTAATGTAACCAAAAATAGGAGAAAAGCATAACCGACGGATGCTAAGGAATAGTTCATTTACGCCATTCATAAGTACTATGGTTCTGGCTGTAAAAAACTTATATTTGAGCTTATGTTCAAGAAAAAGTCAAGCTCCATTTTAAATATTTCCGAATGAAAATCGCTAAAAAAGTTGTTTATCTTATACCCTTAATTATTATAATTCTTGGCATTTATAATTATCCCAAATTAAACATAATCTCAGGCTACACTGCCAAAAACATGGCTTCAGCAGTATTTTTGGCAGAGCGCCCTGAAGCTGAGATTAATGAAATAGACAACAATTTTCCTTTAATAAAGCTAGCAAAGACCCAAGTAGACTATGATCAAAAAAAGGCTTCTTCTACTGTTTTTGGATTGATGGAACGCACGGCAGTATATAGGGACGGATTAGGCTCTGTGCTCATCAATAAAGCTTACAAACCCATTTCTTTAAGACCAAATAGAAACATCAAAGAAAATAGCCTTCCCTTTCCTTTGGGCGCAGGAGAACCAACGGATACTATATTTCCTAATATTAATTATACAAAGCTAAATAAAGCTATAGAGAATGCATTTTCCAATCCTGAAACAAAAAGAACCAGAACGGTTTTGGTGATGTACAAGGATCATATTATTGCAGAAAAATACATTTCCGGATTTGACAAAAAAACCCCGATTCTTGGCTGGTCCATGACCAAAAGTGTGTTGGCAACTTTATTTGGAATTCTTGAAAAGGAGGGCAAAATAAATTTGAACCACCCCGCCCCTATTCCGGAGTGGAATAAAGATAACCGCCGGGAAATAACCCTTAATCATTTGTTACGAATGCAAAGTGGTTTAGCATGGGAGGAAGATTATACTACTATTTCTGATGTAACCAAAATGTTGTTTTTGGATTCGGATATGACTAAAGCGCAGTTGAAAAAAAATGCCATTGCAAAACCAACGGAAATTTGGAATTATTCCTCAGGCACCTCTAATTTGCTTTCCGGGATTTTACGAAAACAGTTTACAACACAACAAGAATATCTAGACTTTCCGTATACTGCTTTGATGGATAAAATAGGAATGCATTCCATGCTTTTGGAGGCCGACATGGAAGGAAATTTCGTTGGCTCATCTTATGCTTGGGCAAATACACGGGACTGGGCAAAATTTGGCTTGTTGTATCTCCACAAAGGTCACTGGAATGGAGAGCAACTTTTTAGTCCATCTTGGGTGGACTATATCACTACTCCAACACCACATTCCGAAGGCACATATGGAGCACACTTTTGGTTAAACTCCGAAGGTAAATTTCCAGATGTTCCCAAAGATTTGTATTCCGCCAACGGGTACCAAGGTCAATATGTGTTTATTGTGCCATCAAAAGATTTGGTCATAGTACGGACCGGATTGGCAGAGGATCCTGAATTTAATATTAATGAATTTTTAAGTGAGCTTATTGGAGCTATAAATTAAAATTTACACCATTGATTTTACAATAGTTCTAAATTTATAATCATAAAATTACCTGCGACAAGGAATATAAAGAGGTTAGTATGATAAGAATTCCCACAATAATCAGCAACTGCTTTTTAGGCACTTTTTTAGTAATGTAAGCCCCTAATGGAGCGGCAATAGTACCACCGATTATAAGACCTAAAATAATTTGCCAACTCTGGATTCCTGCAAAATAAATTAGAATGCCCGCACTAGTATAGGTTACAAAAAATTCTGCAGTATTAACCGTTCCAATTACTTTCGCCGGGGTATTTCCCTGATGGATTAAATTAGAGGTTACAATTGGCCCCCAACCTCCACCCCCGATGGAGTCTAAAAATCCCCCAATCATGGCTAAATAAGGTGCATTCTTTGTATTTCCTTTAGTGTCTGAATTTTGCTTAAACGCCTTTAAAAGAATTAAGACCCCCAAAACCAGTAAATAGGCCATAATGTAAGGTCGTATAACTTTTCCATCTAAAATATCGCCTAAAAGGTAAGCCCCAAGTGAGGCACTAAGCATTCCGGGAACTAAGAGTTTAAAAAACAATTTTTTATCAAAATTGCCAAACTTCATATGGGATAACCCCGAAACTCCCGTGGTAAAAACCTCAGCAGTATGGACTGCCGCAGAGGCCACTTTTGGAGACAACCCAAAGCCCAGTAAGATAGAATTGGAGGTAACCCCATAAGCCATACCCAGAGCACCGTCCACGATTTGTGCCATAAACCCGGCTAAGATAAACCATAAAAAAGTTTCGTTGAAGGTTAAATCCTCCGTAGTAGCCTGCGGTAAATACTTAAAAACAACAATTGCAATAAGGGATAACTTTAAGACTACAATTAGAATTGAAATATGTTTTATTTTTATTCTATCCATTTTTATTTATTGTATATGAATGATTTAGAGGAACTATTGGTGTAACTTAAAAGGTCTAAAAGGTTAAGAGACAATTCTAAGTAAAGAAAATCGGAATTCTTGGCATTTTCTCCATTGGCTACAAACTGTCTATTTTCTACAAAATCACCAAAAGTAAAATGAGTATACCCTACATTGGCTGCTATAAAGGATACCGGATTAAATCTGGTTCTGAAATCTAAGCCATGGCCCAAAAAATTACCACTATTCCCGGTCTGGTCTCTGTTATTGGCACCCCCGCTTAATAAATTATTAAAGCGATCTGTTTCACTTGCTAACCAATAGAAGCTGTAACCTCCGTCAAACCGAAATAAAATATCCTTTAAGCGAGTTTGAAACTCCACCTTTAATTTAGGTACCATAATATTTTCCATGACAATATAATCCTCAGAGGACCAAGGGCGAGCAAAACCAAAATACCGCTCAAAACGATTGCTCTTGGTATCATTAGGATTTTTGTCTCCACTAGCATAACCAAAAAATGCACTTATTCGAGGCTTTGTTTCTATTGAATTAAGGGTGTATCCAACTTCTGAGGTAATGGCATATGCACTATGGTTTAATTGATTGTCTTGGCCAAATTGATACATTCCTGTGAGATCAAAATTAAGTCCTGAATCTCTAATAAAACCGTATAGTCTTAGCCCAGTGCCATGAATATTGCGGTCCGTTGTATTGTTTTCAGGTTTTGCAGTTTGCTTTAGACCCAAATAATAAGGTTCTATAGTTACCACATCCGACCATTTTCTCCAATGTCCAATGACCGCGGAAAAAAGGCGATTCTGGTCTGTGCTATCAAATTTTTCTATATCCCGAATTATGGGTTTTACAACCAGTGCATCCAATTGCCAATCATTCTTGTCCTGACCTAGAGCTAATTTTACTCCGGTAAAGGTATTGGTCGTGTTTCGCCAATTATTTACACTTATAAGGCGTCTATCTAAAAACTCAAATGCCATTCTTCCATAGCGAAGGGAAACGGGACGATGATTCCCAAGCGGGTCTTTTCCTATTAAATTTTCTAGATACACTTCAGCATATCCCTGAATGATTTCAAATTTATTAACATCTCTTGTATCTAGTGGATAGTTCCCGTTGTTTCTTCTAGCATCTTCAAATTCCACCACGAATCGGAAGGGATCAAGCGCCTTTATTATGCCTAAATAAGCCCTTTGACGTAATAACAACGGTAAATCTTCATTGAAACTTTCTTGTCTACGCAAATCATTATGTCGCCATTCAAAACGAGCTCGGGAATCAAGTCCTATTTGGAGCCAAGTAATATCCGAATGCTCAAAAAAAGCTAATGAGGAACCATTTCTAACATATCCAAGGGGATCGTTTTCTCTTAGTGTCCCATAGGAATTGGCCTCAACATAATAAGATTCTGGCGGTACTTGTTTTAATGCATTACCCAAGGAATGGGTATCCGTTTTCTGAGCCTTTAGAAGGCATGGATAAAACAGTATTCCCAAATAAAGGATAAGTAGGTATGGTTTTATATTAGTGCTATTAAATTTCAAAGTGGGCAAATGTAAATAAACATACTTAACCTACCAAATCACTAGGGTATAAAATAGTACTTAAAGTAAGTATTAGGGACCCCCAAATCCTTAAAAAAAGGTTTATACCACAATAATCACGAGGTTCACAACAATTATTTCAAAAAGAAGATAGATGAAACTACTTTAGTTATGTAATTAAAACGAATAACAATTTTTTCATTTTCATATAGTGTTCTCGATAAAAGAGTCTTGTCAGCCGATGAGACTCTTTTTGGTTTACAATCCCTCGCCTATTCAACCTCAGCTTCTACAGAAAACAAGTTTACATTATAAAAAACTAAGGTATCCATTTGTTTTTACCGAAATCGGGCTTTCGTTTCTCTAAAAAGGCATTCCTACCCTCTTTAGCTTCCTCTGTCATGTAGGCTAAACGTGTAGCTTCTCCGGCAAATACTTGCTGACCCACCATGCCATCATCAGTCAAATTCATGGCAAACTTCAACATTTTAATGGATGTGGGTGATTTAGCCAATATTTCCTGAGCCCATTGATATGCGGTAACTTCAAGATCTTCATGAGGAATAACAGCATTCACCATCCCCATTTCAAAAGCTTCTTGAGCAGAATAATTTCGACCTAAGAAGAAAATCTCTCTTGCCTTTTTTTGTCCTACCATTTTTGCTAAATAAGCGGATCCGTATCCTCCATCAAAACTGGTTACATCGGCATCAGTTTGTTTAAAAATAGCGTGCTCTTTACTGGCAAGTGTAAGGTCACAAACTACATGCAGACTATGTCCGCCACCCACCGCCCAACCGGGAACAACGGCAATGACCACTTTGGGCATAAAACGAATTAACCGTTGAACTTCTAAGATATTCAAGCGGTGCATTCCATCTTCTCCAACATATCCCTGCTCTCCCCTGGCTTTTTGGTCGCCCCCACTGCAAAAAGAAAATACCCCATCTTTAGTAGATGGTCCTTCAGCAGAGAGTAAAATAACTCCAATATTAGTATCTTCTTGAGCATCGTAAAACGCCTGGTATAATTCGCTTGTCGTTTTTGGTCTAAACGCATTGCGCACATTGGGCCGATTAAAAGCTATCCGAGCAACTCCGTTGCTTTTTTTATAGGTGATGTCGGTAAATTCTTTGGCTATTTTCCAATTAATTTCTTTCATTTTTTGATTTTCATTTTTGCTATATAAAGATACTATTTACCAGGTATAATCCTGTGCAATACTTTTTACACGAAATAACTTTGGAATTATTGATTTTTTAATTCAATCCATTTTGCTAAATATTTTGTACTTGCCATAGTATGATGGTTTAACATGGAACCGATAAAATTCTGATTTCTATGAGATTTTAAATCGTCTTGAAGACGCTTAACCATACTATTTAATGAATTTATGTGTTCTTCTTTCTTAAAACATTGATTGATAATCGCAGCACCATAATCCTGACCACTTTTCCATTGCTGTGAATCTGAGTATAACAAGACTGCTTTTTCAGAGAATTGCTTTGGATAATCTTCAATAAATCCGCACCATGGGAGGTCGCCATGCATCCCTTCTGCGCCAATACTTGTAGTAACATTTGGAGTTCCACACTGCATTCCCTCAATTAATTTCCCCTTGAGTCCGGCTCCAAACCGCAGAGGAGCCAGATTAACTTTTGCCCCTGACAATACTTTTTTGGGGTTAGGAGTCCACCCCATAATATGAAATCCATCTTCTGGGTGATGCATGTCCCTGATAAAATCGGGAAAATACGACCCGTAAATGCGCAAGTTAACATTGGGAAGTGATTGTCTTATCAAGGGCCATAGCTCCACTTTTAGCCATTTGATGGCATCCACATTAGGTTCGTGTTTTCCACTTCCTATAAAAATAAAACCAGTTCTATCTTCAAAAGATGGCCACTGTTCTTTTTCATAATCGTCTATGGAATCTAACAAGAATGGGAAATACAAAAGTAATTGAGGATATATGCCTATTACTTCCTGCAAAAGTTGTACCTCGTAGGGAGAAATAATTAATGAACAATCAGATCTGTAAATACTGGCAATCTCTCTTTTAGTTTTGTCATGTTGCATCCAAACATCCAAAGTAAAGGGAATACCAGAGTTACTAGTTTGCTGACGAGCTGCTCTGAGGGAATGTAAATCTTCCGTATCCAAAATCCGGATTGCTTCCGGTGCATGTGCTGCTACACGCCAGCCAAATTGTTCTTCGGTTAAGAATCTATCAAATAAAACAAGGAAAGGATTAAGAGACTTTATAAAGACATCAAACGCTTTATCATTTAATTTTATGGCGGTACTTTGTACGCCAAGCTCGCCCAAATCCTTTGAAAATTCAGATACTGCCGCAGTACTGGCAAATGTAACGTGGTATCCCTGACTAAGGAAATAGTGAATAAGTTGTAGCATTCTACCACCTGCAGCCGTAGTGTTGGGCTCCGGCCACACCAAACCGAGAATTAGTACTTTATTCATTAAAATTGAACAAGAAACGGTTTACATCTTTGCCGAAAATTTTTGGGAAATGCTCAATCGAAGTTTCCGTTCGTAATCTTCCTCTAACCATTCCTTATAGTTTTTGGTGTTGTTCATTATACAGTAAGAATACTGCCTCACGCGAAAAGCTATTTCTTCCTTTAGTTGTTTGGCCAAAATGCGAGCATCAAAAACATCTTTACTGTTTTCCACACAAAGTTGTGCATGTTGTTCTATACTTCGCTCCAAGACTACTTTGGATCTAAGCCCTTGTGCAAATATTTTCTTATACTCCTGTTTTACATCAAAATCCAAAACAGCCGATTTACTAAATTTTGCCCGCAATTCTTGGGGCATTTCGTACACAAATTCACGCTCAATATCCTCATCATTTTTAATATTCTCCAGATAAAAGTCGGGAAAATGAAATATTTCCTGCCAATCTATTGGAGCATCCCACATTCCAAAACGAGCCATATTATTTCCAAGATCTACCACGGTAAACTCGTCTTTATTCGGCAAAATCCGAGAACCTCTTCCTATCATTTGAAAATAGAGAGTCAGCGACCTTGTAGCTCTATTTAAAATGATGGTTTCCACGGTTGGTTCATCAAACCCTGTAGTAAGGATACTTACAGATGTTAAAATAGCGTTGGGAGTTTCTGAAAACCACTGTAAAATCTCTTTACGCTCTGAGGCGTTGTTCTTATTATCTAAATGTCTGATATTATACCCTGCTTTTTTGAAGGTTTCGTAGACATACTTAGAGGTGCTTATACCATTATTAAAAATTAAGGTCTTGGTGCCTTTTCCTATTTCTTCATATGCAGTTAGTAATTTCCCCAACATACTCTGATTGCCATAGAGTTCATCGGAAGATTTAACGGTGTAGTCACCACTAATTCCTAGCTTTAATGTTCTTAGACTAACATCATAGTTATACATATTGGCTTTTGCCAGAAACTTTCTTTTTATCAGCGCTCCTATTGACTCCCCCACAATAAGTTTCTTGTAGTTGTCCTTCATGGGAAGTTTAATATTGGAGCTCAAAGGAGTGGCGGTTACACCTAAAATAATTGACTTCCTGAAATACTTGAACAATTTGCGAAAAGAGTTGTAATGGGCCTCATCAATAATAACAAGTCCAATATTTTTAATCTTTACTTTTTCATCCTGCAATCTATTGTTTAGAGTTTCTACCATAGCAACAAAACAGGTAAAATCGTCCTGATCATCCAGCTCCTTAACATCACTGTTGATGATTTTGTTTTTTACACCAAAATCATTAAGCATTTTAGAAGTCTGTGAACTAAGCTCTATTCTATGAGTAAGAACTACTACTTTTTTATTTGTCTTCTGAATAAACCTGCGGGCAATTTCTGAAAAAACTACAGTTTTTCCACCCCCTGTGGGAAGTTGATACAACAGATTTACATCATCCGGAGAATCCTCCAAATACTCAAAAATGGTATTTAGGTCTTCTAATTGATAATTGTAAAGCTTTTTTTCTCTAGTTTCCTGCTGTACCTCCAAATCTGCAACTTTGTTTTAAGAATAAGTAAACCTTACAAAACTAAAAGTTTTTTAAGCTTAAAAGAAATTTAATGAGAGAAATTGGGTATTAAATGTTTATTCGATTAGATAATATTGCCTAAGAACTCTAAAATGAATTGTAAAGTTCGTCAATCAAAAATATCCAAGGCCCTTGAAAATTCTTCGTTATTGGGCCAATTTTGGTCACGAGCAGTTTTATCGCATTGTAAGATCCGCTCCTTAAAATCCGTAACTATCCCATTTACAGAAAGAAATTGTATACCATCTTTAAAAGAATTGAACATACTTTTATAAAAAGAGTCAGGCACATTTCTGTTAATAGCATAGGATTGAGCTATTTCTATATTGTAAAGCATTACATCTGCAATTAAGTGCGCATCTACTCCCAAAGTAATGAAATGCTTTATATATTTTTGGGCGATAGACCGTCTTGCTTTCGGTTTTCTTCTTTTGATCGGGAAATATTCATTGGAAATTTTAATCTTGGCTTCTTGGACAAGTTTATCTTCCTTGGGATTAAAGATAAAATCGTAATACTCCTTTACAACTGGAAAACGCTGATATAAATCCATCAATAAGTCCTCTAACTCCCTCTTTTTTAATTCGGAAACATACTTTTTTAAGGCTCTTTTACTCATTGCTCATTATGGATTTACTACTTAAAAATCATCGGTAAAATGGGACTTTAATTTTCAAAAATAAGGTTTGTTTCCCGATTATCACTTGAAATATACATGCTCAACTTGCATATCTTAAACTTCTCATAAATTGTGTATAACAAATCTGAGTTCTTTTGGAAAAGACAGTAGAAAGGTGTAATATGAAAGCTATAATTAAAAGTAAGAAAATGAGGCAATTAAAGATTATCAAACAGGTTACTAACAGGGAATCAAAATCATTGGATAAATACCTGCAAGATATCAGTAAAATAGGATTAATTACAGCAAATGAAGAGGTAGAATTGGCTCAAAAAATAAGAGCAGGGGATCAATCCGCACTCGAAAAATTAACAAATGCCAACTTACGTTTTGTTGTTTCTGTCGCAAAACAATATCAGAATCAAGGATTGACTTTGCCTGATTTAATCAATGAGGGTAATGTTGGTTTAGTAAAAGCAGCCGGGCGTTTTGATGAAACACGAGGTTTTAAATTTATATCCTATGCGGTTTGGTGGATACGTCAGGCCATTTTACAAGCCTTGGCAGAGCAGTCAAGAGTGGTGCGCTTACCGCTGAACAAAATTGGCTCTATAAACAAAATAAAGAAGGCCTTTTCTTATTTAGAACAGGCGCACGAGCGTCCACCCTCTGCAGAAGAAATAGCTACTGAATTGGAGATGTCTGTAAATGAGGTAAAACAGTCCATGAAAAATTCCGGACACCATATTTCTATGGATGCGCCACTAAGAGACGGTGAAGATTCTAACCTTTATGATGTGCTCCGATCAGGTGAATCTCCCAGACCCGATGGCATTATGGAACAACAATCCCTAAACACAGAAATTAACAGAGCACTTGAAACGCTTTCGCAGCGGGAAGCCGATGTGGTAAAACTATATTTCGGCATAGGGGACCAGCAGTCCATGACTCTTGCCGAAATTGGGTTGACTTTTGATTTGACGCGGGAGCGGGTAAGACAAATAAGGGAAAAAGCCATTCGCAAATTACGCCATGAATCCAGAAGCAAGCTATTAAAAACCTATTTGGGATAACTTAAAAGCAAAAAAAAGAGTCCGCTCACTTGGACTCTTTTTTTTTGATGTACACTAAAAATACTTAAGAATAACTTAGCTTGTTAATATTATAATCAATTAAGATTTCATTTAAATCTTCAATAAAATGTAAATAGGCCGCATTGTCTGAATGTTGGTTTGCCATAATTGATGATTTTTTGGATTAAAATAACTGGGTTGGATTACATATAGTCCAACTCAGCTAATTCATTTAAACTTAAAATTTCATTTAAATCTTGAAGAAATTGTAGGTATTCCTCTCCGTAGGTGTCATATAGCATGGTTAGATCTGGTATTAAATTATTATTGGATTTGGATTTCAATAATTATAACGTAAACTTATTTTTTTTGTTTAATCAAAGCAATAAAATGTGGTGTATAGTGTCAATTTTGTTGTAAAGTATGACTTAAAAATGGTCTAGAATTTAAATTGATAACTAAAACCCGTAGTGACTGCCCAAAAGAAGTTACCGGCGTCGAATGCCAGTTCTTGATGGGTAATACCCAAACTAGTCCTATAGATATTAGAACCGGTTGATCCGGTAAACTGATACTCAAGATTTAGTTGTTGGGATTCAATATAAAGTAAGGTCTCTGCCAATAGGATATCTCCCGCCCGTAATTGTTTCAATTCCGGGGCATAGCCAACTACCGCGTTAACACCAAAGTAATTATCCTTATCTTTTAAATATTTTCTGACCAATAAGCTTCCGGAAATACCAACAGGGTTTGCACCTACAGGCAATGTAATATAAGGTCTTAAAGATAAATAATAATTGCCTTTATAAACCCCTGCAGAGCCTGTAATAATGTTCGCTGTAATATCATTAAACTCCAAATACCGCATACCAATGGAGGCTTCAAATGCGTTTGGAAGATTTGCATATAGCTCCGCTCCTACTCTATGGTCTGGATAAATTGGAGCGTTAGAATAGCCATAATTAAAATAACCATAAAAAGTTTTGGAAAATTTAGGGTAAAAATCAATTTCATATTGTAAACCATTGGTTTCAAATCTGTTGGCATAATTTATTCTTGGAATTATACTGCCTATTTTTGTCGTTCTTATATATTCTAAACTTGTCGCCATCATAGGGTCAAATACCACATCAAAAACATCCAACATTCCATATACTGCGATTTTATTTCTTAAAGTATCTCCAGGTATATGATTATTGGCAATGCTTAATGATTTAATACCACTTTTATCACTATTTTCCAGCGCCTTTCTTTGCAGTAGTACCAAATCATTATCTTCTGGTAGAAAGAGTAATGCTTTATTACTTAGGCCAAGCGCTATACTATAGTTTTCTGCATACAACTCATTGTTAATCGCTGAAATCCATGCCTCCTTATCGTTTTTTTTTGAAGATGTTATTTTGTTAAAGTGAGCACGTGCTTTATCAAATTCTCCGTCCCAACTGTAAATTTTTCCCAATAGATTTCTTCCGTCGGTATATTCGGGATATTTAGAAAGTATGAGCGTCAAAGTGTCTTTGGCTTCTTTACGTCTACCGGAAAAAGCCAAATCTCGAGCTACAAAGAAAGAAATATCCGGATTACCCTCATAAACTTTCGTTTCTTGTGAAGTTCCAAGGAGAATATGAAAAACACATCCTAGAAATAGTAATAGTTTCAAAATTTTCATTCCTGATGTACAGCTGAAACGGCTATTGGCGATTTAGTTTTAATAGAAAAATTGACTTTTTTTGTCTCAGTTGTTTGCTGTTGTAAATGACGATGTGCTCTGGTCATTTTTTGATCAATTTCTACAGACTTTAAATTATTGCGCTCCATAATGTTTAGGAGTTCCACAGCCCTTTCATTTTTATCTGCCCAAAAATATACATCTAATAGGGCCGAATATCCATCTATATATATGGGGTATTTGCGTATCACTTCTTCTAAAGTTTCAATAGCCGAGTTATACTCCTTCTGCCAAGCATAAATTCTTCCCATTAATATTTCAGTATCTGCATGTCGCGGTATTTTAGCTAAAATAAACTCACATAACAATTTTGCCCTGTCCCATTCATTCCTAAAAGCCAATTCTCTTGCCGTTTCAAATGCATTATCAAAATTCTTTCCATTGAAAACGCTAGAAATCCAAACCATTTCCTGTTTGGTAAATTCTCTTCCAGACTTTTTAAAAACAACATTTGAATCCGGTACTATTTTATCATGAGCAGTTACGTAGGTATTAATGGATTTAAATGCTTTAAATGCTTCCTTAATCTTCCTTTTAGGCGCATTATTTACAGAAACAAGTTCCAAATTCTCTTCAAGCCCATAAATCCTGCCTGAGGAGAGCAAATAGCGCCCATGAATATAGTCCTGAATATTGTTTTTATTTCTAAAAAGTGGAATCTGCCTGGAACTTTCATCGATCTTCTCAGGTGCCAGACCATTGCCCAACCAAGATACTTTTGAGGGTACTTTTAAGGAATACTTTTTATTTAATAAAGAAAGCAAAGAAGGAACAATATCTGCATGAGAAGCTGTACTATTAATTTTTTTAGGCGCTTTAATTAAGGGGCTATAAATCATAAAAGGAACCTGATATCTGCTAATTTCATTTTTAGCAGGTAATTCCGTAAGGTTATGGCTTCCGGTAATAATAAAGAGCGTATTTTTATAATGAGCTTTGCTTTTATTGGCTTCCAAAAAAACAGATAAAGCTTCATCTGCATACAGTAGACTGGCAAAAATTTCTTTATTTTTTCTAATTCGCTTTGCAAGGTTTTTTTCCTTTTGCGATGTTACCAGTATTTGGTCTACTTTATTCATATAGTTCTCACGACTGGGTACCAAAAAAGGTTTTTTGGTGCTTTGTGTCAGAAATACGTCGAATTTTGGTTTTTCCAGATAGCTATCTAGGGACATAAATTTTCGAAAGAGTTCTTTATCCGGATAACCCAATGAAATTCTTGCTGCATCCTTTTCATGTGCTGTATAATCGGGTCCATAAGATTTACTGTCCAAAATGTAATCTACGCGCTCTTCATCTAAAAATTTATCCAAATGATTCAAAGCACTGTTACCCCCATAATTAAAAGAAGTAGCATAGCCATTGCTTTTAAGAATGCTGAAAAGTGTATTTTTATTTAAATTTCCGTCTATGTTAGAAAACCCTTCTTTACCAAACGGTAATGACCCTACAATAGTTGGAAGTGCTGCAAAACTTTCACCGGTATTACTTAAAAAGTTCTCCCAGTAAAGGGACTGATTTCTAATAGATTCCAAATAGGGCGTAAAACCATCATAAATTGCTTTGTCACCTAAAAAATCAGAGCCAAGTCCTTCAACAATTAAAATAACAATATTTGGTTTTTGGCTTGTAAGGTTAAAATACCTCCCTAAATCATCTTGCTGATTATAGGTTCTTAATAAGGGATATTCTATAGGACTGTTATACTGATTAAAATCTAAAAAATTAGAAACAAAACTACTAAGAACATGCTGTGTTTTGTTCTCATTGATGGGCTTTTTATCTGCAATTAACGTAGCCAAAAAAAGACTAAACAGAATAATGGTAAAAGGGTACATTCTATTAATAATCCGGTAACTGTTTGTCATAACGCCTGACAAAAATCGAAAAACAAAACCGGAAACAAATAACAAACCAAGACCACTTAAAATTATCGGCCAAAACTCTAATAGGGCATGGTTAAAACTGAAAGAAGTAAACCCAAGTACTTCATAATTACGCACATAATATTCTATCAACAACCCTTCAGAAAGCAATAAAACAAAAAGAATAAAGCGTACAACCCTAAAACCCAAATTCGCCTTTTTGCTTTCCAGATAATTGAATAAAAAGGCCAAAAACAATGCTGCTACTGCCGTAAATCCTGTATGATGTAAAAGCAGCAGAAAAAAGCTATAGTTAATAAAACTATCTAGCACACCATCCAGATATAAACGTATATTCTGGTAGACAGATAAGACTACCAAACTTCCAAAAAAAGCAATTATCAAAGGAATAAAATCCTTAAGCGTTTTTTTGGAAGAATTACTAAGTAATTTAGTTACTTGTTGCATCATGCGGTTTTTGCAAATCCTTTTCTTGTTATTGTTCCCCAACCTGACTGTACTTTGAACAACTTTTTATAATTTCCTCTTACTGAAGAATACACTACAATAGGATGAAAAATAAATGGTTCAATGAGAGCGCAGGCCATAAGGGTAATAATATCTTTCGTCTTCGTATATTCATTATAGGAGTAAACATCCCATAAAATGGCATAAAAGGAAAACATTACGGAAAACATATATACCGTGCAGGTTATTGCTAAAAAGAAATCCCAATTTAAAATGCCCAAATAATAAAAAATCAGAATGGAGAAGAATCCCAAAAATTCTAGCAAGGGTGCCATCCATTCATAAAAAAACCAATAGGGATAACTCAACATTCCTAACCTACCAAACTTAGGGTTAAAGAACATATCTTTGTGCTTATACAGAGTTTCCAAATTTCCTCTAGACCATCTGTCTCTTTGGTTAATTAAAATTTTTAAATCCTCCGGCACTTCTGTCCAACATAATGGATCGGGAATATACTCAACGGTATATGGGAGCTTTCGTTCTGCCATATAGCGCCTCATTTTAAACACAATTTCCATATCCTCACCTACGGTATTTGTATCATACCCCCCTACCGCAAGGGCAATTTCCCGGTCGAAAAAACCAAAAGCTCCTGATATAATTAAAAGGCTATCTATGCGCCCCCAGGCCATTCTTCCCAGTATAAATGATCGGGTATATTCTAACAACTGGAACTTGGCAAGCAGACTTTTTGGCAAGCGTATCTCTTCCAGTACACCTCCCTCAATAACACATGAATTAGCTACCCTTATAACACCACCCACCGCGATTACCCTTTTCTCTGCTCTCTGATAAAAGGATTTTACTACGTGTAAAAGGGCTTGGGGTAATAAAAGACAGTCGACATCAATACAACCAACATATTGGTTATCTGAAAGTTGGATTCCTGTATTTAAAGCATCTGACTTACCGCCGTTTTCTTTGTCAATAACTGTTAGTTTTGAAAAGGATTGATGCCTGGATTTATAAATTCCCCTAATAGGTTTGGACTTCCAGTTAGGATCTATCGGTCGTTTAATTTGAACCAGATCATAGGCAGTGATCATTTTCTGTAAGGTATCATCCTTACTGCCATCATTCACCACCATTACTTCATAATTTACATATTGCAAGGATAGTAAGGAGCGGATATTTTCTACAATAGTTAGCCCTTCATTGTAAGCAGGAGCAATTATTGTGATACTTGGTGCTAATGGAGAAGCCATAATTTTAGATAGATCTCCAAAACTATTTTTATTCCTATAATGAATAGAGTTCCTTGTGGACAAATACCCCATAATACTGAACATGGAAAACAGCACAATGGTAAATATCAAAAACACGATATTGATGTATTCCAGGATAATATCAAAGATGCCACTACCCATTCCTTTTATTTTTGCTTTTAGCACAATTAGATGAAAGAGAATCAGGAGAGTAATCCTCATTTTTAGAAATGCCTACTTCCCACTTTGTGTTTAGATGCGACTCTTCCTTTCGGGGCTCATAGATATTCGTTTCCAATTCAAAATCCACTTCAAATATTGATTTATTCTTTGGCTCTTTTATCTCCAACTGATTTAATAAAAAGCAAAATTCCAGCGGTATAAGGTCGCTGGATTTCTTGGTGTTTTCTTTTAAGGCTGAAGCTATTTCATTTCCAATTGCTATATCAACCTCATTTATATAAGAAGTTGTTGTGCTTCCGCTTTCATTGACCTCCTTTAGATTAAACTGATCTTCTTTATTTTCGGATTGATCATTTTTATCTGATTCCAAACGCTTTTTGAGTTCCTGATGGACTCTTTTGGCACACTCCCTTATTCTTAGTTCAGAATCGGAAATAAGTTTAGACAAAAAATATAGTTCCTTTTCATCACCTACAAAGGCAATCTCCTCCAGCAATAGTACTTTGGAATCCGTATCATATTTTTGAAAAAATTCTTCAAAAACACTATAAAGCTCTGCCGTATTCTCAGTTGTAATTGGATCCTTTTTCAATGGACTATTTTTGTCTGAAAACCGCTCTATAAGCCCTAAAATTTGGGTTCGGAAATCTTCCATTTCTTCGTCGTCCCTCATTTCCTCCAACAAAGGAATTTCTCTTTTATCGCCAAATTCTTCAATAGCCTCCAAAAGCTCAACGTTGCTCAACGGTTTATCCAAAAAGTCTTCCATGGAAGCGGTAACAGAGAGGTCATGAACAAAACAAGGTGGAGGTATTTGAAATCCTTTGTCTTCCTGTTCTTCTAAGGTACTTGATATGTGAACTTCATCTTTTTCTTCACTTTTTAGAACTGTATTGATGTCTTCATTAATACTCGAATTAATTTCATCCGGCACGGCAATGGTAAGATCAACTTGTTCATAATTGACGAGAATACTTCTTATTTCTTCTTCTTTGATCTGCAATTGGTCCTTTTCTATTTGTTTTTCATCTTCATAAACAAAAGGTATAAAGTCAAAATCTAATAATTTGTATCCGTCTACCTTCGTTATATCAGATACTTCTTCCAACTCATTTAGAATCTCTGCACCCTGAATCTCTTCAAAAATAACCTCTGAATTCAGCACACCTTGAAACTCAGTCTCATTTTCAATAACAAAGGGAAGAAAATTAAACTCTAAAATTTCCTCTTTGCCTGAATCTATGCAACCTTCTCTTACTTGAGAGGCTTCCAAATCATAATTTAAAAGCATTTCTGAGGGTTCGTTGGTTTCTTCAGGTGCTTCAACTACTAAAGATTGTTTTTCTGCTGAAATATTTTGCCCGATAGTCTCTTCTGGCATAGTAAGAATAATATCCGGGATTTGATTAGTTGAAATATGCTGTATTCCTTCCGTGGGCATTATACTTTCCGGATGTATAGCGTTAATAGCACTTAAAGCTTTACTTTTTACAGAGAAATTAGTTTCTTTATTTTCAATCATTTGTAAAAATGAAATATCCTCTCTTTGACCAAATATCGCAAGGGTATCCAGAATTAAAAGCTTACTGTCTGTAGTGCATTTATAAAAGACCAATTTTAAAGTATCCCGAGCCTCCAAAATATTAAATTCCCGAATGCACCCTATAGCCTCAGCCTTAATTTGATTATTGCTGTGTTTTACCAATTCGATGATAGAGGAATAGGCGTCGTTTTGATTGTAATACTTAATTAATCGCAATGCAAATAAAACTACATAGCTGTTACCGGAGGTAAGCCAGGCTTTGAATTTTGGCGGCTGAAAGCCTTCCAAATTCCGAATTACATCCAACAACTTTAATTGTTGCCATTCCGAAATTTTGCAGGTTGTGCTATCTAAAAAATAATTGATGCCTTCATGCTTTAAGGTTACCGTGGCGATTTCAGCCTGTTTACGAATAACTCCACGCTTGTCATTTATAAACTTGGTGATGAAACCATAAGCCTCTGTAACCTGCATTTGCGTAAGCTCCAAAATTCCCTGTGAAACAACTTCCCAGCGCCAGCTCTTTAATTTGGCATAAGCATCTTCCTGCAAACCCAATTCCTGATAAAGTTTAAAGACTCTTTTTTTAGTAATTCCGGAAACATCCTTTTGTAAATCCAATAAAATACCTGAAAGTACTTTGCGGTTAAATTCATCCTTTATAAGTTCTCGGATTTCTATTTTAAGATTAATATAATCGCACTGCTCAATTTTTGTTGCATTCTCCTCAAAAAAAAGAAATTCACTTATCATTGGACTAAGGTGTTTTTTCCTGTCCAAAACTTTAGATGATCTGGATGCCAGTTTATTTCTAAAAAAAAATATGAAAGAAAAATAAATAGCACTCAAAACAAGAAATAGCAGTGTCAGATCCCATAACAAATCCGTATGGATTTTTGGAGCATTCAAAAGAGAATGAACGTTATATGTTAGGATCTTACCTTCCAAATTAGCTAATTATTTAAAGCCTTGCCAATCCGAACCAACAATTCTGATGGACTAACTGGTTTAGAAATAAAATCATTTGCACCTAGTTTGAATGCATTTAATACATTCTCTTCATTACCTGCTGAGGAAATCATAATTATTGGAATTGAAGATTTTAATACATTTCTTACATAATCTATGAGTTCTATTCCTGAGAAATAAGGCATCATGATGTCGCTTACAATAACATCAGGCATACTTTTACTTAAGTATTCCTTGACAATTTTTCCATTCTTAGCATGGATAACATTATAACCGCTGCGTTCCATACGAAAGTTTAGTAAGGAGGCTAATAGGTCGTCATCTTCTGCAAACAAAATCCTCCTTCTATGCTCCGTTACTTTCATTTTTTAGTTTTTCAACTTCTGCCAGTATGGCATTTTCCACTTTAGGGTATTCTAATATAAAATCAGCGTAAAGTGATTTTAGCTTAGTAATATCCCTTTCATCTCTTGCGCACTTATGAATTTGAACCATAATTGAGTGCAACGTGTGGGCTTGAATCATTGCTATGCCCGATTTAATTTTATGTGCTGCAAACTCGATTCCATTAAAATCATTGTCTTTTAAATGAATTTTGGTCTTCCCTATAAACTCATAGGCATTTTGTTTAAATAATTGCACTAATTCTTCCAAAAGGCCAATTTCTCCCATGCATTCTGCCAGTATGGCTTTCATATTAACTATGCCATTCTGTGAATTTGAGGTAATTGAAGAATTCTGAACTTTTGAGCTGCCGTTGAAGGTGATTTGTTCTCCCCTCTTATTTTTAACTAGTTTTGATAGGAGCTCATCCGGAGTATAAGGTTTTAAAATGTAATCGTTAATTCCAATCAAATCCCCTTGCTCCTTGTCCTGCACAGTAAAATCTGCAGTTAGTGCAATAATTGGTATTTGTTTTATGTGGTCACTCTTGCTATTTCTAATTCGCTGCGTAACTTCATATCCACTCATTCCCGGCATCCGCAAGTCCATCAAAATAATATCAATTTGGTGATTATCAAGAATGGTTAGTCCATATAACGGATTATCTGTTATGTGCCTTACACAACCCCAAGATTTAAGGCGCTGCTCTATTAACCGTTGATTAAGAAGATTGTCCTCAAAAACAAGTACACGTAAATTCTTAACTAGTTCTTTATCGGTATATTCATATTTATTGTTATTGGTTCCTCTCTGCAGATTTAGCGCGTTCCCCACTTTATAAGGTAGTATAAACTTAAACGAAGTGCCTACACCTACTTTACTAGACACCGTAATGTCTCCCTCTAATTTTTCAATTAACTGCTTTACAATACTTAAGCCTAGACCAGAACCACCATATTTTAAGTGGGTATTTGGTTCCGCTTGCCTAAAGGATTCAAAAATATGTTTCAAATTCTCTTCTGCAATTCCAATGCCTGTATCAGTAACTATAAATTCTAACCATATCCCGTTCGATTTTCGTATTAGTTTTACACTTAGTACAATTTCCCCCGTCTCAACAAATTTTATGGAATTCCCTATAAGATTCAATAGAATTTGCGATAATTTGGAAGGATCTCCTATCAAAACATCTGGAATTTTGGCATCTAAATTTACTCTAATGCTAACTTTTTTATTTAAAATAAGGGTATTGCATAAATACAGGACGTCTTTAATAATACCACGCACATTAAAATCTACCTGTTCAAATTTCTCCATGCCTAAGGACAATTTGGAAAATTCCATCAGCTCGTTAATAATATCCAAGAGATTTCTGGATGCCGATTGAATTGCATCAACATACTCTAGCTGTTCTGTATTTAAATTGCTCTCTTTTAAAAGACCACTAAATCCTAATATTCCATTTAGGGGTGTTCTTAATTCATGACTTACCGTGGCTATTAAAGCCCCTTCCTTTGAATTCGATCTGTTCTTTAATTGTTTCTTCTTTGTGGGAAAACTACCTTCATTAATCTGCTCTTCATTCCCAAGACTCAGAGTAGAAACCGCTTGCCTGTTTACTTTCCTTTCTAAGCTTTCTTTAAAAGAGGTGAATGCGCTCTTTAAATTAGACGCTTCCTCGGCTGTTAGTTCTTCAAAAGAGAAACCGCCAAGTTCATTTTCAAGTCTCGATACTAGCGATAATAGATTTTGTGATTTCAAGAGAAACTAATTTTAGCTGATTTATTTCTACTTTTTTTATAAAAAATAGAACCTAAATCATTGGTTACCACTATAATTTATACAAGTCTAAAAGTGCTGATTAAGCCTGCATTCAACAATTAAATGTTACCTAGTCTTCCTTTATTGTTGTCAAATTGCTTTATTTGTAGGTATGAATCGGAATCTAAAAAAAATAGCAAAAAAAGATTGAAGAATGACCTTATTTAAATTGTAAGAAAAAAGAATCAAATAATATAAAGAATCACCGCTATGAAACACTTTATCGGATTTTTTTGCATCCTGACGCTGATTGCTTGTAATAAAAAAACCGAAGCTATACCCGAGAGTATTGAAGACCGCGCCCAAAAAATTCACGCTAAGGTTATTACACTTGACACCCATGTAGACATTAATGTGGCAAACTTTACCGATAGTATTAACTACACTCAAAACCTGAATACGCAAGTTGATTTACCTAAAATGGCAGAAGGTGGATTAGATGTAGCTTGGTTAATAGTCTACACCGGACAAGATGCTCTTAACCCGGAAGGATATGCAAAGGCAAAAGAAAATGCACTGGCTAAATTTGATGCCATTCATAGATTATGCAATGAATTGGCACCGGATGAAATAGAACTTGCGCTAACATCAGATGATGTTAGAAGAATACACCAATCCGGTAAAAAAGTGGCCATGATAGGGGTAGAAAATGCCTATCCTCTTGGAGAAGATATCTCTGAAATTGAAAACTACTATAACCTTGGGGCCAGATACATCTCTTTATCTCATAATGGGCATAGTCAATTTTGTGATTCCAATACCGGAGAAGCAGATGGCATTTGGCTACATAATGGTTTAAGTGAGTTAGGTAAAAAAGCTGTTATTGAGATGAATAGATTGGGAATCATGATAGATGTGTCTCATCCTTCAAAAGAATCAATGAAGCAAATGATTGCCCTTTCCAAAGCTCCCATCATTGCCTCTCATTCTTCTGCCAGAGCGTTATGCAATCATAGCAGGAATCTTGATGATGAACAATTATTATTGATGAAAGAAAATGGTGGGGTTGTACAGGCGGTAGCTTTTAGTTCTTATGTCAATACCGCCAAAAGTGAAGCGCGTGCAGCATACATGAAAGATATTAATCAAAAAGTGGCGGATTCTTTAGGGATCGAGTGGTTTCAAAGATCACAATTTCCTTTCTTAACTGATGATCAAAAAGTAGCTTTGATGGAGAACTATCCTAGGGTACTAGCAATTTCCAAAGAATTAGTTGCCAACAAAAAAGATGCGCCGAGCGATACTGATGTAGCCGATTTTGTAGACCACATAGATTATATGGTAAAATTAATTGGCATTAATCATGTAGGTATTAGCTCCGATTTTGATGGAGGCGGGGGTATTGAAGGCTGGTCCGATGCATCAGAGACCTTTAATGTCACTATAGAATTGGTAAAAAGAGGATATTCTGAAGAAGATATTGAAAAAATATGGGGAGGGAATCTTCTCAGGGTGCTGGACGAAGTACAGGCGGTTGCCGTAAAATTAGGAGAAGGCTAGGCAGTATCAGCCAGACGATCTCTTACATATTCAATTTTTGTTTTTCCGTGTGGTTTTGGTTTTCCATTTTCATCAAGATTAACCATAATGATATTGTCTACGGTAACAATGGTTTCTCTATTCATTTTATTTCGAACTTCACAGTTCAAGGTTAGCGATGTTTTCCCGAATTTGACAACAGCTATACCAATCTCTATAATATCTCCTTTTACCGCGGTGCTCATAAAATTAATTTCCGACATGTATTTGGTGACAATTCTTTTGCTTTCTAGCTGTATGATGGTGTAAAGTACTGCCTCCTCGTCTATCCACGACAACACTTTACCGCCAAACAAAGTTTCATTCGCATTTAAATCCTCGGGTTTTACCCATTTTCTGGTATGAAATTTCATAGGTCCATTTTTATTATTTCGAGCCCGATTACTCACGGCTCAATACAAGTGTAATTCAATGATTACATGTATCTATTATCTTTTATGCGGTAAAATTACTACAAGTAGAGCAATTAAAATAACTCATTAGAAGAATCGTCAAGCGTTTTGGGAATATGCAAGTTACAGCCTAATTTTTTGTTTAACTTGGTAATAAAATGTGCTGATAATAGCGGGGATGACAACTCCATGTTCTGATGTACAAAAAAGTAAATATTTCTTAAACCCTTAGCTTTCCATTCTGCCAATCGCTCTACCCAATCTTCTAAGCGTCCATAATCAGTTGGGTGATTCGCTCCAACATAACGTATAAATGCCTCGATATTGGTTAGCCTCATATGCATAATATCCCTTCTTCCTGCCGTGTCTACCAACACATTGCTAATATTGTTTTCTTGAAGTAAATAATACAACTCCTGAGCCACCCCTTCTTCATTAAACCAATCGGTATGTCTAAATTCCATTGCTAATGGAAGGCTTTTAGGCCAATACTTTACAAACTGTTCTACCCTATCCCAGTTTTTAGGACCAAAATTATCGTGCATTTGCAAGAAAATCGTACCTAATTTTTCTTTTAAGTGTACCACAGCCTCCAGATAGCGGTCTAAATAAGGATAGGCTGCATCGCCTAGTCTTCTTAAGTGACTCACATCTTGAGTAATTTTAGGGAAGAACTTAAAGTTTTCAGGGGTCTTTTCATACCATCCATCAAACTGTGTTCCAGGAAAAATTCTGTAGAAGGTGGCGTTGAGCTCAATAGAATTGAACTGTGTGGCATAATATTGCAGCTCGTCCTTAGTGCCTCTGGGGTAAAAATTCTTTAAGTCCTGTTTATTCCATTTCGCACAACCAACGTATACAGACAAGGGTTCATCAGATTTTGTGTTAGCCAAAACCACCTCCGTATCGGGATGATCCTTGGGAAGGGTAAAATCAATATTCTCGGGATGATCTACTTTTCCAAATTTCATTTGTTCAAAATTAAAGCTACTACTTTATAGCATCTTATTCATTTGAATAAAGTTAAAACATATCTTCCAGTATCTACTGCCTATGTACTAATTTTTAATCCATTAATCAATGTTCATAAACCCGTTAAAAACTAATTTCGGTATCAAATTTAAAATAGTACTTAATGCATAATTTTAAGCAAACAGACTGCACAAATGGATAGATCTACCCAATTGCTGGAAATCAGGCCCACGATTTCATCTGCACGAATAAATGACAACATGAGCTCCAATGAGTTATTTCAAAACAAAACGCTAAGACCTGTTCTAAAAATGCAGAACAACCTAATCTTATCGGTTTTTAAGAATTATATCACAAAGCATAAGAATTCCTTCTATGAGCTTTCACTTCAAAAAAGAATGCTATTCGTAGAAAATGCGATTCAAAAGGATATTAAGTTTAGAAATTCCTTAAAAGGTATCATTATCGGATTGTTCACAGTTGAAGAATATGAAATTTATATTCAGGATTCTTCCGCTTTAAATAAAAGAATGATGAATATGGTTATTGAGCGCCTCAAAGATCAAATACAATTTTTTGAAGTGCCCGTGCTAGTTTAAAAGAGACTCTCCATTTAAATTGGTGGTTAAAATATCACTCATCAAATCAAAATAGGGTCTAATCATTTTAAAAGAATGCCCGATGTCTGTTATAAAATCCTCCGAAAATACCTGCTTATCCGTGTAGTTTCGAACAAAAATAAATTGTTTTTTTCTAATTAAGTCGATGTCCGGATGCCCTTTTTCAAAGCCTTTAGGTGCCGTCTTCAACTCTTCCCCTTGTAAAATTCCCCAAACTTCTTTAAAATGCGCTTCATTTGTCACGGCTTTAAAATGGGACGGGTCTATTTCTAATTCCTTTCTAATGCGAAAAAGATCTTGGGTGTTGGGTTCCCAGAATCCGGTTGCTATAAAACTGCCTCCCGGTTTAAGGTGTAAATAATAACCTCCTCTTAACCGTACTCCAGCTCTGGAGAAAGAGCCTCCAAAATGTGATTTATAGGGGGTTTTGTCCTTGGAAAATCGTACATCCCGATAAATCCGAAATAGCTTTACTTTTTCTATTTCGTCATGAAGTTTTAGGTCTTTTGCTACTGCTTGGTAAAATTGCTTCACCTCTACTTCTATTGCTTTAAAAGCTTCCTTGTTTTCGGAAAACCATTCTTTGTTATTATTCTTTTCCAGCTTTTCTAAAAATTCAAATACGGTTTTAGATAGTATTGGCTTTTTCATGCGACTATTGTACCTATTATTTTAAGCTAAAGTTAACCATTTTGGCTCATTTGCTTTGGAAATAATGGTTATTTTTGAAGCGTTAACAATCCTTTTACATGAATAAAAAATCGATTATTGATAGTATAAACCAACATAAAAAACAGCCTAATCTCAAATATCGATTAAAGGAGCAGACTGAAAAATTTACCAACCGCCTTTTTTTAACGCTTTTTGACAGTGAAACTCCTGTTGAAGCAAACTTGGAACATTTGGAAACAGAGTTTGATGAGCTAGTAAGCTTGGCATGTTGGGAGACAAAGCAACCTTGTAAAAAAGTTTGGGAGAACTATGTGGTGAAGCTCCCTGAAATTTTAGAAAAGTTAAATCTGGATGCAGAAGCATTTGTTAATTGCGATCCCGCTTCTTCTTCTATTGAAGAAATTTATTTGGCCTACCCGGGATTCTATGCTATCGCAATTTATCGACTGGCGCACGAACTATATGAAGATGGATTCCCTTTGGTTCCCCGTCTTATGACTGAATATGCGCATAGACAAACCGGAGTTGATATTAATCCGGGAGCCAAAATTGGAAAATCTTTCTTTATAGATCACGGAACCGGGGTGGTTATTGGGGAGGCAGCTGTGATTATGGATAATGTTCGTATCTACCAAGGAGTAACTTTAGGGGGCCTTTATGTTGCAAAACATTTAAGAAAAACTAAAAGACATCCTACTATTGAAAGTAATGTAACCATTTATGCGAATGCCACCATTCTTGGAGGGAAAACGATTATCGGAGCCAATAGTGTAATAGGTGGTAATGCGTTTATTACCGCTTCTGTTCCTCCAAATTCCACCGTTTATCAAACATCAGAAATTAAAATCAAAACTACCCCAAATGCCACATAGTATTGCAGACTTAATTGGCAATACCCCTATGGTTAAGTCCAGGGTATTAAACAAAAATAAAAACGTAACTCTTTTTTTTAAATTAGAAGGTACTAATCCAGGAGGAAGTGTTAAAGACAGGGCTGCTTTAAATATGATAAAGAGTGGTCTGGAAAGGGGTGATATTAGCACATCTTCGAAACTTATTGAAGCTACTAGTGGAAATACAGGAATTGCACTTGCAATGATTGCTGGAATCTACAACCTGAATATAGAACTTGTAATGCCGGAAAACTCTACCAAAGAAAGGGTACAAACCATGAGAGCTTATGGCGCGAAAGTAACACTTACCCCTTCAGATGTGGGTATTGAAGGGGCAAGAGACTACGCAGAAGCTAAAGTTGCAAACGAGGGATATATCATGTTAAATCAATTTGGAAATGATGACAACTGGAAAGCACATTATAAATCCACCGGACCTGAAATTTGGCGAGATACCCAAGAAAAAATAACGCATTTTGTGTCCTCCATGGGAACTACAGGAACCATTATGGGAACTTCTACTTTTTTGAAAGAAAAAAATAAAAACATTCAAATTGTAGGTGTTCAGCCAACAGATGAAGCTAAAATTCCCGGAATCCGGAAATGGCCTGAGGAATATTTACCCCGCATTTTTAACCCCGCTAAAGTTGATTTGGTATTGGAAGTAAGTGAGGAAGAAGCTGTTGAAATGACTAAAAGATTAGCTAAGGAAGAGGGTATATTTGCTGGGATGAGCAGTGGCGGTGCCGCTGCAGCTGCTTTACGCTTAGCAGACACCCTTGACAGTGGCGTTATTGTGTCTATAGTGTGCGATAGAGGTGACCGGTACCTTTCCTCAGATTTGTTCGATTAATTCAGCGTTTCCCCAATACCTTGTTGATAAGCAGGGAACTCAATCAAATTATTATGCTTCCCTCCTATTATAGAATACATTTTCTTTCCTGAATTCGGAATTGCATCATATAAACGTTTACCGGATTCATATGGTACAACACCATCTTCAGTACCATGAAAAATTGCGATTGGGGCGGTTACAGCCTGCACAAATTCATAAGAAGGTAATCTGTATTTTAAAAGCCAATTCACAGGTAAAAAAGGAAAACGCTCCTTGGCAATCGCTTCCAAACTATAATAAGGTGCTTCTAATAGCAATTTTAGCGGATTATTTTGAGCGGCTAAGTAAGTAGCAATGCCTGTACCCAAAGAACGACCGTAAAGTACAATGTCCTTTTCCGAATATAACTTTAAGGAATAGTCATAGAATAATTGCGAATCTTTATAAAGTGCCATTTCACTCAGAGTACCCGTACTTTTCCCATAAGTTCTATAATCCATTACAATAACATCATAGCCTTGCTCTACAAAAAAAGTGGTTATAGACCCCCAACGGGATAAATCGCCCGCATTACCATGAAAATAGAGGATTAATCCCTTGGGGGATTTCTGTTTAAAATGCAAGGCATTGAGGACCGCACCATCTTCCGCAGTTAAATTAAACTCTTCAAACGGCTGACGAAAAGAAAATGTATAATCGACTGGTAGCTTGGTAGGTAGAAAAATTAATTTTTCCTGAAAAAAGAACAACATACAATTAACTAAGAAGTAAAGTACAATTATGGATTGAAGGAAAATTTTAAGTCTTCGCATTGGTTCTTTTTGCGCTGTGAACAACATCAATACTAGATCCTTCAAGATTTATTACTTTGGGTTTGGTGGTTATAATCTCGTCAAGCATTTTGTGATAAGATTCAAACGTATTCAAATTTTTGTGGCCGCCGCCTATTACGGTATATAGTCTTGTTTGCTTTGGCTTTATCTTAGAAAGCTTGACACTTGTTTTATAAGGAATTAACCGATCATCTGTACCGTGAATAATGTGTATTGGACAATTGACATATTTTAGCCACTTGTATGTAGGCATAGGAAATTTTATCAATAATGATAAAGGCATAAAAGGGATAAATTTTTTGGCCACTTTACTAAGACTGTAATACGGTGCGTCTAAAATCAGCATTCTAGGATTGTTCATAGAGGCCAGTTTCGTGGCAAAACCGGAACCCAGAGAACGTCCATAAAGTATAATATGTGTTTCAGGGATTTTCTCCTTTATCTTATTATACACTTCCTGCATGTCCCGTTTTATAGCTTTCTGACTGCGCCTTCCGGTACTTTTCCCAAAACCACGATAATCTACCATTAGGACATCATAATTATGACGGGTAAAATCTACCGCAAATTTCCCCCAGCCCTTAATACTTTTTGAATTTCCCTTGAGATAAAAGACCACACCTTTAGGATTCTTGCATTTAAACCGAAGTCCATTTATGGTGGCACCATCCCTAGTCTCCAAATTGTACTCCTCTATTTCCTGATTATCGTAATAAAACTGAAAATCCTTAGGCAACTTTTCAGGTTTAAACAAGAGGAAATCCTGAAAAAAATAGAGTAAAACACTTATAACTAGATAAGCTACAAAGACAATCACCAGAAGATATCCCCAATTTTGCATCGATAAAAAGGTATACAACCAAGTTACAAAAAAAAAAAATTGGGTAATTCTGTTGACTTCCAAGGATTCATTCGCCAAAAAATCTTTGTTCAGTAGTAGATTATAACCAGTTTTTCCTCTTGAAGTACACCAACATACCTATAAAAATTACGAACATAACACCTAAAAGAATAAAATAGGCATTTTTCATTTGAAGTTCGGGCATATATTCAAAATTCATCCCATAAATCCCTGCGATAAATGTGAGCGGTATAAAAATTGAAGCCATAATGGTTAGTACCTTCATTACCTCATTCATCTTATTACTCATATTACTCATATACATTTCCATAAGGCTCATAGACATCTCCCTATAAATCTGAAGACTATCATTAAGCTCAATAGAATGGTCCAGCGCATCCTTTAAAAACAATTTGGTGTCTTTGGTAATCAAGGGGTTTTCAGAATCTATTAATCTGTTTACCAATTCCTTTACCGGATAAATCCAGTTACGGACTTTTAAAATCTCTTTCTTTAAATGCTGTATTTTATGAGCTACCTCCGGATTGGGATTACTATATACTTCATCTTCCAAGAGTTCAATTTTTGAATTAATACTTTCTAAAACCACATAATAATTATCAATTATGGCATCTAATAATGCAAAAAAAAGATAATCTGATCCTCTGCTGCGCAATCTACCAGCAGGTAACATAATTCGCTCTCTGACCTCTGTAAAAACATCTTCTTCAAGTTCTTGAAAAACTAAGACACAATTTTTAAGCAAGATTAATACCACATGTTCGATAACCAATTCATGTTCATCATTAATATACAGCATTTTAAAAGCTCCAAAAATATAATCCTCATATTCGTCTATCTTAGGCCGTTGCAAGGTATTTACCGCATCTTCCAATGACAAAGAATTTAATCCAAAATGCTTACCCACTGTTTCTATAAATTTCTCATCACTAAGGCCAACAATATTTACCCAAGAAACAGCCGGAGCCTCTTTAATGGCCAATAATTGCTCCAGATTAATATCCTTAAACTCTTTATAAGCATCCAGATTATAGCTAAGTTGATGTGCTTTACTCGCCAGTCCCTCTCTGCTACCCATATAAGTTACCGTACCGGGAGATTTTCCCATTTTACGATGAAATTTGGATTTTTTCTTATTATTCGTTTTGTGATCTGCTCCTTTTTTAGCCATAATGCATCTTAATTAGAATTGTAAAAATGTATTCCTTTAAAATCTAAACAAACTCCGTTTTGTTCAATAGTAATCCGGAGCCGGGGGCAACATAAGCAACTTTTAGTTCACTGGTCCCCAATAAGGAATTTTTAATGTCATCCAAGGTGAGTTCGCCCTTGCCAAGGAGAATCAGGGCGCCCATAATCATACGCACCTGATACCGCATAAAACCCTGCCCTTCTATATGCAGTGCAAAACTCTTCTCCGGAAAAAAATTTGCGGTAAGCAAAGTGTTTTCCTTTAATAAACAGGTAGTAACCGTCCGCACCACCTTAGTATTGTTTTTAATCCGAGCCGTATAGCAAGAAAAATTATGCGTTCCTGCAAACATTAATGCCCCAACCTTCATCAGATTAATATCCAATTCTTCCTGAAAGTTAGCCATAAAAGGAGCGCAAAACGGATGGTTCTTTTCGCCGAAGGAAAATAAGTAGATATACTCTTTTAGTTTACTATGTTTTATAATATTAAATTCGGCATTGGTTTCTACTACACCAACTGCCCTGATATCCGGCGGCAAATTTTTATTGAAAATCTTTAAGAATTCACTGTGATTTTCCAGTGGTTTATCTTCTAAAAACAGTTCAAAAGCGGTATGTAGGGCAGATACCTTGGCATCTGTTCTTCCGGTTCCTAAAATTTTAAACTTCCTATCCGGAAGTACAAATTTTAAGGTTTTTGATAACATGCTCTCAATGGTCTTCTGACCTGGTTGCTTTTGCCAACCACTATACCTAAATCCTAAAAATTGAAGATAAACAATGAAATAATATTGGTTTTGAACAGCCATTTCTTATTTTTAAAAAGTAGTCTCTTGTAATTAGTACAAAAATGACTATTGCAGGTAGAACAAATTAACCATAAAAATAGTAAGATACTATTTCTGCCGTGGAATCTGCAATATGCCTATGCGAATATTGATTTTAATCTCTATCCGACTCTAATTAGCTTAGTATTTTTAAGGTCGCGCCCATATTGTTTTAGCCTTATTCACCACACTTTTATGCTCCTTGTCAACATTCCCAACTGTTCATCGATTATTTTCAAATAAACTAAATTGCATTGCGTTTTTAATGGAAACTAAGGTTCCCAAAGCCTTAAAACCTACTTTTATGAATTTTATCTTACGATTGCTATCGTGGAGGACTGTCCTTGTAACGTCTATTATAACGTTACTGCTTCTGATTGTCTTTAGTTTTTATGGATTATACACCAATAAGTTTTACTTTTTTAAGTTCGACAATTACCTTTTTCCCATACTAACCAGTGTGCATTTTGTATTTCTGTATGTGATGTGCTTTAAAATAAAAGAAAAGGAAATTGGTGATCCGCAGATGCGAAATTTGGAATATACACTTTATGTAATCTTTCTGGTTTATGTTTTTAAAGTGTTTGACACCTTTTTTATTCTAATGAGCTACGATGACTATGAAAGTCATTTAATTCCTTCTACTTTTAAGCCCATCGGAACCTTAATTGTGGCCTTGCATGTTCTTCTTTTACTGTTGACCTTGATTACGATTGCATACCGAAAAGCTTTAGTAGGCAGTTATGATTTTGAACGGATTAATGAGAACATAGATTCTTGGGAGTAGGTGTGGTACCAATCTTATTTTAACTTTCTACTCCTTTTTTGGTCCACCAACAATCGCAAAACTTATGATACTATAATCCACTTATAAAACTTCCATATAAATCCTTAAACTGATAGCCTTGAACAAACCGATGTTTGCTAAGTTTGTTATTTGCCACTAAGCCCCATAAAATAAGTTCCTTAAAGAAATAGGAATCTTGTTTTGGAAGCTCTTTCTGATGTTTCTGAAGTAGGTCGTTTAATGGCTGAATAGTATCCAACTGCTTTTTGTAGTCCTCATCTGTGGCTTCATCCAACAATTCAAAACCTTCTCCTTCAAAAAACCAATTCATCAAATCATCATAAGGGGTAGATGCGTCTTTTCGTTGCAATTTATCAATTTTAGGAAAATACTCAGAAAACAAATGCTTTACAGCACTGTCAATCAACTGGGCAGCCACCCCATCGGCACCTTCTTGTTCTCCTTCATATACCAATTCAATTTTCCCGGTGATGGCGGGGATAATTCCAATAAAGTCTGATAAACGAATGGAGGTATTACTACTCCCGTTCTTTAAGGTGCGTCGCTCTGCCGTGCTCAATAAATTTTCAAAAGCAGTGATGCTCAACCGTGCACTTACCCCACTTTTTGCATCTACAAATTCGCTTTCCCGTGCCTCAAAACTGATTTGCTCCAACAAATCTTTGGCGATATCCGGTACATATACGGCATTCACTTGTCGAGCATCCAGTTTGGATTCCTGTTCAGTGATTTTTCTGGCTGTCTTCAGGTTTTCAGGGTAATGTGTAAGGATTTGAGAACCAATTCTATCTTTCAACGGGGTTACAATACTTCCCCTATTAGTATAATCCTCGGGGTTCGCTGTAAATACAAATTGAATATCTAAAGGCAAACGCAATTTGAAACCTCTAATCTGAATATCACCTTCTTGCAGAATATTAAAGAGGGAAACTTGAATGCGTGCCTGTAAATCGGGTAATTCATTAATAACAAAAATACAGCGAT
>JBGTEN010000276.1:0-24429 GCA_041747755.1 Arenibacter sp. | reverse complement strand
GGACGAAACAGACTCGGGATTGGATATCGATGCGCTTCGGATTGTTGCCAATGGGGTAAATAAATTAAAAAGCAAAGACAACGCTGTAATTGTTATCACTCACTATCAGAGGTTGCTGGAATATATCGTACCTGACTTTGTACACGTATTGCATAATGGCAGAATTGTGAAGTCCGGCACCAAGGATTTAGCCTTAGAATTAGAAGAAAGAGGGTATGATTGGTTGAAGGAGGAGACAGTGGCTTAATTAGTCTTATTGCTGAAACGGTTAAGAAATTCAAAGTTTTATATCTGTGCTCAAGGAGAAATAAAGTAAGCGCAAAAAAGAATATAATTTTAAAAATCAATAGAAACTTGAAACCGCAAACTTCAATTTGCCAAACAAGAAATAAATAATGGATTTAAAAGATAAATTGATATCATCTTTCCTCGCATTTGAGAACAATGTAAATATGGACCATCCGGTTCACGATATTCGTTCAGAAGCTCTTAAGGTTTTTGAAACCAAAGGCTTTCCTACCAAGAAAGAGGAAGATTGGAAATATACCTCGCTGAATAGTTTACTGAAAGTGAATTTTAGTATCTTCTCAAAACAGGATAATTCCTTGGAATATAAGGATGTAAAAAAGTATTTTTTACATGAAATAGATACCTATAAAATTGTTTTTATTGATGGAATTTACAGTTCCAATCTTTCAGAAACTACCCATGATGGTATCGACGTTTGCCTTATGAGTGCGGCTCTGAACAAGCCGATGTACAAACAAATCATTGATGTTTATTTTAATAAGGTTGCTTCTAAGGAAGAGTCTCTTACCAATTTAAACACAGCTTTTAGCAAAGAAGGCGCCTACATTTATATTCCCAAAAGCAAGGTGCCTAAGAAGCCTATAGAGATTCTTCATTTTTCCACAGGAAATGAGGCATCACTTCTATTGCAACCGCGAAATCTAATCATCGCTGAGGAAAATTCAGAATTACAGGTAATTGAGCGTCATCAAAGTTTGACCGCCAATGAAGTTTTTACCAATTCAGTTACAGAAATATTTGCAGCTAACCACGCAATTGTAGACTATTACAAAATTCAGAATGATGTCAGTACAGCCTCTTTAATAGATAATACCTATATCAATCAAAAAGGAGATAGTATTGTAAATGTACACACCTTTTCTTTTGGTGGAAAATTGATTCGTAATAACCTGAATTTCTACCAAAATGGAGAGCATGTAAATTCTACAATGAAAGGGGTTACTATCATTGGCGAAAAGCAACACGTAGATCATCATACTTTGGTGCATCATATTGAACCTAATTGTGAAAGCCATCAAGACTATAAAGGAATCTATGGGGAAAATGCTACGGGTGTTTTCAATGGGAAGATTATAGTAGACAGATTAGCTCAAAAAACAAATGCCTTCCAGCAGAATAACAATATCTTGGTAAGCGACAAAGCGACTATTAATACAAAGCCGCAATTGGAGATTTTTGCCGATGACGTAAAGTGCTCTCACGGCTGTACCATTGGGCAATTGGATGAAGAGGCACTTTTTTATCTTCAATCCAGAGGAATTCCAAAGAAAGAGGCCAGAGCCCTTTTGATGTATGCCTTTGCCAATAATGTTTTGGAAAGCGTACGGATACCGGAACTAAAGTTGAGAATCAATAAATTGATTGCCAATAAATTAGGTGTTCGTTTAGGCTTTGAACTGTAGTCTTTACTTTTAGCAACGCTTTGATTTATGATTCAAACTGCACTAGACATCACCGCCATACGAAAGGACTTTCCCATTCTTAATAGGAAAGTCAATGGTCAGCCATTGGTTTATTTAGACAACGCAGCCACCTCTCAAACGCCTAAGCAAGTTATTGATGCCATAGTGGATTATTACAGCAGGTATAATGCGAATATCCATAGAGGGGTACATACGCTTTCTCAAGAGGCAACTGACGCTTATGAGCAAGCTCGACAAAAACTAAAGCGTCATTTTAATGCTGCTAGTGCTCATGAGATTGTATTTACCTCGGGCACAACACATAGTATAAACATCGTAGCAAGTGGATTTTCTTCTATATTAAAAGCAGGGGACGAGGTTTTAGTTTCGGCTATGGAACACCATTCCAATATTGTACCATGGCAAATGCTGTGCGAGCGCACAGGGGCAGTTTTAAAGGTGATTCCCATGAATTTGGATGGTGAACTCATCATGGAGGCGTATGAAAAATTACTTTCGGAACGTACCCAACTAGTCTTCTGTAACCATGTTTCCAATGCACTAGGCACGATAAATCCGATAGAAGAAATAATTGAAAAAGCCCATGACGTTGGGGCAGCTGTATTAATTGATGGTGCACAAGCAGCGCCACATATTGTCGCAGATGTGCAAAGATTAGATGTTGACTTTTATACCGTCTCTGCACATAAAATGTGTGGTCCTACAGGAGTTGGTATTTTATATGGAAAAGAGAAATGGTTAAATACTTTACCTCCCTATCAAGGTGGGGGTGAAATGATTGCCGAGGTTACCTTTGATAAAACTACTTATGCCGACTTACCCCATAAATTTGAAGCTGGTACACCAAATATTTGTGGAGGAATTGCCTTTGGAGCGGCTCTGGATTATATGAATGCTATTGGTTTTGATGCCATTGCCCATTATGAACATGAACTTCTAACTTATGCCACAGCTCAACTTTTAAGTATTGACGGGTTAAAAATTTACGGCACTGCAAAAAATAAGACTTCTGTAATTTCTTTTAATATTGAAGGTATACATCCTTACGATATGGGATCCATTTTGGATAAATTAGGTATTGCAGTACGCACTGGCCATCACTGTGCACAACCGATTATGGATTTCTTCAAGATTCCGGGTACAGTTAGGGCAAGCTTCAGTTTTTATAACACAAAACAAGAAGTAGATGCGTTGGTTAAGGGGGTAAAGCAAGCTAAGGCTATGTTATTATAACTGCATTGCGTTATCATTTTCCCAAACTATTGATAAGGAACCATATGAATTGTATTTTTGCATAAAATTGGTAAATGGGCATAAAAGAAATACAAGAAGAAATAGTCGACGAGTTTTCCATGTTTGAGGATTGGATGCAACGCTATGAGTATATGATTGAATTGGGAAAATCATTGCCATTGATCGATCAACAATACAAAACTGAGGATAATATCATAAAAGGCTGCCAGAGTAAGGTTTGGGTACATGCTGAATTGAAAGATGATAAACTCATTTTCACAGCAGATAGCGAAGCGATAATTACAAAAGGAATCATAGCCATTTTAATACGGGCTTTTAGCAATCAGAAGCCGAAAGACATCATTGATGCCGATACCTCTTTTATTGATGAAATTGGATTAAAAGAACATTTATCACCCACCCGCGCCAATGGCTTGGTAAGTATGATAAAGCAATTAAAACTCTATGCGGTAGCTTATCAAACGCAACTCAACTAGGTTGTCGTTTTAAGCCGGGGATAGAGAAAACCTTTAAATGTAAGAAGATGAGTGAAACAGTTATAGATACACAAGAATTGGGCGAAAAAATAGTTAAAGTTTTAAAAACTATTTATGACCCTGAAATTCCGGTGGACATTTATGAATTGGGATTAATTTATGATGTTTTTGTAAATGAAGATAACGAGGTAAAAATATTAATGACCTTAACTTCTCCCAATTGCCCTGTAGCAGAAACACTTCCTGTTGAGGTAGAGGAGAAGGTAAAATCAATCGATACATTAAAAGATGTTGAGGTCGAAATAACTTTTGATCCCCCCTGGACACAGGATTTAATGAGTGAAGAAGCAAAACTAGAGCTTGGACTCTTATAGCTATCAGATCTCTGAAATCAGAAATCTAAAACACATAGGAAGCAACGCTGAAATCTGAAAACTTATAACTGACGACTGAACTTAGATGGAGGAAGAAATTGTAAACAGAATCGCTCAAAGCAAGCTCATTACTCTGGATTTGGAAGATTTTTATCCTAAAGGTGAGCGGATACTTCTCGACATTAGTCAATGGCTCTATGAGGGACTTATTCTTCGGGAAAAAGAATTTAGAACCTATTTGGAAAAGGAAGAGTGGGAACAATACCAAGATACTTTTATTGCGCTTAGCTGCTCTTCTGATGCTATAATTCCGGGGTGGGCGTACATGCTTATCACTACAAAGCTTCAACCTTATGCAAAACGAGTTGTAGTTGGTAACCTCGAGGTATTGGAAACCTCTATTTTTCAAGAAATCGTTGCAAATATGGATGTTACTGCATTTGATGAGAAATCTGTTATTATTAAGGGATGCAGTAAAAAGCCAATTCCTCCCAATGCTTATTTATGGTTAACTGCAAAAATTCAACCCGTGGCAAAAAGTATTATGTACGGGGAAGCTTGCTCCTCAGTTCCCTTGTTTAAGAAAAAGTAAGCATGTATTACTTTATAGTTTTTAGGTAATTCTTACTTTTGCTTCCTTAAATAAACACAAACACTGCACCATATGAAAAAGATGATTTTTGTACTTGCCCTATTCGCAGGTATTAGCACAATGTTTTCCCAGACCTTAGAAGAGCTACAAGCGGAACAAGCCCCTAAAAAGGATTCAATCGCTGCTATTCAAGCTCGGGTAGATGCCTTACAGAGTCAAATTGACGCACTACCGGGATGGAAAAAGGGAGCATTCGGAACAATAGGGGGAAGCATTTCTAACTTCAACAATTGGTATGCACAAGGAGTTCCAAATAATTCCTCTGGAAATATTGGAGTCACCATCAATGCCTTTGCCAACCTTAACCAAGATAAGTTTTTCTGGAGAAACGCTTTGAACACCAATTTCTCTTGGGTAAAATTAGATGATAAAGACAATCCTACAAACAATGATGGCTTCAGGCAAGCAACAGATGTTTTTAATATATCTTCGCTCTACGGACGGAAGATTACTGAAAAATTTGCCATTTCTGCTCTCGGAGAATACAGAACAACTGTTTTAAGTAATTTTAATAATCCCGGTTATCTGGATTTAGGGGTTGGAGGTACTTGGACTCCTATTACGGATTTAGTGGTTGTTATACATCCGCTAAACTATAATTTTGTTTTTAGTAGCGAGGGTGATATATTTGAATCTTCTCTGGGAGCTAAAATCGTTACAGACTATACCCGTAAGATTGGAGACGTAAGCTTCAAAACAAATCTTTCGCTTTTCCAAAGCTACAAAAGTTCCAATTTATCTAACTGGACATGGATTAATTCATTTGGATATTCGCTTTGGAGAAATATTGGTGTAGGGTTCGATTTTGGTTTACGGAATAACAAACAGGAAGCTCTAAATTATGCTATCAATACGCTTAATGATGCCACAGCTAATTTTGATAATGTAGATAATAAGTTACAAACCTATTATATGGTGGGATTAAATTATTCCTTCTAAAATAATGCAATTCTGCTTATAAAATGCCCTCTTTCTGGAGGGCCTTTTTATTTAGTACAAGAAGTTAACTTTAGAAATGCTTAACTTCGCGGACATTATAATGCAATATTTGCTTGTTGAAAAGAGGTTGATTTATGGAAGATTCAAGAGATATGGATGCTGTTAAGGATACAAAGGAATCCGAAAATGAGACTTATGCTCCAGAGATAAGAATTATAGCGGAGGATTATAGTATTCCTCAATTGAATAAGAAAAGAAGAATAGCCGCTTTATTGCCGTATAACTATGAAAGTTCTAATAAAAATTATCCGGTACTCTATTTGCATGATGGTCAAAACTTATTTGATAAGGGCGGACCTTATGGTAATTGGAATATAGATAAGAAATTGGAACTTCTGGCAAAAGAAGGTAAAGGAGATATTATAATTATAGCGGTAGACCACGCAGAAGAAGAACGGGTTCTGGAGTTTTCTCCCTTTAAAAAAACCCAATGGGGTAAGGGACACGGAAAGAAATACCTTCAGTTCCTAGTAGAGACTTTAAAGCCTTACGTTGATAAGAATTTTAGAACCCTACCAACTAGGGAATTTACGGGTGTAGGTGGCAGTTCAATGGGTGGACTTATCAGCATATATGCCGGACTTAAATACCCTGAAGTTTTCAGCAAATTGATGATTTTTTCCCCTTCTTTATGGGTTACCCCAAAAATATATTTTGACGCTATAAATTTTAAACAGCCTTTCCCCACGGCTATTTACTTGTATGCAGGGGGAGCAGAAAGCGTAAATATGGTGCCAAATGTTGAACACTTAAAAAAGGTTTTAGAGAAGGAGAATGTGGCTGAAACAAAGATAACTATTAAGCTTAGTATTGATCCTCATGGGCAGCATCAGGAAGCTTTTTGGGGAGAAGAATTTCCCTTGGCAGTAGATTTTCTATTTTTTCATAATTAAATTTTATCCCTTGTAGATGATTACAATTTCATATAATAACACCACCAATGTAAGTGCGCTTTTGATTCCGTTCTGTAAGAATGTGGAAATAAAGGAAAGAATTACAATACTTGCAGAGGAGATGAATTTTTCTGCAATGCGAGTTATTGATGATTTTAAGGCAGAAAATAAAGAAGTTCTTGCTATTTATCCTGGAAATATGCAGAAAGCTGATAAAATATATTTTATTGGATTGGGGGCAAAACCCACCGCAAAAAGTATTTTGGAGGCTTTTAGACATTTTACACAACAGGAGCTACAAAGATTACCGGAAACAATAGGTTTAGACTTAGTTAGTGGTACTAATGGAAACATCCCTTTAGCTCAAGTAGCTGAAGGAGCAGTTAATGGTATTGTACTTGGCACTTATGAGTCAGGGCTGTATCAAACTTCAAAAAAATCGGTTTCCCAATTATTTTCTTTCCAAGGTAGTATAGCTATAAAGTGCAATAAGGAATGTTTAGATGAGGTTAAAGTTGGTGCAGGTAAAGGGTTGGCAATTGCAGAAACTCAAAAGAAAGTTTTTAAACTGGTCAATGCACCATCAAACAAACTTACACCTTCTCAACTCGGCAAAGAAGTTACTGCCTCCGGAAAGGAATATAATTTTAAGGTAACTTTATATAATGAGGAACAGATAAAACAATTACAACTTCACGCACTTTTGGCCGTAAGTCAGGGAAGCGCTTCACCCTCCGAATTTATTGTCATGGAATATCTTCCTGAAGATTTGGAAAAGAAACTTCCTATTATTGGTCTTGTTGGTAAAGGAGTAACTTTTGATACCGGTGGGTTGTCCCTTAAAAGGTCGGATAACATGCATTACATGAAAAGTGATATGGGAGGGGCGGCAGCAGTTTTTGGTGTAATGGAATTGACTGCAAAGTTAAAATTACCAATTCATTTGGTGGCCGTAATTCCTGCTACAGAAAATTGTGTGGATGCAAAATCAATTAAACCTGGCGATGTCATTAATTCTTTGTCAGGTAAGACAATAGAAATTATAGACACAGATGCAGAAGGCCGACTTATTTTGGCTGATGGGATTACCTATCTTAATCGGGAGTATAAGCCCGATGTTATCATAGATATAGCCACGCTAACCGGTAGTTGCGTACAAACTTTGGGGTATGAAGCAGCGGGATTGTTTACCAATAATGATCAGTTAGCGTCACAGTTGTTGCATGCGGGAGAAAGTTGTGGAGAACGGCTGTGGAGGTTTCCAATGTGGGATGAATATAACAAAGACATTAGGTCAGATATAGCAGACGTTAAAAATTTCAGCGGTAAGCCAATAGCTGGAGCAATTAGTGCAGCTAAATTTCTTGAATACTTTATTGAAGGGCATTCTAATTGGGCACATATAGATATTGCAGGGGTTGCATTCGGAGATGCTGAATTTTTTACTCAAAAAACAGCTACTGCCTTCGGAATACGACTTATTTTATCTTATTTGGAAGGTCTCCAGAAATAGAGAATCCCTATATTCCTTTTTATTGTCCCATATTTTAGCTAAATTAATTCTGAATTCCCTAATTGGAACAGCTATGAACAGTCCCGGGACTACTTTTTTGTGTATAAGCAGTTTTTTTAAAGGTGAAGAATTTTTAAGAGCTTGTAAAGCTGCTGGAAACACCGTTTTTTTAATTACCTCTAAAAAGTTGGAAACAGAACCTTGGCCCAGAGAAGCAATTGATGAGATCTTTTACATGCAGGAGTTTGGAAACAATCAATGGAATATAAATGATTTAATTTCCGGGATTGCCTATTTGATGCAATCTAATAAAATTGACAGAATTATTGCTTTGGATGACTTTGAGGTGGAAAAAGCCACTTTGATACGGGAGCATTTCAGAATACCCGGAATGGGCCAATCAACAGGAAGGTATTTCAGAGATAAATTAGCAATGCGAATAAAGGCTACTGAGGCGGCTATACCTGTTCCTGCATATACCGCAATATTTAATAATGCTGATATTGAACACTATTCAAATACAATAGCACCACCCTGGTTGTTGAAACCAAGAGCGGAAGCCTCAGCAACAGGAATAAAAAAGGTGTATTCTTCTGAGGAGTTATGGAAGGTTATAGAATCTTTAGGGCAACATAGGCATGAATATTTATTGGAACAATTTAGACCGGGAGATGTCTACCACGTGGATGCTTTGTCGGTAGATGGCAAGGTTGTTTTTACACAAGTTTCTCAATATTTGAGCACACCAATGGATGTGGCACACGGACATGGTATATTTAGGTCACGTACTTTAAATATGAATTCCCCCGAAGCAGAGCATCTTCAAGAAGTAAATAAGGCAGTACTCCGAGCATTTGGGATGAAATTTAGTGCCTCACATACGGAGTATATTAAATCTAAGGAAACCGGCGAATTTTATTTTCTTGAGACTTCCTCTAGAGTTGGCGGAGCCCATTTAGCTGAAATGGTTGAAGCTGCTACGGGGATTAATTTATGGCGTGAATGGGCATTTATTGAGAATGCTGCGGCAAAGAACATTCCATATGTGTTGCCGGAGGTCCAAACGAATACTGCCGGAATAGTTGTTTCGCTTTGCAGATACCAACATCCAGACACGACCACTTTTAATGATTCAGAAATATGGTGGAGGCTTAAAATGGATTATCACATTGGGTTTATTCTAAAATCTGAAAATCGAGATAGGGTTACTGATTTGCTGGAGCAGTATACAAATAAAATAGGTAAAGATTTTCATACTTCAGGAGCAACTTGATGTTTTTGAGACTTGGCAATAAATTGTTAAACTTGAAAGAAGCCCACACTTGCACCTACCCAATCTTTATCTTTATTATAACGAACCCCTATCATTTCGCCTTTACTAAGTCGAACCAGATTATTAACAACTTTCGCTTCCTTCGCTCCTTTTTCCCAGATCATTAACATTCTTATCTCGCATTTTGCAGGCTCTGAAGTAGTGTGTATCACTGGTGCATATGCTACTTTTCTTTGAAGAATATAATTTTCTTTATCGGTAATGGTATCAATATCATTTGGAGTAACATTAATGATGACCCCGGAACCCGCAAAAGAAAATAGAGGCTTCAACACGTAATTTTCCAAATCTGTAGGATAAGTATCTAGTTTATTTAGAAAAAAGCTTTTGGGAACGTATGGGCTATTCAGCATAGGCATTGTAAATTTACTTATTCTAAAAAACCAATTGGGGTGCCCTGCCCATTCAATATTATAGGGTTTTGTAAAATCGAAATCGTGTTTAAGGTCTTTTCTCCTTATAAGCTCGTCAAAAATAATGCGGTTATAGATTCTAAAAACCTGAATTTTTTGTCCGGATTCATCCAAATAGAAGACATTTTTTCCATTTGTTATAAGTTCGCTAATGCAAAGCACCTTAATGCCTAAATGGTGAGCAGTACCCAAAAAATCTATTTGCGTAGCCTGTTTTTTCGGTTCTATCTCCAAAAGAATTACATGTTTAGGGTGGTGCTGGCCAACAATAACGGATCTAAGCAGGGCTATATATTCTTGAGATGTAAGTCCAATTAAATGATGATAATTATCCGGGATACTAAAATGCTTTCGATAACTGTCAGCCATAAGCTCCTGAAAAAAATACAAAGAAGGAAAACCCTGTACTTCTACCAATTGAGGTGTTAATTCGCCCTTCTCATCAAGACAAATCCCAAAATCCATTTGCAGAAAAAGGGTGTGCTCATCTTCATTTGGTACGACTTGCGAAGCATCTTTAAGGGAGTCTTGGGTAAGTTCCTTGAAATCTTCTCGGCAAATAACTTTATTAATATCCTCACATGCCTTAAGTAATTTAAGTTTTAAATCTGTAGGTATAAATATTGGGGTTTCTGAAATTCTAAAAGGAGGTACATGTTCGTAAGCTTGGTAAATACTATCCAAAAAAGCCTTATACTTTTCGTCACTGAATAAGGAATTATAAGTTTTTCTTATCTCTGGAATCATAGGCTTTATGTTAGAATATTTTCTCTGATACTCCCAGTTTTAGAAATGCATCTTCTAAAAAATTAGGTAAAATTCCGTGGTAAGTTTGCTGGAGCTTATCAGCGTCATCTATGAAATCCATCATTTGCTCATATTTGGATTCGCCATAGGTTGCAATAACTTTGTCCTTGTTTTCCGTTTTTGCAAAATGAGTCTTCATACGCACAGGTTCTGCCTCTGGATGAAACTGCACACCTACAAATTCAGGTGAGAATCGCACTGCCATGATTGCACGTTCATACTCTACATGGGTGCGTATCTTTTCTAAGGCAAGAATCCGTGCACCATGGTCCTCAAAAACACTTAGTTTAGGTTGAATTATTTGCCAATCACGGGATTCTACAGCATAGAACGGGTCTGGAAGTGCTGCTAAAAGGGAATCCGATTTTCCCGTTTTTGTTTTGTGTATGGGTAAAATCCCGAAAGACGGCGATTTGCGTTTTACTATTTCCGCCAATCCAAAATGATGGCAAGCCATTTGAAACGAATGGCAGATAAAGAACATAAATTTCTTAGGTCCTTGGTCGGCTAGGTTTATCTTCCATAAGTTATCCAATAGAGCGTAATAGTTTTTATCCCAAATACCGTCTCCTTCTAAAGGATTGCCTGGTCCTCCGGAGGATATATAAATATCATAATCGGTATTGGGGATTTCATTTTTAAAGCGAAGGTCATAAAAGTTATAATCAAGAATAGCATGATAACTATCAAGCAATTCTTTAATACAGGGAATTCCTTGATTGGAAATTCCATTGTAAAGATCTATTACTGCAATTTTAATTTTAGTTTGCTTCATACTACAAAAGTACCGCTAAACTCCTAAAACGGTCTGTTCTGTTATAAAATCAACAACAGCCGTTAAACTCTTAGTTTTTTCATAAACAGCCAATTGTCTATCAGCGCCAGTTCCATTTTTTAATATCTCTTGTATGTAATTTATTTCTTGCCTACTACCTAACTCATCCACTACATCGTCCACAAAATCAAGCAACTCAAGGATAAGGTCTTTTGTTTCCACTTCACACGATTTCCCAAAGTCAATCATTTTCCCATCTAAACCATAACGAGAAGCCCGCCACTTGTTTTCGTTAATTAGGGCCCTTTTGTAAATCATAAAGTTAAGATTACTCCTTCTTAACATATAAAGCTTCGCCACCAAAGCCTGTATTAATGCCGCAATAGCAATAGTCTCATTTGCCGTTAATGGCACGTCACAGATTCTAAATTCAATAGTGGGATAAAAAGGGTGAACCCTAACATCCCACCATATCTTCTTAGCATTATCTATACATTTTGTCTTAACTAAAAGGTCTATATATCTTTCATATTCTCCTGCATCTGTAAAGTAATCCGGAATCCCTGTTCTAGGAAATTTATCAAATACTTTGGTTCTGAAGGATTTAAATCCGGTATTTCTCCCTTCCCAAAAAGGAGAATTGGTTGAGAGAGCATAAATATGAGGTAAAAAATAGCGGACAGAATTATAGATATGAATAGCCATTTCACGATCTTGGATTCCTACATGAACATGCAGCCCAAAGATGAGGTTGGATCTGGCTGCATCCTGCAATTCTTGCACAATTTCATCATAACGGGGATGCACGGTTATGAGTTGCTTTTCCCATTCAGAGAAAGGATGAGTGCCGGCTGCTGCTATGCGAAACCCAAGACTATGTGCTACCTCGGAAATTGTTTTGCGTAATTGAGTTACTTGTTGTCGTACCTCAACAATGTCTTTGCAAATTATAGAGCCCACCTCTACTACTGCCTGATGCATCTCCGCTTTTATTTGCCCTTCCAGAATACTGTCTGCAACCTCTACAATTTTTTGTTCATGTGATGCAAGCTCACGTGTAACAGGATCTATGACCTGATATTCTTCTTCAACTCCCAAAGTAAAATCCATACGATGTTGATTTACAGAACTCATTATAATTTTATTTTCTCTTTGTTGGCTTTTTTGGAGTTGCTGTTTTGGCTTTTGTGTCCGAAACCTTATTAACTGGTGTTTTTACTGCAGTCTTTTTATTTATAACTTTTGCTTCGGAAGTTTTATCTATACTGGCTTTTGCAGCTATTTTTTTAGGAGCTATGGGTGTAGCTTTTGCTTGGGAAGGGGATTTAGTTTTTATAGAAGTTTTTGCTTCAGGTGCAGCCACAGCTTTGGAAATAAAGGTACCCCAGGTTAAATTAAGTTGTCCGGATTTTTGTTTTGTTGCCTTTTCAATAGCCATTCTTGCAGCAGCTTCAACAACCCAATCAAAATTTTCTTGTCCTACCGAGTTAATGTCGGCATCAGGCGCAGGATTACAAAAATCAATGGCTATAGGGATGCCATCCCTCACGGCAAACTCTACCGTGTTAAAGTCATACCCTAGTGCTTTATTGAGCAGAAGGGTATATTTTTCTATTGTTGCTAGCAGTTTTTTGTCTATTGGGGGGCCATCCAAAACATAACGTAAGTGATGCGGGTTACGTGGCTCATATTGCATTATTCGAACATCTTTACCTCCCAAACAGTAGCATCGGAAATAAGAATCAAAAATAATTTCTTCTTGCAACATCATTACTAGTTGTCCGGTTTCTTCGTGTTTTGCAAAAAAATCTTCAGCATTATTTAGTTTGTACACATTCTTCCATCCACCCCCTGCAAAAGGTTTCATATACGCGGGGAAACCGATATAATTAAACATAGCTTCCCAGTTCAAAGGGAAGGTAAGGTTTCTAAAGGAGTTTTCATTAGTGTCGTCTGGCCTTTTTTTGGAGGGGAGTAATACAGTATTAGGTACAGGGACACCTATTTTAACGGCTAGGGCATTGTTAAAGAATTTTTCATCGGCGCTCCACCAAAAAGGGTTGTTTACTACAGCTGTTCCGCTGATTGCTGCATTTTTTAAATAGGCACGATAAAATGGAACGTCCTGCGAGATGCGATCTATAATAACCGCATAGTCTGTAGGCATCGCCTGAGCTACCATATCTATGGTAACTAATTCTGCCCTAATACCTTTTATATTTTTTTGATTTACGCTTTCCACAAAGGCTTGAGGGAAAGTATTTTCTTGTCCGAATAAAATACCAATTTTTTTCATAGTGGTTTAAATTTATATTACTTAAAGAAAAGACAAATAATGGGGAAACATAGCACGCCAAACAGGCCAATCGTGTGGTTCGGAAGGACGGTTATCTAACCAATGACCTATGCCTTTTCTTTTCAATATTTCTGACATGTTTAGGTTAGCACCTAAACAAATATCATATTCACTTGTCCCCAAAATAATATTCATTTTATATACTTCGTCATTTTGCATATTGGGAATAAAATCTACCGGATTATTAAAATAGGCATTTTCATCATAATATCCATCTAATTGAGATTTAATATCAAAAGCTCCGCTCATGGAAAAAAGATGACTTACTTTGTCAGGATGTCTAAAAGCAAAATTACAAGCGTGATATCCACCAAAACTGCAGCCTGCCACCGCTACTTTACCTGTTGGGGATTCGTGTTGAATTCTTCCCACAACTTCCTCCATAACCATTTTATCATATAGGATATGATTTTTTATACGATCTGCTGGGTGGATAGATCTGTTGTACCAGCTATACTCGTCAATACTATCTAAACAATACAGTTTTACTTTGCCCTGCTCAATAAACCAAGAAACAGAGTCTATGAGCTTAAAATCTTTACTTTCATAGTACCGCCCCCGAGTTGTTGGAAAGATTATTATGGGATATCCCCAATGACCATAAACCAACATCTCCATGTCTTTTCCCAAAATAGGGGAGTACCATTTATGATAGTGTTCTTCCACGGTAGATGAGGTTAAAAAAAGTTAGGTTAATTCGTTTATAAAAACTCAATTTACATAAAGATATAATATCCCGAGGCAACTCAGAAATTTTCATTATTTTTTTTAGAATGCTCTATGGTATTTAAAATGAGCCTATTCATAAATCTTTTAAAACTAATAGGAGATTCTTTAAAAAGATGTAAAAGAATCATTTAAGTCTTATGGAGGTAAACTAATTTCTTGGGAAAAAGCAATAAAAAAAGCCTTCTTAAAGAAGGCCTTTTAGGCTGTTGTAAGTAAAGTACCTATTTGGGGAAATAATGCACTTATTTTAATTTATTAAGCAGATGTTCAATTTGAGGAGAAACACTATTACTTAAATACTTTTGTAAAGATAATATAGCCTTTGCTCACTACTAAATTTTTGTTGCGAACCTAACGGAAATTGTGGCAAAAAAATTAACGGTACAATTTCTCCGATAAACTACAGTATTAATATGGCTTAAATACGGCTAATATTCATCTAAATGCTCCGGATATAGGAAATTATTGTAAGGAAAGCGGGTAACATGTATGTCCCTAACTTCATTATATACCCGTTTTCTAAATTCTTCAAGGTTTTCTTTATTGATTGCAGAGATAAACAAAGCTCTGTCTCCAACACGTTGCATCCAGGTGTGTTTCCATTCCTGAATTGTGAAATGACGAAATGTTTTTTCGGTCATCAAATCATCTGCATCAATAGTTTCATGCTCATATTGATCTATCTTATTAAAAACCATGATGGTTTTTTTATCTGCACTGTCGATCTCACTTAGAATTTGGTTTACGGCGTCTATTTGTTCTTCAAATTGCGGATGCGAAATGTCTACGATATGGAGTAATAGGTCGGCTTCACGCACTTCATCTAAAGTGCTTTTAAAGCTTTCTACCAATTGTGTTGGTAATTTTCGAATAAATCCTACAGTATCACTTAAAAGAAAGGGAAGGTTGCCAATAACTACTTTCCGAACCGTGGTGTCCAAAGTTGCAAAAAGTTTATTTTCGGCAAAAACCTCACTTTTACTTATAACGTTCATTAAGGTAGACTTACCAACATTAGTATAACCTACAAGGGCTACACGAACAAGAGCGCCACGGTTACCCCGTTGAGTGTCCATTTGCTTATCTATTTTCAGTAGCTTTTTTTTGAGTAAGGATATTCGTTCTCTGACAATACGCCTATCCGTTTCTATTTCAGTTTCTCCAGGTCCGCGCATTCCAATCCCACCTTTTTGACGCTCTAAGTGCGTCCATAAACCTGTAAGTCTGGGAAGTAGAAACTCATATTGTGCAAGTTCAACTTGGGTTCTTGCATAACTGGTCTGCGCACGTTGTGCAAAAATATCCAAGATTAGACTTGTCCTATCCAATATCTTGCAGCGCAACTGCTTTTCTATATTTCGCTGCTGGGCCGGAGTTAATTCGTCATCAAAAATAACTGAACCAATTTCATTGGTGGTTACATATGCTTCTACCTCTTCCATTTTACCACTGCCAATATAGGTCTTGGGGTTTGGTAAATCTATTCGCTGAATAAACCTTTTTTTAACCTCTCCGCCAGCTGTATAAGTAAGGAATTCTAATTCATCCAAGTATTCATTTACTTTTTCTTCATCTTGCTCCTTATTAATAACTCCAATAAGTACCACCCGTTCATAGTTGATAGTTTTCTTTTCTAGCATAGAATTGTTTATAAAGCAAATTTAGTAAATACCCAAGCAAGAAATAGATTTTTTAAGAGCTATGTGATATGGATGTTTCGGTGTGTTTTTAATAAAATTTAAAACCTTTTAATTTTTCGGATTTGAGTATTTTTTATGGTGTGAGACGGGGGATTTTATATGCAGTGCAAGTTTTGATGGTATTTCATCGAAAATATCAGTCTTTTTATCGATTATACATTTGCACATTCTTATATTTGTAGTCCAATTCTTACTTAAATAAAATTATGGGCAATAGCGAATCTAGAAATATACGGATTTGTGTTCTTTCAAGTTTTATAGTGCTGCTAATCGGTTGCTTTATTTCTTATGGTCAATCTGATAATCAAATAAATAAAATTAAACAGCAATCTCAATCTTCCAAGCTGAGTTCGTTTACAAAAACCTTAAAGGGAAATTTTGAAAGTCAACAAGAGTCCATATCTCGCTTGGCTAAGGCAAATGGTTGGAAAATTTCAGAATCATTTGCTAATGGTGGCTATGCGGAGTTGCAAGATATTGGCACTGATGGCACTCCCATTTACTATACAACCTACAGTGACTATGTAAATAATGTGTCTAGAGCAAATGCATTGTACCAGTCTGGGTTACTAAATCTCGGAATTGCCGGAGCTGGTATGAAAGTTGGTATTTGGGACGGCGGTGTTGCGCTAACAACACATCAAGAATTTGATTCTAGAGTATCCATTGGGGATGAAACAAATACCACAAATTTACATGCCACCATGGTAACCGGTACATTGATTGCTTCTGGACTTAAGGAAAAAGCAAAAGGGGTTGCCTATCAAGCAGAAGCTATTTCACATGATTGGACCAGAGACAGGATTGAAGTAGCAGAGGCCGCTGCAAATGGACTATTGCTATCTAACCATTCGTACGGAATTCAGACCAATCGGGTTCCGGATTGGTATTTTGGATCTTACATACAAGTATCTCAGGATTGGGATCAAATTATGTACCATGCTCCTTTTTATTTAATGGTTACGGCTGCAGGGAATTCACAACGATTGGGCGATAATGATGCCCCTAGTTACGGAAAAAATACAGATGGATTCGATTTAATGCTGGGGTTTGCACTTTCCAAAAATGGAATCACCGTTGCTGCTGCAGATACCAAGATAGATGCTAAAGGTAGGTTAACGCAAGCAACGGTTACAAGTTACAGTAGTTTTGGACCGGTGGATGATGGTCGTATTAAACCGGATATCGCAGGTGCTGGGGCAAGTATTTATTCTACCGGATCAAAGGGCAACCTCGATTACTCTACTTCTATTGGGACTTCAATGGCTACGCCCGGTATTACAGGTTCTATGTTGTTGTTGCAGCAATATTATGAAAAGTTAAATGGGAATTTTATGAGAGCTGCAACGTTAAAGGGTCTGGTACTGCACAGTGCAGACGATGTGAATGAACCCGGACCCGACTATAAAATGGGTTGGGGAGTAATGAATACGATGGCAGCTGCTAACATGATTACCAACAAAGATTATACTTGTTTAATTATAGAGGAGGAAATTCATAATGGACAAACCTATGAGATAAAAGTAAATGCGTCAGGAAACACGCCCTTAATGGCATCTATTTCTTGGACAGATCCGGCTTCAAAGTATACTAATCAGGGAATTTTGAATGATGAAACACCGGCTCTTGTGAACGATTTGGATATAAGAATCTCTCAAGATGGAATTACTTTCTACCCTTGGAAATTAAATGCTAAAAACGCCGCTGCCCGAGCTAACATGGGAGACAACGTTGTCGATCCTTTTGAAAAGATAGATATTACAGGAGCTTCTGGAGAATATATTATTCGTGTTAGCCATAAAGGTAATCTCAGTAACTCTAGTCAGCATTTTTCATTATTAATCTCCGGCATAGCAGTAACGGAATGTGCACTATTAACACCTTCATCAATAGAACTAGGACAACCGACTCAAAACACTATTAACCTTACTTGGGAACCTTTAAAAGATGCCATTTTTGAAGTTCAGTATGCCGAGGCAAATTCAGAAACATGGGTAACTGAATTTACCTCGGATAATCATCTTGTTTTGCAGGATTTAAGAAATGAAGTAAATTATAAATTGCGTATAAGAACTACTTGCACGGAGAATTTATCATCAGCATTTAGTGCTGAGAACGAATTTACTTTTTTGGGTACGGAGACCGAACCCCATAGTTTTTTAGAATATACCGCCTTGTCTTATGAAGAAAACATCAGGATTTCTATTTTCCCTAATCCGGCAACTGAGTATATTGTTGTAGAAGGGAACACTTCTATTTCTGCTACTTACAGTATTTTAAATACTTCAGGGGCGGTATTAAAACAAGGAGTTGTAGGGGATTCAGGTATTTACGTTAATAATCTGTCTTCCGGATTATATATTCTGTTATTAGAAGACACCGAGGGTCCCAAAAGCACCAAATTTTATAAAAGTTAGTTTTGAAATAAGCATTATTTGGACTAAACACTTTTAATTTCATGATCATCTAATAATTCTTCATTTCTTAATCTAAGAAAAACTTGGGCTATGGTTATGACATCCCTTTCACAATAGGTGATAATTCGATCAAGGTCTTTTTCATTATAGTAAACATTACGTACCATACTACCATCAATATCCTCTTTTGGAGACTGTATACCCAGAACATTGGCCAATAATTTCAAAGAGGTGTAATGCTTGTAATCTCCAAATTTCCATAGCTCCATGGTATCCAAATGTGGTATTTCCCATGGTTTTTTTCCAAAGAGGTCTAACTTATCAGGTAAGTTGATACTATGTATAACCATTCTTCGGGCGATAAATGGAAAATCAAACTCCTTTCCATTATGAGCACATAGTAAGTATTTTGCCGCATTAAAATGAGATTCTAAGAGGTTCTTAAAATCTTTCAAAAGATTACTTTCTTCTCCCTGAAAGGTGGTAACTCTAAAACTCCTGGCTGTTCCTTTTAATAGAAAATACCCTACTGATATGCAAATAACTTTTCCAAATTCAGCCCATATTCCCGCTCTATCATAAAATTCCTCAGGAGTATAATCATCTTTGCGCTGATATTGAGATTTTTGTTCCCACATTTCCTTTTTGGCATCATCCAATTGCTTAAAATCATCACATTCAGGAACAGTTTCAATGTCTAAGAAGAGGATGTGCTCTAAATTTATTTTCTGTAACATATCATTGCTGCTTTAAAAGGAGAAACGCTTCACCATAATTAAAGGCGATGCTGTCTTTATTCTTATTAAAAGATAGATTTGTAAAAATTAATTTTAAAGCCAGGGTATCATTTTGCGCATGTATTTGCATTTCATTTGATGGTACTTTTTCCAAGTTATACCCATACTTAGTTAAAGCGGATAATTTTTCCTTAAAATGTAGTTCAATGGCCTTTTTATTATTTTTCTGAGAATAAAGCATCAGTACCTTTTCTTGAAGATTGAAGCTAATTATAAAACGGCCAATTTCTTGATTAAAGTCATTGTAGCCGTTTAGTCTCACTGGCGATAAATGGGTATATCCTTCGATATTCAAGTTTTGTGTTTTGTCATTGGCGTAATAGTGATAATAATCATCGGTTGACTTAAGAGTACTGAGGTCATTCGGGTCAACGGTAATATCCAAAGAATCTAGAATAACAATAGGATCAAAATAGTCATGATTGCGAATTTTTGGCATAGGAGAATCGTTATTGTTTGTTGTTAATGAAATACCAATAATTTCATCGAGCTTAGATACAGCTTCTCTTTTGTCTAAATAAGTTATAATAGATGTTAATTGTTCGTACTGTTCTCTTGAAGCCAATTTGCCATTTTTGGTAACTTTTTCAAAAACAGTTATGAATTGCTGTACCTGACTTTTCTTAGACACTTCAAATACTCCCCAAAAGCCAAACGAGCTAAGAATTGCCAGTACAAAAAGGGAAAAGGGCAAAATCTTGAGATTTTTTGATTTGCTTAATAGCATATAAAGAGCTACTCCAAAAATCCAAAAGGCAATAACAAGTACTAGGTACCGATTTTCTGTAATGCCATAATCATAAATGCGCCTAAAGATGGCAACAAAAAGTAAAACGATAAGCGGTAACAACAAGATATAAAACCAAGGATAAAACCTATTAATAGTCCAAGACTTTATATCTTTTTGGACAGGGTGAATAAAAACTTGAACTTGTAAGCCTAGAATGGCAAGAGCCGTAACCAAATAGGAAACCCAACCTTTGGGAAGTTCCCATTGAAACAAAATTTTAAAGCTATAGGAATATAGAATTATGAGATAAAGAATAATAAGAGGGATTAAAATATATTTTACAAATACTTCCAGGGCTTTGTTAAATTGAATGGTTGTCTGTTGTAATATATTTTTGGGGAAATCAGAAAGATATACCCAGGTATTTACAATGCCTAAACAAAACACAAACAACTGTCCAAACCATCTGTCTGGAATATTCAGTGAGAAAAGGGCTTGGATTGCCAATAAGGCCAATACCAGACCAAGATATAGCACACCGGAGAAGAAGGCACTTCGTACTATTGCATATCCTACGGTCTTCAAATAGTTCCAATAGGCTTCTTTGTTCCATTTAAAAACAAAAGGAGCGAAAAATACAAAGAGATGTCCAGCAATAAGTAAAATAAAAAAGCGAATAATAAATTCGGGATTTACAGAATGTTTGCCAAAATCCGGAAGATGCCAATAAAAAAGCAGGAGTAGCACTAAAATAAGCAATTTTAACCACTGCCATTTCCTAATTGAGTTGAGTTGCTCTATAAAAAATTGAATTCCAATAAACCAACTTACCCCTAAAATAAGGGTAAGTAATACAGGTGTTTCTTTGTCAAAAAAATCATACGAAGGTATTCCAATTTTATACATGCAGTAAAAACTGCCTAGCGAGACCCAAATTAAAGTTGCAGGAAATCTTGCAAACGCATGTTGTGCTTTACTAGTAATTTCTTTAAATGAGAGTAAACCCACAGATAAAATTTTTACTGAATATACAAACAAATTTAATATTAACACATTGACTTGCGCATGAAAAATCTTACGAAGTATTCCGTAAAGACGCCAATAGCTTAAACCGACCATAGGGTCTGTTTTAGAAGATTTATTCTAATCTTTTTAAAGCCAGGAATGGATAAAAAGCATGTTATTAAGCTGAAAAGTGGGATTTCACTATCTAGTTTGGCATTTCTTACTAAAAGCCAACCGAAAGGTCGGTTAAAAGTATTTGGAAAGGCATTTATATTTAATTTGAAAATAAAATAGAGCTGTAAAATTTAGTTGTATCTTCAAGTGCTTTAGAATATTTGCTATGAGAATAAAGCTTAGTTTGTTTTTTGCGCTTGTATGGATTTTGCTTATGGGCTGCTCCAAAGATGTGATTCCGGCTGAGGAGGAAATTAGTCTTCCAAGTTTTACTGTTATCGGGGAAGATTTGGATTTCGCTTACGAGTATCGTTATAATGGGCTAGCAGGTTCCGGGGAAATCAAAAATCTATCCAACGAATTGGGCGTGTATTCGGATTACCTTACTTTAAGACAATTGCAAACTACGCTATCTTTTTATAGTTTTTCTTCAGGTAGTTTCAGCCTAGCCCGAAAAAATTTAGTTTCGGGAAATTCAGAAACATTTCAAAATTTCTTTACTAATACCGGTCAACGGTCTATTTTATGGGGAATAAACACTGAAAACACGGTTTTTTTTGGGTTTTATGCTCCTGTTGGGTCCACCAACTTGGGAATTCTCTCAGTGGATTTAAGCGGCCTTCTGGTTCAAGATCTAATATTGGAAAACAACATTTTGAACTTATATCAACCCCTATATAGTAATGGAAAATTATTCATTACCTACAAGGATGGTTTGAATAACTATAAAATTACAGTTTTTGATACCAACTCAAAACAAGTTATAACGACATTAGAGTTTGAAAAGACCGCTCCAAGTATTCTATTGGACGACTTCGGAGATTTGGCAGTAATTAAGCCAGTAATGGATCTAGATGCCCTCCTTGAGATATATGATTTTAATACGTTTGCAATAAAAAAACAGTTTCCAATAACTTTAAATCAAACATTTGTTGCAGGACCATTGTCCGGAATCTTGACTAATAATAAATTGTATTATAGTTATGCCTACAGTCAACCGTTTTCACTTACAGCGGGACCGGCGATTTTAGATTTGAATAATGATAACAATACTGTCCTGGATTTATTAAGCCTTTTTGCTCAAGTTGAGTCAGAATTGGGATACCCCATCGTTTTGGTTTCTCAAGGATACAGTAAGTTTCAAAATGTTTTTTTTGTTGGCTATGGTGTATTGAATAGTGGAGATAGTATAGAAGGAGGAGTACTCATCATTTCAGAATCCGGAGAATTAATTAAGAATATTGCTATACCTTTTGCACCGACGTATTTTGTTAAAGATTAAACAAACTCCGCTGTTTTGAGGGGCTCTCATGCTCTAATAACCATTTTTTTCGATGTAATCCTCCGGCATACCCTGTTAAGGAGCCATCACTACCAATAACCCGATGACATGGGATTACAATCCACAAAGGATTTTGTCCATTTGCTGCTGCTACTGCTCGTATAGCTTTCACATCGCCCAATTTTTTGGAAAGTTCGAGGTATGAAATTGTTTTGCCATAGGGAATATTTAGCAGCTCGTTCCACACTCTTTTTTGAAAATCGGTTCCTTCAGGAGATAATTCCAAGGTAAATATTTCCCGCGTCCCGTTAAAATACTCTTGTAGCTGGTATACTGCATCTTCCAAACATTCAGGGATAATATCAGTAGGTTTCTCGTCCGAGTCCAAAACCGTAATACCGCTTAAACCATTTTCACTACCTTCTATTTTAGCGATCCCCAAAGGTGTTTTTATAAATGCGGTTTCCATATTGCTTGGACGTTAATTTAACTATTGGTAAAAAACTTGCTGTAAAGCCTGACGAATATGTAACTTAGATAAGTTATTATGTTCTCTGGTCGGATAAACTCTATTGGAAAGAAAAATAAATACCAATTGGTTTTCAGGATCTGCCCACACCAACGTTCCTGTAAATCCGGTATGTCCAAAACTTTTAGGGCTAACCTCCGGTGCAGGATATGCCTCAGAAAGCGGTAAGCCGGCATTGTTCAACAATGGTTTGTCAAAACCTAATCCACGGCGGTTTTCATTTTCCGGGTACTGTACCTTAGTGAATTCTTTTAGGGTGGCTTCCGAAAAATATCTTTTTCCGTTATACATGCCATATTGCATATACATCTGCATAAATATAGCCAAGTCTTCAGCTGTGGCGAAGAGCCCTGCATTTCCGGAAACACCACCTAGAAGGGCGGCGTTTTCATCATGTACCCAATTTTGAGTTAACTTATGTCGAAAGATGGTATCCATTTCCGTGGGAACGATGTCGTTAGGATACCCTTTTGTTTTCGGGAGATAGCCTAATGTTTTTGTTCCCAGCGGGGTATAGAAATTTTCTTGCATATATTGCTCGTAGGCAATACCGGTGATTTGAGAAATTAATTCAGGAAAGATCAAAAAAGTAAGTCCTGAATACTTATATTTTTTTTCAGGGCTAACTTTTGACCGCTTAATTTGACGAAACATTTTATTTTTAAACCTATTTTTAACAAAAATCCCATCAAAGGCTTGTTGATTGTGGCGTGAAGTTGAAGTTTTTCGAATAAATCGCGATTTTACTTTTCGATTCTTCTTGATAACTTCATTCAAAAAAACAATATAAGGATCTAGCCCCGCCTGATGCGCTAAAATTTCCCTTAGGGTAATATCTTTTTTGTCCTTTTGGCGTTTCCAAGGTTTCCAATACGTGCTAAATGGTACATCCAAATCTATTAGGCCTTCATCGTATAATTTCATCAATGCAGGGAGTGGCCCTATTATCTTAGTCACGGATGCTAAATCATATACATCATCTAAATGAACGGGAGTTATACTATCATAGGTGTGGTACCCGTAAGCTTCATCAAAAATGATATAGTTATTTTTGGCAACTAAGAGACGTGCTCCCGGAAACGCTTGGTTTTTTATACCATTTGTTACAATAGAATCAACTTTGCTATGTATAGAAATAGAGTCCCAACCCATTTTGGTTAAGGAGGATTTTTCCAATACCGCTATGTTCCTATTTAATTGAACGGGTATATTTTGCGATTGGCAAAGCGCACTAATGTATAAAAAACTAAAAAGTATAATTATTTTGTAATTTGCTTTATATAAGGCTAATAAATACATCTTACGAAATAGTTAATTTAATTATTACATCCAACTTTACTGACTTAAATCACCTAAAATCCAATCCGCTTACATTAACTTAACTGCATCTTTGGCAAAATAACTTGCGATGATGTTGGCTCCAGCTCTTTTGATAGCTATGAGTTGCTCCATCATTACCGCATCATGGTCCAGCCACCCTTTTTGTGC
>JBGTEN010000275.1:0-1932 GCA_041747755.1 Arenibacter sp. | reverse complement strand
CATTACGCTTAAAGAAAAATTTTGATCACTTTTAGTAAAGCCATCGGCATCATTAATCAATAATGAAATAACAGACATGGCTATAGGTAACATTACAACGGTGCTTGCTGTATTGCTTATCCACATGCTCAATGCAGCTGTGGCAATCATAAAGCCTAAGACAACCTTATTGGGTGTAGTCCCCGTTATTTTTATAATATTCAAGGCTATCCGTTTGTGGAGATTCACTTTTTCTAAGGCCAATGCCAAAATAAATCCTCCGAAAAACAAAAAAATGATAGGACTACCATATTTAGCGCCAACGTCAGCAATAGGCATAATTTTTAAAATTGGAAACAAAACAAGAGGTAATAGTGCCGCCACAGAAATAGAAACAGCTTCTGTTATCCACCAAATAATCATCCATGCACCAACGGCAATCACGGGATCACCTTTTTCAGAAACGAGCTCAAAGGGTAAACAAAGAACAATCAGAAATACGATAGGCCCAAGAAAGAGGCCTATTTTTTTACTCAGGTCCATAGCAGAAATTTACTGCCTCTAAGCTATACTTTTTCTTCTAGGTATAAAAATAAAATGATAGCCCGAAATGCTTCCTTAGCTTGAGTAGGTCACTATTATTTATTTACGTCAAGCTATTGGTTAAGGTTTATCGGGTTTAATTCTTTATCCACTAAGCCATAAAATATTTTAGTAAGCAATACACTTCCTAAACCCTCAACAGTTTCCTGAGTATCATATCCCGCAACAAAAAACAACTGGTTATTGATTTGAGTAAACGATGGCAAATACGTTCCCGGATATTTCAATTCTTTTAGTAATGTGCCTTGCGCATCAAATTTTTTAAGGTATTCTTTTGTTGAAAGAATAAAAGAGTTTCCTAATGATATTAGAGCTTGTGGATTGTTTGTTCCTTCAAAATAGTGTTGAGCTATGAGGTTTCCTGTCATATCAGAAATAAGGAGCTCCCCATTAGTATACATCACAAGATTTCCGTTAGTAAGTTGAATTAAAGTATACTTACTGTTAAGATGGTCTGCATTACTAATTTTGGAATCCAAAACCGAGTTTTCAAAAACGGTACTGCTTAGAACTGAAAATTTAGTGTCCATAAATACAAGTATAGGTTTGTATCCTGATATTTGAGGGGCAAGACTATTTTTAATAAACACCCCACCAAAGGCAATATAACCTGTACCATTTTTTATAAGAGCACCAAACATGCTATCTGCATCTGAAAGGCTATTTAAAACTACCTCAAAAATGTCCCCATTGGGGTTTCGTTTTTCAATGGCAGCTATATAGAAATCGCCACCTTTTTGTGTTCCATAATGTATAAAACTGCTCCCATCTGAAATAGATCCATAACTTAATTTTGAAGCAGAGTTTAAAGAATTAACGATACCCCAGGCGCTGTTTAAGGTAATTTCCTGAGAGCCGTAAAAATCGGGGAGGGTTCTTGAAAAATTAAAGTTCTTGTCTCCATTTGAAAGAAAATTTACAAATGCATTCCTTGTATTAAATTGCTTATCTGCAATATATTGCGGGGTAGTGCTGTTGTTTTCCTCCAATTCATTAAAATAAAATTTGGCTCCCGAAACACCTCTTAGGTCCTCCACTGCGACAATAGAATACTGCTTATTGTTAATAGGGTTGATTCCCATTTGGAGCGGAAAGGTGTGAAAGCCGACCGGAAGAATGGGATAAAAATAAGGGGATGCCGGGGCGCTTACTAATACAGATTTGGTAAATGTATCAATGTTTTGTTTGGCGTCCATAACGGTAAGGCTAATAGTATAATTGCCTTCTTCTAAAAACGTAACTTTTGGATTTTCCTTTACGCTAGTGCCGGCAACTCCAAAATTGTAAACATAGGAAACAGCGTCTACCGAACAACTGGTAATTTCTAGCTCCTCTCCTGCTATAACGCTA
>JBGTEN010000274.1:0-8936 GCA_041747755.1 Arenibacter sp. | reverse complement strand
CTCCATTAGAGAGACCCCTTTTCCAAAAAACTAACTCAAACAAACTTTCTTTATTAAATCTATATTTAATTTATATGTTTTATTTTGGTTAAAAACCAATATTGTCCAACGCATCTATACCTTTTGTCTTAATTCAATGGGTTTGTATCCTCCTTTTGTCCGAAAATAAATGATAAGAATCAAATAACATACGAGCATGATCACCGGAAAGATAATCACTTTTGACAGTGCGCGTTGGGTTCCCTTAGATTTCAGTTGCTCTACTTGAATCATTATTTCATCTTTGTTCGATGCTGTTGAAAGCGTTGTTTCCAATGTTTCAGAATCCAGAGTTTCGTAATTAATTATGGAATAAATGGTCTCTTCTCGAACTGGAAGATGTATCTGATTCCCATTGCGCATTGAAGCAGGAACTAGTTCAGTTAATTCTTGTGAGTACTGTAGCTGACTCACTTGAGAATTCGATTGAAAGGCACCAATGATAGGAGCTCCTAGCATCCCTACAGTCAACATCCCTATTCCGCTTACTGCATTCAGGGTAAGTGCTCCTCCCCTAGGGGTCTGTTCTGCTACAACACCCAAAGTAGTGGGCCAGAAAAAAGTCTTCCCTAAACCATAAAGAGTAGCAGCAAGAAAAATATACCATCCTGTAGATAGGGATAATGCATATAGTCCTATTATGGCTAAAATACAACTGATACTCAACAATAATAATGGAGAAATTTTATGGAGTATGGGTCCTGCAAATAAACGTAGTACCAACATAATAGCCGAGGTATAAATAAGCACCCACCCGGCATCGAAGCCTTTGCTGTCCGCAATTCCCTGCATTATAGATTGAATCCATGAATCTGTTCCTAATTCCGTTGTAGCCAAAGGCATTATTATAAAACATAGAAATAATAAAACAGGATTACCAATGGTTTTCACATACCATCCAAAGAGGAGTGTCATGAGTATTCCCAGAATAACAAAACTGTAGCGCATTAAATAATCACTATCTCCGGGTTGAAAAAAATCGAATAATTGTAAGACCACTAAAAAAGAGACTAAGGCAGCTCCTCCCAATCCGAATTCCTGAAGCATTTCTTTATAACTTACCCCTGCTGCAACCCGTTCATTAGGGGGGAATTTTTGCTTTATCAGAACAATAAAGTAGAGTAAGGCCGGCACGATTATGATCACAAGTTTAATCCACCATTCTATGTGTCCCATAGCAATGAAAATAATTCCGGCCAATACCAGCCCCCCTGGCCATGCTGCGTGCAAAATATTAAGCCATTTGGTCTTATTGGTATTAAACATTGTGGCTACCACCGGATTTATAAAGGCTTCCACTGTTCCATTTCCAAGTGCAAAAATTAGACTCCCCCAATACAATAAACTATATGCTGTATCAATATTACCTGTTTGCAATTCGTTATAGGCCATAAAACCCATAACACCCCAAGTCATGTGGCCAATAAAGGCTAAAATCATGGCAATCTTGTAACCAATTCTATCAATTAACAAGCTGAAAAATATTATCGCAACAAAAAAGGGCCATATACCAATACCCATAAGCCTCCCCGCCTGTGCAGGGTCCAAATTAAAAGCAACACTCCACGTATCTACCAAAAAAACTCTGGTAATAAACCCAAAGGCGGTAGTTAGTAATGCAATAAAGCAGCCAAAAAATAAAATTTTATTAGCCTTTGTATTGGTAATCTGCTCGGTTGACATAATCATCTTTTAAGGATTAAAAACATATTCTTCCTTTAATAATTACAGGGTTAATGACTTAAAGCGTTTTGTAAGCTCGGTGAGGGAAACTTCTACTGCCATCCGTTCCAGAGACGAAGCTCCTACAAATCCATGAGCATCAGTATGTTCCAAAACTAACCGAACATCTTCGGGCGTATTGATAGGCCCTCCGTGGGCTAAAAAAATAAGATCCTTGTTGATTACTCTTGCAGCATCTATAATTTCTTGTGTTCTTTTAATCGCAAAATCCATATTTACAGTAGCTCCTACTACTCCTATGGAGCCACCAACAGTGGTCCCTACATGAGCAATTATAGCATCTGCTCCTACTTTAGCCATTTGAACCGCCTCTTCAGGGGTAGCTACATAAACGCAGGAATACATATCCATTGCAGAAGCCAGGCGAACCATTTCTACCTCTTTGTCAAATCCCATTCCCGTTTCTTCCAAAATATCTCTAAAGCTGCCATCTACAATTGAATGGGTTGGAAAATTGTTAATCCCTGAGAAGCCCATAGCTTTTACCTGCTGTAAAAAATGCCACATACGTCGTCGCGGATCTGAGCCATGAACTCCGCAAAAAACCGGAATTTCTTCAACCACAGGCAATACTTCAAATTCCCCTATTTCCATGGCAACAGCATTAGCATCCCCATAGGCCATTAAACCGGCTGTTGATCCATGACCTGCCATACGAAACCGACCTGAATTATAAATGATTAGAAAATCCGCACCTCCCTTTTCGATGAATTTGGCACTGATTCCGGTACCTGCACCTGCACCTATGATTGCTTTCTTCTGTGATAAGGTTTTTTGCAGTCTAAGTTTAACTTCTTCCCGAGTATAGGGATTTCCCTTACCTGTCCATGGATTTGGCATTGTTATTATTTATTTGGTTATACTTTCAATTATTCTGTTATTATCTACTCCATTTTTTTAAGCAGGTGTTCTACTAATATCGCTGAAAAAGCTTCATCATTAATATGAGCATCTATTTCCTTTACAGGTACGCGACCTTGGGCATTTTCTTTAATAGAAGTGAACAATGCTGTATTGGCCTCAGGGTTGTAAAAAACATCATCCTTACGGTCTATTTGAGAAATACCTTGTAGCGGTATAATAATTTCCGCAGTAAGCGCAGCATTTTCTAACTGATCTACTAACCACTTTCCTAATTTCTTATTTTCTTCTTTGTTGGTTCGCATTAGGGTGATATCTGGTGACCAACTGTAAAGTTGTCTAGACTTGTACTGCTCAGGAACTGTTTCTATTTGTGCAAAATTCACCATATCTAAGCATCCCGGTACAACAATTTGAGGAATGCCCATGGCTGCAGCGGCAGTTAACCGGTCTGCTCCTGCACTTAATATTCCACCACATAACTCGTCCGCTAATTCTGTAGTTGTAATGTCCAATACTCCATGAAAAACCCCTTCGCGAATTAATGACTCCATGGTAGCACCTCCAACACCGGTGGCATGGAATGCAATAACCTCATATCCCTTTTCTTTTAACAAATATGTACAGGTGTCTACACATTTGGTCGTGTTCCCAAACATACTAATGGCAATCCTCTTAATGGACCCATCGCGGGCTTCAGCAACCACTTCTGACATCCCACAAATTGCAGCAGCCGCCTGCTTCATTAAAAGCTTACTTATGCTATTTAAACCTGCAACATCAACCGATGATACCATTAATGTTACGTCCTTAACCCCTATTTGTCTGGATAAATCCTTAGCAGCAAGAGTAGATAAACACAATTTTGGAATACCCATAGGCACACCTTGTATCGCTTCTAACGCAATATATGTACCTCCACCTCCGCCCATTCCTATAACTCCTTTAACCCGATTTTCTTCTACCAAACGCTTTAAAATAACTGCAGCTCCCCTACCCATTTGCTCAACAGCTTTTCCCCGATCTCCTAAACTACGAATTGATTCAAGGGTCGTTCCCCCAGCCAACGCCACTTCTTTATTATCAAAATCAATAGTAAAATCTACCTTACCAGGCATAACACCAGTATTGATGGAAATTACGTTTTGGCCTCCTTCAAGAATACATTTTAACAAATAGGAAAAATCCTCCCCCTTGGTATCAAAACAGCCAAGCATTACGATATACTTATCCTTAATCATTGAAACACCCTATTTTTATTTGCTAAAATCAAAAACAATTACCCGTGCTAATTTAGGTACAACAAATTCTTTTACAGTCTCATGCACCGGGTGTGGCAAGTATGCATCCCGTGATTCCGCACTATCAAAAGTCATAATGAAGCCATGGGTGAATCCATCGTTGAGTCCTTCACTACTGTCATACGCGCCGTATTCCATATCCAAAAATCCCGGGATTTGACCAATCATTGCCTTCATCGATGCAAAGCAGGCATCTATATCGGTTTTACTTACCCCTTCTTTAAATTGAAATACTCCAAAATGTCTGGTCATATTTTTTGTTTTTAGTAATCAACCTTCTATTTGTTTTTATTGCTGGATAAAAAGAAATACTCCTTTTTTATTAGCTATGGCTACATCTGCCTTGCCATCTCCATTAACATCCCCTGTTGCTATTTGTCTTCCTACCCCAGAATCACTATCAATCAAATGAGGTATAAATTCTGCTGTACCATCATCGTTTCGAAAAGTCTTAAACCAATAAAGAACAGCCGGATCTTCTGCCCCGGGATCGCGACCATTATGTGCATAATAGCATTTGCCGGTGACAATGTCCAAAATACCATCGTTATCAATATCTACAGCAGATAAAGCATGTAATTGGCTGAAAGATAGTTTTTGATTATCCTTTTGTGGTACAGAGGGCATTATCTCGTGCTTCTTAAAAACTATTTTATGGTTCTCTGATCGTTGTTCGTACCATGATAAACCATATCCATGAGCATGTACGGCGGTTACAATGTCGTTATCTCCATCACCATCAACATCGAATACCATCATTTGAGACCCTCCGGGATCAATAGTAAAGTTATATTCATGAAACTTCCATAGTGTTTTCTCATCCCAATTTTTGGGCTGTTCCCACCACCCGCTTTTTTCAACAACGTCAATTAAACCATTCCCATTTATATCTCCTGCCCCAAGACCGTGACTAAAAATCGGAAAACGCTTTACATCTTTTGGAGAAATAGCCAATACTTTCCATGGTAAATTGGTCTCTGAGTTTGGAGTTGCAAGTATTATTTGACCTTCGCTAAAGGTTAAAAGCTCTTCTCTTTGGTCTCCAATAATATTGACCATTTGTGGCGATTCATGACTAACATCTTTTAAAGCAAATTGATAATCTGGTTCTTCTATTGGATTTGAACCATCTGCTGCTATCGGATTTTTACCCGGTCTTTTGACCCATTTACCATCACTCCCCGGAATTCCAATAAGCAAGAGGTCTGTCTTACCATCCCCATCAAAGTCTCCTGGAAAATTAAAAAAGTTGGTGGCATAGCCTTCTAATCCGGGACCTGTAATTGGAAATTTTTTAATTGGAGCATAGGCATAAGAAGATTCGAAATTTGGACCTTTCCACCACAGTGCACCCGCAATAATATCAAGATGTCCATCTCCATCAATATCACCGAAAGATGCTCCTTCAGTAATGTATGCATTCAATAGAGTAATTTTTTCAAAACGAATATTAGTGGTTGAATTTATCAGTTCCTGAGTATGTACATAACCTGATATCATGCATATAAACAGGTAATTCAACTTTAACAACTTTGTACCTAAATCCATAATCATTATTAGTTCAAAGTTCGTATATAGGCTAATAAGTCGGCTACTTGTTTATCACTGTAGCTATCTATTAAGCCTGCAGGCATAAAGGATCTCCCGGCAAGAAAACCTTCAGATTGAATGTCCGACGCCTGTATAAATTGTTCCGATCCACCCATAAAGCCCAATGTTGTTCCTCTGTTGTCACGCTTTACCAAATACCCTTCCATTTCAGTACCATCTTTTTTCTTTACTCTATAAATTGCGTAACTACTTTCTACTGCTGCATTAGGATCTAAAATTGCCGTAAGTAATGCTTCATTTTCCCGCATCGCAGAACCATCTAATGCAGGTGCCATGGACTGACCCTTATTCCCAACTTTATGGCACAATAAACAAACCTGAAAAAGTTGTTCCCCGGAAGCAGCATCACCAGAATTATTCTCTGCAATGGCCAAATACTTCTGAAGCTTAGCTTCAAAACCTTTTCGCTCTTCTTCCATACGTTTTCTTACTCCATTTATAATTTCCAAGCCGGAACTATCCGCCTTATCGGCTGCATGAATCCTTTCTGCACTAGAAAGGTCTACCAATTCTACAGAAAACAATTGCCCTTTAAACCCTCTTTTTAGCAGTGTAATTCCTCCTGCACTTTTGGAGAGTTCTTTAATAATAATCTCTTTTTGTGCATCATTAAGGTTGGTAATTACATTAGAAAATAGTGTATAGGCCTTTGCTTCATTTGCTTTGGATAGTATTCCTAAGGCCATTCCCTTGGATTCAATACTCAAGGTTGAATAACCCAATAACTTAGTGAAAATGGCTTCATTCGCTTTTGGTTGTAATTCCAATGCCTTCATAGCCAACACTAAGGTTTCCTCACTAGTAGAATCCTTTATTAATGGAATAACAGCTTCCCGTAAACTGGTTATCTTCAATGTTCCTACAGCTTCCAATCCAAGTTCAGTTGCAGGTTTATCTGTCCTGGTCAGTAAATTTCTTATTGGCTTTTCCATTAATTTTGTAAGCGCATCTGATTGAACTTGTCCTAAATTTTTCAATGTTAATGCTACATGTTGCTGAGCATTAGCTGTATTTTCTAATACCGGCTTTACAGCATCGTAAATTTCTTTATTGGAAAGCATTTGAGATACTATTATGAAAGTCGCCTCATCCAATTCATTATACTTCGCTTTTCTCCATAGCTCTAAAAATAACCTTTCTCTTTCTACCTTAGGCAGGGCCTGACTTGCCCATATCAGATTAGATACAGGGTGCTCTTGGGAACTAGGTGAGTTTAAATAGGACAAAAGCTCATTTGGATAGTTTTCAAGGGCTTTACGTGCCAAGAAACGCTCAAATCGACGCTCATAAGATCCCCCCATAGCATTCCCTTCCAACTCCGCCTTGCAGGCTTGTATCAACAGGGCTATTGTGGAAAAATCTGCAACACCTATGTCATTCAAAGTTCTAAGCACCTGGGATCTAACCATGACATTTGGGTCATTTATTAGATTCTTCAACGCAGCCGAAATTTCCGTGGCACTAAGAGAAAAACTAGAAAGTGAGCGAACCGATTCCCTTTTTAGTTCCTGCTGTGGTGTTTTTAGTAATTGTCCCATAACCTCTTTATCGTACTGACCAATAGCCTCTAAAGACCATAATGCATGGATACGAGTAATCTCATCTTGGGATTCATCTCCTAAAAGCTTTATAAGGTCTTGCTTCAGTTTTGAAGTTTCATTTTTAGGACGATCCGCTATTTGATGCCAAGCTGATCGCTTCTCCCAAAGCGAGGGAGACTTTAAATGACTAACCAGATTCTCGGTCTTTACTTCGTACATATTAGGAATAGTCCTGGACCGTTGTGATTTATGTCTTATACGCCAAATACGACCATGCGATTTATCTCGAGAGGGATCCGATGTGGCTACTTCGTTATGGGAAACAATTTTGTTATACCAATCTGCTACATAAAGAGACCCATCAGGACCAAACTCCATATTTACCGGCCTAAACCAATCATCCTCTGATGTCAAAAAGTCCGGAAGGTGTTCTGCAGATACTGTGCCATCTGAATTTCGTACAATACGAACCGCATTGATGGAATTTGTAATAGGATTGGCCAATAATGCCACATCCTTCCATTGAGCAGGAAAGGAACCCGAAGCATCATCAGCAAAAGCCAAACCGGATATTCCCGTTCCGCCAACACGAAATTCATGCAATTGAGGCATCCAGGGCTGATAGTCCCTTAAACGATCAGTACCAATTCCGGGGAATCCGGTTCCGACTTCCATGGGGACTATGGAATACCCCAGATCATTGGCCTCGGTACCGTACCACTGGCCATTACCCTTGAGCTGAAAGCCCCAGATGTTATTAAGTCCGGAATTTATTAATTCCATTTTTTTTCCATCCAAGGAAAACCTGGCTATTTTACTATAATTCATCGGGATTTTTAGATCACTTACTAATGAGGCTACCTCACCTTTGTTCAAGGCCCCTTGGCTAAAATGGATCCAATCCCCAGGTCCCCTTACTAAAGTATGGGATAAGGTATGAGTATCCGTAAATCCAAACCCGGTAAAAAGTGGCGTTCGTGTATCAGCTTTACCATCTTGATTTGTATCTTCCAGAAAAAACATTTCCGAACCCTGAGCAACAAAAGACCCGTTCTTGTATGGTAAAATACTTTGTGGAATAGCAAGTCCTTCAGCCCAGATGTTAACTTTAACTTCCCCCTTGCCATACAAATTGGAGAGCACCAGTATTTGGTCAACTCCTTGGGTCTTTCCTTGATATAAATCCAAGACCCGCTTAAAGTTCTTATCTGTTTTTTGTAGTTCATTATTCTCCATTGCCAAGGGACCTTTCCTTTCAACATATTGGTCCACTAGGGGATCAAGAGGATACATTCTTGCAGTCTGGGTCCAAAGCCTACCTGCATCATCAAAAGTCAAATCTATAGGGTTTACAATTCCATCCTTTTCACTGGCTACTAATTCCACAATAAAGCCTTCAGGAACCTTGAACCCTGCAAGTTGCTCTTCTGGTGAAAATGTCTCGGTTCGTGCAGATTGGGTCTTATTTTGGTTAATATTTGTGTCTTTTAAATTTGCAGTTTCATCCTTGCTATCCATTTTATCTCTACAACTTGAAGTAATAAGAATTAAAATAGAAATTGTGAATTAGTACTGTTGCGTTTATAATTCGCTGTTATTAAATAAGTTAAGTTGTTCTTTGATATTTTGATTGATATGTTTTTCTGTAAACAGTTCATTTACAGGTGTTTTGGCAAAGGTCGATATTCCAAGTATTTGGGTCATTTCGTAGACCGAGTACGGACTTCGTATCTGTTGTTTTAAGTAAGCCACGATCAGGTACGTGCATATTGCTATCCATAAATGGGTCTTCACCGCATTTTCTGAATGGCCCCAGAGGGTCTTTACCTGAAGGTTCTGT
>JBGTEN010000273.1:0-12285 GCA_041747755.1 Arenibacter sp. | reverse complement strand
CGGCTTCAGAAACCTACATCGAAAAATTGCCATCTATCAAGAATATTGAAACACATATGAATAAAGAATCGTTGGCGTTCATCAAAGACGAAAAAAGTAATTTTAAAGGACTTAAAGTAAAAGACAAAAGCACAGGCAAAGAGGAAGAATTATATGCCGATGGCAGTTTTATTTTTATAGGATTGATTCCCAATACGGAAAGCATCAAAGATTTAATTGAACTTAACGATCGTGGATTTATCACAACAACAGGGTTAGGAGAAACAAATATTGATGGCATTTTTGCAGCAGGTGATTGTCGTGAAGGCGCCATTGCACAAGTTGCCGCAGCAACAGGTGAAGGCGTTTTGGCTAGTTACGGCGTAAGACAGTATTTTAAATAGATACGATTATGGAAATTGGTATTAACCTATCATTATTAATCGTATAGAGTGTAAGCATAGGCACATTTGCGAAATAATTATGTAAATAGGAATAATATATGAACAATACGATGAAGAGAATGCAATTCAAGGCTTTACTTTTCGGAATGCGTCAATAGGATTTGTAGTTAAGGCTTATTATTACTAAACGATTTTAGAAATAGCACGCGAAAAGATTTCATCGAAAATCTAATAATAAATAACAGAATTATGGAATTAATAGATGTCACCTTTTTAAGCTCCACCGCACTTTTACTACTTCGCATCATTGTTGGAGTGGTGTTTTTTAGTAGCGGCAAAAGTCACGCTTCCAATCCTAAAGAATGTGGAGAAAGTATTGGGATGCCAGCATCGGCCGCCATGGTATTGGGCGTTGTGGAAATGCTCGCTGCTGCCTCCATCATTTTGGGCATTTTTACTCAAGTGGGGGCCCTTTTAATTATGTTGACTATGCTCGGCGCTATCTATAAGAAAATTTTTGAGTGGAAAACTGGATTTTACGCTGAAAAGGGTTTTGGCTGGCATTATGACCTTCTGTTATTTGTTGCAGCCTTTGTCATATTAACCACAAATGGTGGCATTTATACCATTTACTAAAATAAAACTATGTCTAAAAACGTATCTGAACAATTATTGGAAATATTAATAGCTACAGGAGTCAAAAACATCTATGGTGTCACGGGCGATGCCCTCAACTTTTTCGTAAAAGCTATCGAAAAAAGGGAGGACGTCAACTGGATTGGCTTTAAACATGAAGGCAATGCCTCATTTGCGGCATTTGGAGATAGTGAGTCTACAGGTTCTCTTGCCGTCTGTGCAGGTACCGTTGGACCTGGGGCCTTGCATCTAATTAATGGACTTTATAATGCAAAAAAAGAACGAACGCCCGTAATCGCCATCACGGGACAAGTTCCGCAAATACAACAAGGAACAAATTATTTTCAAGAGGTCGATTTAAAAAAAGTATACGATGATGTTTGTGAGTATCAGGCCATTATCAAAACGCCAGAAATGGCGCCACGTGTGATTCTACGTGCTATTCAGATTGCTGTGTCCCGAAAAACGGTATGCCGTATTGAACTTCCTGCAGATGTTGCTGGAATGAAAGCAGAAAATGAGGAAATGTTACGACCCATTTTTATTTCTGATGCAATTCTAATGCCTGGTAATGATTCCATCAAAAAAGCTGTAGAAGCAATCAATAACGCCAAAACTGTGGCTATTCTTGCAGGTCATGGTTGTAGAGACGCCAGAAGTGAAATCCTTAACCTTTCCAGAAAATTAAAAGCACCCATTACGCATACATTAAAAGCAACCGATATATTTGACCACGATACAGAAAATACGGTTGGTCTCACAGGATTGATTGGTAACCCAACAGGTTATAATGCAGTGATGAAATGTGATTTGTTGCTCATGCTCGCCACGGATTTTCCTTATACTGAATTCTTACCTCATGATACAAATACCATTCAGGTTGATATAAGAGAAGAAAATATAGGCAATAGAACCAGTGTGAACATTGGTGTGCATAGTGATGTGAATGCGTTTGTGAAAGCCATATTACCGTTGGTCGGAGAAAAAACTGATGACCAATTCCTTTCAACATTAAACGAAAAATTTGCCAAATGGAAAAAGAGCAAATTAGAGGAAGCTTCTCCTGAGCGTGATAAGGAACCCTTACATCCGCAAATATTTACGCGTTATATTAATGAATATGCTGCAGACGATGCCATTTTCACCGTAGAGACCGGCACCTCGGCTATTTGGGCCGCACACCATATTTCATTTCATACTAACAGAAGAATCATGGGTTCTTTTAATCATGGTTCTATGGCAGTTGGACTACCCGCAGCGATGGGCGCTTCCATGGCCAATCGTGGCAGAGAAGTATGGTGTATCTCTGGAGATGGCGCCTTCAATATGGCAATGCAAGATTTTATTACGGCCGTAAGATATAATCTTCCAGTTAAAATCCTTATTCTCAACAATTCCCAGTTAAGTTTTGTGAAATTAGAAATGGAAGAAGCTGGACTCGCTCCTGCTTTAGACGCTTTGGAACAACAAAATGTCAATTTTGCAGACTACGCACGTTTATGCGGTGGAGAAGGCATCCGCGTAGAAAAAGCCATAGACATAGAGAATGCCATAAAAATGGCAAAAGTAAGTACCAAACCATTTATTATTGATGCGGTAGTAAGTAGTGGTGAATTATCTCTCCCACCGCACATAGGCCTTAAAGAAGCTGTTGGATTTGGTACCTCAAAATTAAAGGAAGTCCGCCAAATCATTTCTGGAGATGCCGACCAATGGGACAACCTTAAAAAAGAACTTAAAGCCTTTTTCGATTAATATTTAAACCTTTTAAAACTAAAATTATGAACAACAAATTTTTAAGAAGTATCGTTGCTGGAATCGTAGCAACAATTGCAATGACCGCTATGATGATGATTGCAGCACAATTGGGAATGCCAAAAATGGAACCTCCAAAAATATTGGCGACTACAATGGGCGTTTCAGTGGTTATCGGTTGGATTATGCATTTTATGATTGGAATTATTTTTGCCTTAATGTATAGCTACATTATTAAAGACTGGCTAACAAAAATTTCTTCAAATTTATTGAAAGGGGCTGTATTCGGAATTATTGCCTTTGTCATCGCGCAAATTAGTATGGGTCTTATGGGATTAATGTTCCCATCTATGCCAGAGCCTTCTGGTAATATGATGTTGATAATTATTGGAAGCCTTATGGGACACATTCTTTTCGGAATTGTGGTTGCTGCGATAGATAACAAGAAAGATTAAGTCATAAAATAACGGGGCAATTTGGTTGTTCCAATTCCAAAGTGAAAAGAATTTATAGGTTTTATGTAAAAATTAAAATTTAAGCTAAATGCATCATTTAAAATACATTGTTATTTCCGATTTACATTTGGGTGAAAAGGATAGCCTTTTCACCTCTCCAAATGGGAAAGACAATCAGTTGCTAAAAATTTTTAGCGACTGTCTGGCGGACTTATTGTTTCACTTTAATGAAGATGAAGAACTACCAACGATGGTACTTAACGGCGATATTTTAGGTTTGGCATTTAGTACTTATAAAGAAAGTTTGAGCTCCTTTGAACGCTTTGTAGCAGCACTTACAGTTCAGAATAAAATCTGCGAACGCGTTGTATATGTTCCAGGTAATCATGACCACCACATATGGCAAGAGGCTATGGAAGATGATTACCGCCAAAAGCTAGCTGCACGTAAAAAAGGAGAATCTATACCAGAACCCATTCATAATACTGGTCCAGGTTATGAAGACGGTATTGAGAGTGCTCTATTCGAAGCATTTATGCCAACAGGTGTAGCGTCTGTACCAACGCTCAAAGTGCTCTATCCTAATTTTGTAATTCCTTCACCATCATCAAAAGACCCGTTTGTACTATTTCATCATGGCCATTTTGCAGAAAACACCTATCATTTTGTTACAAAAGCCATGCAGGCAATGTATCCAGAATTGAAATCACCAGATAGCACGAGCGCCCTTGAGCATCAGAATGGCAGTTGGATAGATTTTGCGTTTAGTCAATTAGGAAGAAGTGGCGAAGCAGGAAACTATTTTGAAGAGTTCATGGCAACGTTGAGCAGTAAAGAAAAGCTAAAAGAGCACCGCGATGAATTGGCCCATAATCTTGCTAAAAATGTCGATTTTCCGTATTTACCCTATCATTGGATGGAAAAGTACTTATCCAAAAAGTTGATTAGAACTATGGCTGATAAAGTGCGCGGTGAACGCTATCGCGGAGATACCACTTGTTCAGACGAAACGATGGAAAATCTGATGAATTATTTCGGTAAGTTTTGCAGCCAATCTTTAAAGGATTATGGTTGGGAAAATCAACCAATTCACTTTGTATGGAGCCATACCCACAAGCCTTTTGAAAAAAGCACACAATCAGAAATATTTGGACAGACCACATTGACCAATACAGGTGGATGGGTTTTGCCGCCTACTGAAAGTCCAAAGCATGGCGCCTCAATCATTTTAATTAATCAAGACAACGATGTACAGGCACTTCGCATATTTATGGATTATAAAGACAAAGAAAAAGGTGTTTTTCGGGTGCAAACTCCAAAAGGCATCAAGCTTTCTGATTTTGGTCAATCCATCCATGACAAAATTTATGAAACCGAGAACCGATTACGTCCTGTATGGCATCAGTTTAAAAAGCATTTGGAACAAGACATTATCCAACGTAGAAAGTTAAAAAAATGAAATACGATACAACAATAGTTATCATTGGCTCTGGTTTTGGTGCATCAGTAGCGGCACTGCGTTTCGCTGAAGCAGGAAAGCAAGTGCATATATTAGAACGCGGTACACGCATCAATCGGGAAAATTTTGAAGCTGATGACGACATGTTATGGCAACCAGATAAGGGTCGGTATGGGATGAATGAGTTTCAAAAACGAGGTGACAATATTATTCCATGGTTAGGCGCAGGTGTTGGTGGTGGCAGTCACGTTTATGCTGGAACTTTAAAACGAAGAGATTTTTTCGATGATTTCCCTTCCAATCTGACCGTAGAAGCCATGGACCCTTTTTATACACTTGCCGAAAATATGATGGAAGCCATGACATATCCTGATTACCCACCTTATAACAAGCTCCCATCGTACCAAATCTTTCGCGAAGCCGAAAAAAAAATGCAGGACGCGTATCCACAAGAGGTTGAAGAGCAAGGTAATATTTTACTTGGCATTTCTTATGCGCCTCCCGGTGAGCAGCCTGGAGCTAAATTCATTAATAAGCATGGTGCACAGCAATGTTATTCCGACCCAAAAGAACAAAAGATATTAGGAGGAGAAATTGATGTTAAAAATACATTAGATAAAAACTATCTTTTTTTGGCAGAAAAACACGGTGCACGCATTAGTGAGTTCAGAGAAGTTTATAAAATTGAAATCATAGCCGAAGGCGGGTATCGTGTTTTTTGGAAAGACCCACGAAAAGACGCTTTCGAGAAAGGTCAAATCACCTGCGAAATACTCATCTCTGGAGCTGGTGCCATTGGAAGTACCGAGCTTTTAATGCAAAATAAATTGCATTATCAAACCCTTCCGAAATTGTCCAACAAACTTGGTAAAACCTATTTTTCGAATGGTGATTATGTCACCTTCATAATTCCGAAAAAAGGCTTGTTGATGTCTTGGTTAGGGCTTGCAGCGCTAATTGTTGCATGCATTTTACCCAATTTATGGTTGATTGCCTCCGGAATTATAGCCTATTTAGTGGGATGGATGCTATCAGATAAAAAACATTTACCAGACCAAGGCACGACGAACAGCGACTTCATTAAATTTAAACACAGAGATGGTAGCGTACAGGGAATGTATATTGAAGGCGGACGCTATCCAACACCTATTAAAGCTATGGTCGCCATTGTGATGAGCCTTACAGGCAATTTTCAACCGCACAAATATGGCAAAATCAGCGGTGTCATCAACTTTTTGGGGAAATATTTACCCGTTTTTGAATTAATTGAACGAACCTGGCCCATTCCGTTGTTAATGATGGGAAGAGATGATGCTGTTGGTGAATTCAAATTGAATAAAGAACAGAAGGCGGACATAGAATTTCCTATTGAAAAAAATAATGACTATGTAGAATTTCTTGAGAAATGGGGACGCATCTTTAGTAAATATGCTAAAAGCTATTTTGTACCAAATTTCTTTGCCAAATATCTAAAGATTGTTGAGGTGCCTCACAATATGGGAGGCTGCTCCATGGGAGAAACCATAGAAACAGGCGTTGTGGATACCTATGGGCGGGTTTTTGGATACGACAATTTCTTGGTTTTGGACGGTTCCATATTGCCATGTTCTTTAGGTCCAAATCCAGCTTTAACAATTTTAGCATTCGCTGAACGGTCTATGGACAAGATAATTCCAGAGTTTGATAAAAATAAGAAAATAGCTACCGACAATTAGGTGGAATAATATGGGTATATGTTCAAACAAAATGCCGTAAAAGCAATAACAATTAAGATTATGAGTGTAACTACACAATTGAAGATGATAGATGAATTCATGAGAGACGTTGATGAAGGTCTTTCCATGAAAAAAAAGAGTATTCCTTCAAAATACTTTTATGATAAGAATGGCGATGAGCTTTTCGTGAAAATAATGAAGATGCCCGAATACTATTTGACGAGAGCGGAACATGAAATTTTAAAAGAAAACACTGCACTGATAATCGATTCTTTGAAACTTCAAAAAGAAACATACTTTGAATTTATTGAATTAGGTGCAGGCGATGGCACAAAAACCATGGAATTATTGCGGGCTTTGAGTGCTGAAGGTTTTAACTTTGATTATCTCCCCGTAGATATATCCGAAAATGCCCTGTTTAATCTAAAAGCGTCGTTGGCTTTTGAAATACCTGATTTACACGTTAAAACACAACACGGGGATTATTTTGAAGTATTGTCGACATTAAAAGAAAGTTCCTGTCCCAAAGTTGTCCTGTTTCTTGGCTCAAATTTAGGCAACTTGACCGATGAGGATGCCGGACAGTTCATTTATCAATTAGGGAGCAACCTAAATCATGGAGATAAGGTTTTATTAGGGGTAGACCTAATTAAACCAAGTGACATTGTGTTACCTGCCTACGATGACCCAACGGGTATTACTAAAAATTTCAATTTGAATTTATTGACCAGAATAAACAGGGAGCTGGATGCTGATTTCGATATAGCAAAGTTTAACCATATCTCCGAATATGATGAACAAGAGGGTATCGTCAAAAGTTATCTCGTGAGTTCGGCGTATCAAAAAGTGACCATCGGCCAAATTAACAAATCTTATGTATTTGAAAAAGATGAGCGAATACATACCGAAATTTCTAGAAAATACAATGACGCCATTATGAGGGATATTTTGTCGAATACCGATTTTAAGATTACAAATAAAATGAGCGATAGTAATAATTATTTTGCTAATTATATTTTGACGAGACAATAAAGGCAATAGCAACTCATGTAATTCAGGCTGAAAATTCTAAAATATTAAAACTATAAAAACTATAAAAACAGAAATAGATGAAGAAAGTTGACTTTAGTGCGTTAAAAGCAGTATTTATAAACTGTACATTGAAAAAATCACCCGCAAAAAGCCACACGGATTCCCTTATGAATGTAGCAAAACACATCATGGAAAAAGAAAAAGTTGCTGTTGAGACCATTCGTTTCATAGACCATGAAGTGGCTACGGGCGTATACGCCGATATGACAGAACATGGTTGGAGCGTAGATGAATGGCCCAGTATCTTTAAAACTATTATGGATGCGGATATACTTATTATAGGTACTCCTATATGGCTTGGAGAAAAATCGTCCATCGCTCAAAAATTAATAGAACGCCTATACGCCATGAGTGGTGAAACGAATGATAAAGGACAGTATATATTTTACGGTAAGGCGGCAGGATGTGTAATAACTGGTAACGAAGATGGTGTAAAGCATTGTGCTATGGGCATTTTATATGCACTACAACATGTTGGCTATTCAATTCCACCACAAGCTGATGCTGGTTGGATAGGAGAAGTTGGTCCAGGGCCAAGTTACGGCGATACAGAATGGAAGGGTAAAAAGATTTCTCCACCATTGGGTACCGATTCCGATTTCACCAATAGGAATACTACTTTTATGACTTATAATTTATTGCATTTGGCATCTATGCTAAAAAAACAAGGTGGTTATTCTAATTATGGAAACTCACGCCAAGATTGGGACGATGGAACTCATTGGGAATTTGAAAATCCGGAATATCGCTAAATGACAATTCTTTATTTGCGATTCAATATTTTCTATTTAAAATTGAAGACATAAAATTTAATTACAGAATAGAAAAAAAGCGCAAGTAGTTTTAAATTAATGTATTAATTAACCTGAATGAAAGTGCCAAGCTTAAAAGTGGGCACTTTTATTTTATTCAATACTTTATTTTACTTATAATAACAATGAATAAAAAAGAATATGATCTTATAGTTATTGGAGCTGGTTCGGGTGGGCTGGGTGCTGCCTTGGGCATGCATCAATTGGGTTTCAAAGTGTTGCTTATAGACCGCAAAGTTGAAAATATAGGAGGAGAATGTCTGAACACTGGTTGCATTCCCAGTAAAGCTTTGTTGCATATCGCTAAACAAATACATCATGCAAAGCTCTCGGAAGAATTTGGGTTGAAAACAGCCGGCGAAGTTGACCTTCAAAAAGTAAAGGCATATATAAATCAAAAACAAAATGCTATTCGCTCCCACGAAAATGTTGAATTTTTCAGAAAAAAAGGTTTGGAAGTCCAACTTGGAGACGCCTCTTTCGTTTCAAAAAATCAAGTGGAGGTAAAGAATGAAACCTTTAAGGCAAAAAATATTCTTATTGCTACGGGATCTTCTCCCCGCACCATAGCAATTCCCGGCGCGGAAGATTTCCCGATTTTTACCAATGAAAATATCTTCAACACTGATTTTATCCCGAAACATTTTGTCTTTATAGGCGCTGGTCCGGTAAGCATAGAACTAGGCCAGGCCTTCTCTAGACTGGGCGCAAATGTGAGCATTGTAGATCGTGGTGATAGAATTTTAAAAAAGGAAGATTCAAAAATATCTGCAATTCTTCTTAAAAGACTTGAAAAGGAAGGCATCCGGTTTTATTTTAATTCTGAAGTCATTCAAATAAAAGACGAAAAAAATGCTGTCTTAAGAGATGGCAACTCCAACGAACAGCAAATTCCAGCAACCGCAATTTTTATGGGGATAGGCAGGGAATTAAACTTCGAATCCCTTCATCTTGAAAAAGCAGGAATAGCTACCAAAGAAGGTAAAATTGTCCTGAACCAAAAACTACGGACCAGCAATAAGCACGTTTTTGTAAGTGGTGATGCTGCAGATAACCTTAAATTCTCTCATGCTGCAGAATTGCACAATATGCTGCTCATCAACAATTTTTTATCCCCTTTTAAAAAGAAGCTCAATTTTGACCATTTCCCCTGGGTGACGTTTACCGACCCTGAAGTGGCCACGTTTGGACAAAAAGAAATCCAACTAAAGGAGAAAAATATAAACTATGAACGTCTGGAAACGGATTTTGGTAAAGACGACCGTGCTATCACGGATGATTACGAATATGGAAAACTAATTCTCTTTATAGAGAAAAAAAAATTCAATCCCGGCAATGCAAAAATTCTGGGTGGCAGTATGATTGCTCCTAATGCGGGGGAAATAACCCAAGAAATGGTACTTGCCAGCGTGGCAGGAATAAAAATAAGCAACTTTATGAATAAAATTTATGCTTATCCAACCGCAGCAAATATCCATAAAAGCCTCCTACGGGAAAAGATGGTAAGCCAACTAAAGCCCTGGATGAAAACAATCATTAAAAAATGGTACCGCTTTAAAGAATGAAGATAAGCATCATTATACCGACATTAAACGAGGAAGATTATCTCGGAAAAATTTTATCACATACACTGGAATTGATAGGGGATTTTGAAATAATTGTAGTGGATGGTGGCAGTACCGATGATACCCAAAAAATATCACAAGGTTTTAAATCTGTTAAAACATTGGTGTCCGGAAAAGGCAGGGCCAATCAGATGAATCATGGTGCAATGAACGCTAATGGTGAAATCTTTTTATTTTTGCACGCCGATACGCTGTTGCCCCAAAACACTTATCAGAAAATTATCGATCATCTACAAAAACCGGGGCATATTGGTGGGAGTTTTAGGTTAAGGTTGGATAAACCTCATCCTATTCTAAAGTTTTACACTTGGTGTAGCAGGTTTAGTCTAGAATTTTTTACCTATGGAGACCATTGTATATTTATAAAGAAAAATATTTTTAAAGAAATAGAAGGCTTTAAAAAAATGCCTTTTATGGAAGATGTGGAAATCCAGAAAAGGCTACGCAAAAAAGGGAAGTTCAAAAAATTGAAAACTTCGGCACTAACATCTGGACGCCGATTTGAAAAAGCAGGTACCATCAGGCAATTGATAACCGATATGCTCCTCGTTCTCTTTTATAAACTGGGCTCTTCACCTATACGACTAAAACAATTCTATAAAGATTAATGTTTCTTAATTTTCTTTTTTAAGCATTTTTTTTAGAAAGCAGAATTATCTCCTCAACCTTTTCCACAATTTCCATAGGTTTTTCTTCCTGCAAAAAGTGACGGGAACTAAGCTCATGAACTTTTGATAAGCCAGCTGCTTTTTTAATCTCCTCTCCTTTTTCCTTTAAGGTTAAAAATGGATCGTCTACGCCCCAAATTGCCTGAATTGGATAAGGAACATGCTGCACCGCCTTATAACACAAGCTTCTAAATTCTTCTGAATCATCAAAGCTTTTCATTATTTTTAAGAAGGCATCTCCACCATCGTTAATTTTTAGGATATCGATATGTGCATTGATTTCATTTTTTGGAATTTTTGAACTGTCATTCACCCCCATTTTATCGAACATTAACTGCCAAGTCGGATGTTGCAAACTTAATAATTCGAGCTTTCCTAAAACGGGTACTTCAAACGGTCGCATTGGCCAAGGTTTTTTAAAATTTACCACATCTATCCAAGTATTAAGGATAGTAATAGACAAGACTTTTTCCAGATTATTGGCTGCCACTGCAAAACCAATAGGACCACCAATATCGTGTATTAAAAGATGATACTTATCCAGTCCCAATTTTTGGGCAGCTTTGGCGCTAAACTGAGCTAAAGAAGCAAAGGAATAATCAAAATCCTCTGGTCTGTCAGAAAAACCTAAACCTGGAAAATCAATAGCTACACCTCTGTACCCTTTTTCTGCCAGCGCCGGAACTATTTTTCTGTATAAAAAAGAAGAGGTTGGCACCCCGTGCAAACAAAGAACAGCTTCTCCGCTTCCCTTATCCAAAGCAAAACATTTAATTCCATTCACTTCAACATATTTTCCAGAAGCTTCGTGCTTCTTTATAATCGTTTCAACATCATTTTTATCACTCATGATTTAAGGTTTTATTATATACACTATTTCCATCAATTTCCTTATGCTCGTTTAGAAATTCCCATTAAAGTAAACATCATGCCATATATGCTCGCTATAATTAACAGGTTTTAACTTTTTCTTATAAAAAAAATCTATATTTTTTTAAGTTAATTTTGATGGCGTGATACATTATAGAGTTTTCCTTTCTTTATTTTAATCATTAATTCAAATGTCTTATATCTTTTTATTCTGTATATGATCTTATTCTATTCCCCACGTTATGAATGGGTACAGATTCCCACAGGATTTAACTAATGAACCAAACTCAAGATTCCTTTCCAAAAAGTATAGTTATTTTAAAAGTAATAAGCACAGATAGAAATTAAAATTGGAAGTTTCAGAATGCTGTATGCAATTTTTTGAATGAAACACCTAACCCTATGCATTAGCTGAATGCGAATAGAAAACGACATTAATTGATGCATGGCTAAAAGAATAATACAGCAGTTTTTGACAACATACCTAAACGTAAATTAGAAAAGTAATAAAGTAAAATGTTGAAGCGATCTCACAAAAAAAAAGCGTCACATCTTTAAAGCCTTGTTTTATATAGTGGTGGGAATTGGACTCGAACCCGGGACCTTCGGATTATGAGCTTGACTCTTAAATTATCTATAAAAAACTAACGACAGTAGTGCAAAATAATAGTTTCTAATGTCAAATATATTTAAAACCGATTATTCTAAATTTAGTAGTTAAAATAGCAAAATGTTGTACCTATGTTGTACCTGACCATTTTTTAGACTCGATTTTAAAAGAAAAAAGCTCTCAATTTCTTGAGAGCTTTTAGTAC
>JBGTEN010000272.1:0-42888 GCA_041747755.1 Arenibacter sp. | reverse complement strand
TTTAAATTTCCAAAAATGATAATGGGTAGCCCGTGGACTAAATGATTAACGTTTAATCAGTAAAATTATTTTTAAAAGCTAGTGGATACTATTGCTTGTTGTATTTTTGCACTTCAATTTTAGTTAAATGCGTACAAAATCACTTAAAAAGAATGTAATTAACGTGGTCACTTTGGGATGTTCAAAGAATGTGTATGATTCCGAAGTACTTATGGGACAATTACGTGCCAATAAAAAAGCGGTGGTACATGAAGGAAAAGGAAACGTTGTAGTCATCAATACATGCGGTTTTATTGCCAATGCCAAGGAGGAGAGTGTAAATACAATTCTTGAATTTGTTCAGAAGAAGGAAGCTGGTGAAATTGATAAGGTTTTTGTAACGGGATGTCTTAGTGAACGTTATAAACCGGATTTGCAAAAGGAAATTCCTAACGTAGATGCTTATTTTGGAACTAGTGATCTCCCCAATTTGTTAAAAGCTTTGGGTGCTGATTACAAACATGAGTTAATAGGTGAACGTTTAACTACTACACCAAAAAATTATGCTTACTTAAAAATTGCTGAAGGTTGTGACAGACCTTGCTCCTTTTGTGCCATACCCATTATGAGGGGCAAGCACAGAAGTACGCCCATAGAAGAACTGGTTTTGGAAGCCCAAAAATTGGCTGCTAATGGAGTGAAAGAACTTATTCTCATCGCTCAGGATCTAACATATTACGGCTTGGATCTTTATAAAAAACGTAATTTGGCTGAGCTCCTAAAGGAATTGGTAAAGGTCGAAGGAATCGAATGGATTCGGTTGCACTACGCCTTTCCAACGGGTTTTCCAATGGATGTTTTGGAGGTTATGAAGGGCAATCCTAAAATTTGTAATTATATTGATATTCCATTGCAACATATTTCTGATCCCATTTTAAAAAGCATGCGACGTGGTACAACTCAAGCAAAAACCACCCAATTATTAAAGGATTTTAGAGATGCTTTACCGGAAATGGCTATAAGGACTACTTTAATAGTGGGGTATCCCGGAGAAACTGAAGAAGATTTCAATACCCTAAAAGAATGGGTTAATGACATGCGGTTTGAAAGACTTGGTTGTTTTACATATAGTCATGAAGAAAACACTCATGCTTATCTTTTAGAGGACAATGTTCCCGAAGAAGTAAAACAGAGCAGGGCCGCAGAAATTATGGAAGTACAGGCACAAATTTCTTGGGAATTAAATCAAGAAAAAATTGGAAAAACTATGCGTTGTATTATAGACCGAAAGGAGGGTACCTATTTTGTAGGACGCACAGAATTCGATTCCCCCGATGTAGATAATGAAGTTTTGGTAGATGCCACAATGCATTATTTAAAAATTGGTGAATTTGTAGATTTAACAATTACAGAAGCTTCAGAATTTGATCTTTATGCAGTACCTGCGGCTTTTCATGATTTTTAATATACTCTCCCAATCATTGGATGATCTACAATAAAGGTTTTTAGTTCTTGAAAATCAACTTCTCCTTGATGTTGCCAAACTACCTTACCTCCGGGCTCTAAAAGAAGGGTATATGGCAATGCCCCGTTCCATTTTGGATCAATAGCTTCTATGATAGCATAGCTATCTTCAGAATCCACGATATAATTGGTTACCGCCGATTCCACATCCTTAAGAAATGTTATAGCACTCTCCTTTTTGGCCATCTTATCTGTAGAAATGGATACGAATTCAAAATCTCTGGCTCCAAACATTCGCTGTATTACGATAAAGTCAGGATATTCCAGACGGCAAGGGCCACACCAAGTAGCCCATACATTAACCAATCTTAACTTGTCGCTTTTGTTTTTAAGCACATCTTGAATCCCTTCAATTGTTGTGGTTTGCAGGCTCACTTCTTTGTTTTTCCATTCTTCATCAACCTTTTCCCTCATTTTTGTTTTCCAGCCCCATTTGGTAGAGCAGCCAAAGGTTTTGGTGGTAGGTTCTGCTATTTCCGATCCGGATAGTACATTATCAATGGCCTGGCGTAAGTCTTCCGCATTAGCTGTTCCAGGTTTTTCGGAACCGTCAATTCTACCAACATATTGTAGTATACGTTTCTGATCAAAAACGAATGCGTGAGGGGTAGCTACAGGGCCATATGCTAAAGATACTTTCTGATTATCACCGTCATATAAGTACGGAAAATTAAAATTATTTTTTTCAGCTCTTATGATATTATCTTCAAAGGTATCACCTAAATCAGAATAGCCTAATTCCTCATACAAAAGCCCTAACGGACTATTTGGAGAAATAGCTACAACTTGTACGCCTTTGGAAGCATAATCAGTAACTAAAGTTTTAATACGGTCCTCATAGGCCTGGGCTGTGGGACAATGATTGCAAGTGAATAAAATGACTAACACCTTTGCGTCTGAGTAATCGGCAAGGGAATGAAATTTTCCATCTGTTCCGGGTAGCTTAAAGTCAGGCGCTTTAGCCCCTATCTCAAGCGTCTTGACCTCCTGTTCCGGTACTTCTTGAGGGTTGGCAACAAAACCGGTTAATTTGTCAGAAGAGGTATTACTTCCTTCTTCCATTTTTTTGACATCAGATTTGCAATGTAAAAGGCTAACTAGTAAACATACTATACCAGTGTACTTTGCGATATGATGGAAGGTTGCTAGTTTCATAAGAAATGACCTTTAGTATTCAAGACATAAATCTTACTTTAATAAAATTTAATATCTGTTAAAAATTTCTACGAAACTTTTAACTATTTGATAATTAGATAACAAACATACTCCGGAGTATTATAGGTTACTCTCTCTTAGATTTTTTTAAACGCTTTTCCTCTTTTTTCTCTTTAGGCGTCTTTTCAGATTTTTTCTTTACGTTCTTTTTTGCGTCGTGACTTTTTGCCATAATCTTGGAATTAACTTCTATTTGTAAACTGTTTCTTCAAAATTGAGAATTTTTCTTCAAAAAAAGCAGGTGCTTTTAGTTTTGAAGATACGTAAATTTATAAAATAATTATTAAGCTACCTTTATTGACTACTTTGTGAACAGAAAAATGGAAGTCTCGCCTTGCAGTTATTCGAAGGCTCTAATTAAGAAGCATTTCAACATCGGAAAAGCCAAAAGATAGAATTTACAACTGAACCAACACTTAAGAAAGAACTGTGGGCTTCCATTTTTATTTTCATTCGCTTCGCCAGAAGCGGTGTTTTATTTAACTAAATTATATTATGAATCTGGTTTAGGACTTTTTGAAATTATTAGTCTAATCAATCCCGGAAACCAGCGTTGTAACCAAACAAATACTTTACCGTGACCTGTAAAAACATAAATTCTCTTTCGTTTTAGTATAGCTTTCACCATAACTTTCGCAGCTTTGTCTGTGGGCCACATTAAGTTTACCGGACGGGGATCTGGCCTTTCAGGGTGCCATACACCCTCATTATCAACTCTTGCAATCTCCGATACCACAAATCCGGGATGCAAGGTAGTACAACTTACACCGGTATCCATTAATTCAACCTGTAAAGTTAGACCAATAGAGTGAACCGCTGCCTTTGAGGCCCCATATGCACCTAAATTGGGATTGGGAAGATACGCACCCACACTACCCACCAAACCAATCCGGCCATTGTTTTTCTTTAAATATGGAAGCGCATATTTAACAGTTAAGGCTAAACCAGTAACATTCCCGCACAATTGTCTATTCCAATCTGTGGCTGATAATTTATCTATACTTCCAAAAACACCAAAACCCGCATTCGCTACAGCAACATCTAAACGACCCCATTTGTTAATAATTTGTTGGACCGCACTCTCAATGGCGGTTTCTTCTATTATATCACACGGAATTACCACTGCTTCCCCACCTGAGTCATTAATCTCTTTTGCAACAGTATTCAATAGTTCTTTACGTCTGGAAGAAAGTGCTACCTTGTATCCTAATCTTCCCCATTCAATGGCCATTGCCCTACCGATACCAGACGAAGCACCTGTTATCCAAACTACGTGTTGTTTTGTATTTGTCATTGCATGTCTTAGTTTATTTAAAAGAATTGCTTCTTAAAATTGAATTACAAAACTATTTTTCTGACTTTTTTCTTTCCAATTCAGACTCGTAAAGCAGCCTTCCTAATTCTGCCAAAAAAGGAATTCCTATGGCATCATATTCATACACATTATCATTAAAAATACCATCTTCATTTACTAGAATGGTCGCCGTAAGAAGAAATTCTACCTCGTTCTTAGTATCTTGGATGTAGGCACAGTCGGTTAGTGTACCATACGCATAACCCACTTTATTATAAATTTTAATAGTTGAAGGAATAGGTTCTTTACTATCCCCAAAAAGAAAGAATTTGCCGTAGCTATCGTAATACTCTTGAGAATCATATCCTAGTTCGGTAGGAAGTGTATGCATTGCAGCAAGCAAAAAACTGTGTTGTTCTTTAGTTAAATTAAATCTTTCGGTTTCTTTAAATTTTTCAGGAAAAATAACTCGTTTCAATACTGCATGTTGGGCGTCTATCGGATAATAGTTTTTTAAACTAAAATCAAAGGGGATATTTACTAAGGAGTCGTTAACATAAAAACCATGACCTTTGGAAATTGACTTTAGTTCTAATGGCGTAATGGGCGAACTTATAACTGAATTAAGAAGGGTTGTAGTACTGTCATTTAAATAAACCACTAATGGTTTTGTGGTTACATCATCGGCATTCGGTACTGAAAGCCTATGTGAAATTCGTACCGGAGCAATACCTTTAAGTAAGAGCCTTTGGTTTATTTCATCTTGTCCCAAAAATTCGAACAACCTATTATTGGCATCATTATCGCTAATTGCAAAAATTTTGGAAACATCATTTGCAAAAGTAGTTTCAATAGAATCACCTTCAATATAAAACCGACTGTAAAGATTAAGAATTTTATTCTCATTTAGTTTTTCAAGCGCCAATGCAGCAATTGGGAATTTAACGGTGCTGGCCGGATAAAAATACTGTTGTTGGTCTACCTGAAAATCATAATCTACGAAATGAATACTATCATTTTTGCGATTTATCTGCGTAAATCGTATTTGTACTTCAAAGTTTTCAATATTGTCCAGTACCTTTTTAATCTTCGGATTTTCAGAAGACAATACTATTTCTAAAGGATTCCGGGTCTCTATTTTTTTACTACAAGACCATAACAAGGTTAGTACCAAGATAGGTAAGAAGCGAAAATTAGATGGCATAGTATTTCTTGTCTTTTAGTTCTTTTGGTTAACTTTTATAAGCTGCTTTAATCTTCATAAATTTCTCCTCTATGGGGTCTCAAGGCATCTCTGACTTGAATCATTTTGTTTTCATTCACAACCATATAGGCAATACTGTGCAAGTCACTTAGTTCCTTATGTCCCGTTAGATTCAATTCAAGTTTTTCGGCAAGGACATATTCTTTTAAATGAATTTCATGGTGCAATGCGGTTTCCCGGGCTGAAGTACCTCTAAAATCCCATATAAGTTTTATTTTTTTATCGTCCATAGGATTAAATTTAATACATTTTAAGTGAGTACAGATAAATAGCCAAATTTAGTAATCTAAAAAATGAGTTAAAAACCGATTCCTTTGAAGCAAAAATGATGAACTTGCATACCATTTGATATTTCTTATTTTTGCCAAATGCTATTTATGAAACAATCTTATGGGAGCTACTTAAAGATTTTTGCCTGTGCAATTTTAGTCTTTGGAATTGTTTCCTGTGATGCACTATGGAAGAAACAAGAAGTTAAAGTGCCAATAGCAAGAGTAGGCCAAACCTATCTCTATAAAGACGATATCATGCTATTGGTTGAGAATATGTCAAAAGAAGATAGCATCTCTTTTGTTACTAATTATATAAACAATTGGGCCGCTAAGCAATTACTTTTTGCTAAATCTAAGATTAATCTTCCTGAATCTGAACTTGCAAAGTTTGAGCGACTTATTGAGGATTATAGAGCAGATTTGTATACTGGTGCCTATAAAGAAGCCCTAGTGCTGCAGTCCCCGGATACGCTAATCAGCTCCAGAGATCTCTTGGATTTTTATGAACAACAAAAGGAAAATTTTAAATTAAAGGAGCAAATTGTTCGTCTTAAATTCATTGAGTTACCTCTTCAGTTCTTAGATAAAGAAAAAGTTACTGAAGGACTAAGAAGATTTAATGAAAAGGATGTCGCTTATTTGGATTCTATTGGAGTACAATTTAGAAAACTTAATTTTAACGATTCTGTTTGGGTAACCACCTCAAGAATTATTTCAGAAATACCGCCTTTAACCTTTGAAAATCAGGAGCGATACTTAAAAAAATCACAATTTTTTGAATTACAGGATTCATTAGGGGTATATTTGGCAAAGGTAACAGATGTACTGAAAGTCAATGATATTGCACCACTTTCCTTTATAGAACCCACTATTAGACAGGTGCTCATGAACAGAAGAAGGCTGGATTATTTAAGAAAATTGGAAACCGAAATTATTGATGAAGCCATTAAACAAAAAGAATTTGAAGTGTATGGACAAGATTAAAAAAAGTATCATGTTAGGTTCCTTCATGATAATTTCAGGAATGATATATGCTCAAGAAGTGATAGATATTCCCGATACACAAGTAGAACCACAAGAGTTAGTGGTAGAAACAAATCCAAAAATGACTAAAGATTCTACGCGCAGTACTGTCAGGATAAAGTTAGATGGGATTGCTGCCGTCGTTGGGGATTATGTAATTTTAGATTCTGACATTTCCAAAACGCTAATCGACTTAAAAAGTCAGGGAGTATCCGAAGAAGATGTTACTCATTGCGGGCTTTTAGGAAAACTAATGGAAGACAGATTATATGCTCACCAAGCAGTACAGGATAGTATCTTAGTTTCGAATGAGGAAGTAAATGCTACTGGGGAGCGACAAATACAACAGTTGGTCTCTCAGGTAGGTTCTATGGAAAAAGTACTTCAGTATTATAAGAAGGATGATGAGGAAAGTTTTAGAGAAGAGCTGTTTAAAATTAATAAGCTGCGTATGTTATCTGAGAAGATGCAGCAAAAAATAGTAAGTAAAATTGAAATAACACCAGAGGAAGTTAGGAGGTTCTTTAATAAAATCCCAGAGGAAGAGCGGCCCCTTTTTGGTGCAGAGTTAGAAATTTCTCAAATTGTAAAAGAACCAAAGGCTTCTCAAGAAGAAAAGCAAAAGGTGATAGACAAGTTGAATGCTATCAAAGCAGATGTGGTTGATAATGATGCCAGTTTTAGTGTAAAAGCTATTTTATATTCCCAAGATCCGGGATCAAAATCCAAGGGCGGTTTTTACAGTATGACTAAGGAAACACAATTTGTTAAAGAGTTTAAAGACGTTGCCTTTAGTTTACGGGAAGGTGAAGTCTCAGATCCTTTTGAAACCATATTTGGCTACCATATTATTTATATTGAAAAAATTAGGGGTCAGGAAAGAGATTTAAGACATATTCTAATATCTCCGGAAGTTCCCCAAAAGGCCATAGATGAGGCAAAAGCAGAATTAGACAGTATTCGCAATAAAATATTAGCGGGAGAGTTTACCTTTGCTGAGGCGGCGCTTAACTTTTCTGATGAGACGGAAACCAAATTTGATGGCGGCTTACTTCGGAATCCCATCAATTTTGATTCTCGATTTGAGCTTACAAAAATGGATCCTGTTCTTTACAATCAAGTGAGCAATTTAAAAGATAATGAAATTTCCAGACCCATACGTGAAGACGATCCAAGGGGTGGTGAAACAAAATATAAATTAATAAAGATAACCAACAGGTATGATGAGCATGTAGCAGATTTCGCAAAGGATTATATGAAAATACAGGAATTGGCGCTACGTGAAAAACAGTACAACGCCATCAAAAAGTGGATGGATGATCATATAAAAGATACCTATGTTAGTGTTACTGAAGAAAACAGGAATTGTGAGTTTGCAAACAATTGGATAAAGGAGTAGGTCCATGTCTGATGTAGTAGCCATAAATAATCTTGTTGAAAAACACCGTGCGTTAAAACAAGAAATTGCGAAGGTAATTGTAGGGCAGGATGAGGTTATAGATCAAATACTTATTTCTATTTACACCGGTGGACATTCACTTTTAATTGGAGTACCGGGTTTGGCAAAAACTTTAATGGTAAATACCATTGCCCAAACATTAGGTTTAGAGTTTAAGCGTATTCAGTTTACCCCGGATTTAATGCCCAGTGATATTTTGGGAAGCGAAGTATTGGATCAAAATCGAAACTTTAAGTTTGTAAAAGGACCAATCTTTTCAAATATTATTCTTGCAGATGAGATTAACCGTACACCACCAAAAACACAAGCTGCCCTTTTGGAGGCAATGCAGGAAAGAGCCGTTACTATTGCAGGGAATCAGTATAAATTAGACTTACCTTATTTTGTTTTAGCCACACAGAACCCTATAGAACAGGAAGGGACCTATCCTTTACCTGAGGCGCAGCTGGACCGCTTTATGTTTGCAATTGAATTAAAGTATCCTTCAATAGCTGAAGAAATCCAAATTGTAAAATCAACAACCTCTGACCATACCCCCAAAATAGATTCACTTTTCAATGCTTCAGAAATACTTGCTGTACAGAGTTTAGTTCGCAGAATCCCTGTTCCTGACAATGTGGTTAACTATGCTGTTAATTTGGTTAATAGCACCAGACCAAGTCTCCCCTCATCTTCAGATTTTGTAAAACAGTATATGGATTGGGGCGCCGGACCAAGAGCTTCCCAAAACCTTATTTTAGGAGCCAAGGCGCATGCCGCAGTACAGGGTAAATTTTCTCCGGACATAGAGGATGTTAAGGCTGTAGCTTTGGGTATTTTACGGCATAGAATTATTAAAAACTATAAAGCAGAAGCAGAAGGCATTACTGAAGAAGCTATTATTAAGAAACTTTGGTAATAGGCTTTCAGCCCTGAGAATTTCATTTTTATCCCGGTTTATTTTCATTTCCGTTTGCTCAATTGTTAGATTTATTGAAAATTCGGGGAATGAGGAGCTAAAAATTTTATTTACGCCTTGTATTTTCTTAATTTTGAAAACTTACAATACTAAAAACAGACACGGAAATGGCATTTGACATTGATATGATTAAAGGGGTATACGCCAATATAGCTGAGCGCGTAGACCAGGCTAGAAAAATAGTTGGAAAACCACTTACACTCTCAGAAAAAATTCTGTACGCCCATCTATGGGAAGGGTTGCCAACCAAAGAATTTCATAGAGGTAAGGATTATGTAGATTTTGCGCCAGACCGTATCGCATGCCAAGATGCTACTGCTCAAATGGCTTTGTTGCAGTTTATGCAAGCTGGTAAAGCAAAGGTTGCTGTACCCACAACGGTGCATTGCGACCATTTAATTCAAGCAAAAAGCGGTGCTGTAGCTGACTTGAAAACAGCAAATAGTACAAGTAAGGAAGTTTTTGATTTTTTAGAATCTGTTTCCAATAAATATGGTATCGGTTTCTGGAAACCGGGAGCAGGGATTATTCATCAGGTAGTCTTGGAAAATTATGCTTTTCCAGGAGGAATGATGATTGGTACAGATTCTCATACTGTGAACGCCGGAGGTCTGGGAATGATTGCTATTGGAGTAGGTGGGGCAGATGCTGTAGATGTAATGGCGGGGATGGCCTGGGAATTAAAGTTTCCAAAATTAATTGGAGTTAAGCTTACCGGAAAAATTTCAGGGTGGACTTCCGCGAAAGATGTTATATTGAAAGTTGCCGGTATCCTTACTGTAAAAGGAGGTACCGGAGCCATTATTGAATATTTTGGCGAAGGAGCCAAAAATCTTTCTTGTACTGGAAAAGGAACCATTTGTAATATGGGTGCCGAGGTAGGAGCAACTACTTCTACTTTTGGGTATGATGAATCAATGGAACGCTATTTAAGGGCTACAGACAGAAGTGAGGTAGCAGACGCCGCTAACGCAGTAAAAGATTATCTTACCGCTGATCCGGAAGTATACGCGAACCCCGAAAAATACTTTGATGAGCTTATTGAAATAGATTTAAATTCGTTAAGACCTCATTTAAACGGACCTTTTACGCCCGACTTGGCTACCCCGGTTGGAGAACTAGGAGCAAAAGCACGAGCAAATGATTGGCCCCTTAAAGTAGATTGGGGTTTAATAGGATCATGTACCAATTCCTCATATGAAGACTTAACAAGAGCTGCATCAATTGCTAAACAGGCAGTAGATAAGAATATTAAAGCAAAGTCAGATTTTGGAATTAACCCGGGATCAGAGCAAATTAGATATACTGCAGAACGCGACGGATTGCTTAAAATCTTTGAAGATTTAGGTGCTACGATATTTACCAATGCCTGTGGTCCATGTATAGGCCAATGGGATAGAAGTGATCTTAAAGGTGAAGAGAAGAATACAATAGTGCATTCGTTTAATAGAAATTTCTCCAAAAGAGCAGACGGGAATCCCAATACCCATGCTTTTGTAGGTTCGCCGGAAATGGTGGCCGCAATAGCAATCTCCGGTAAGCTAGATTTTGATCCTATGACCGATACCCTTATCAATGAAGATGGTCAGGAAGTTAAATTAGATGAACCTTTAGGAATAGAATTACCTCCAAATGGGTTTGATGTAGAAGATGCCGGGTATTTGGCACCAAATGAGGATGGATCAAAAGTAGTAGTGAAGGTAGATCCGAAATCTGATCGTTTGCAACTGTTAGATCCTTTTTTGCCTATTTCAGATCAAAGTTTACAAGGAGTAAAATTATTGATTAAGGCTTTTGGAAAGTGCACTACGGATCACATTTCTATGGCCGGGCCGTGGTTACGATTCCGCGGACACTTGGACAACATAGCTAACAACACATTAATTGGTGCTGTAAATGCATTTAATAAAAAAACCAACTTCGTAAAAAATCAACTGACAGGCGAATACATGGGTGTTCCGGATGCACAGCGCGCATATAAAGCTGCCGGTATTAAGACTATTGTTGTAGGAGACCATAATTATGGAGAAGGTTCATCAAGAGAGCATGCTGCCATGCAGCCAAGACATTTGGGAGTTGCAGCTGTACTGGTAAAATCGTTTGCCCGTATTCATGAAACGAACTTAAAAAAACAAGGAATGTTGGGTTTAACTTTTGCAGATGAAAAAGATTATGACCTTATACAAGAAGGAGATACCTTTAACTTTGTGGATATTAAGGAATTTGCACCCGGGAAACCCTTAACTATTGAATTGGTTCATGAAGATGGAAGCAAAAACACCATAAAAGTTAATCATTCTTATAACGATTCACAAATTAATTGGTTTAAGGAAGGTTCTGCATTGAATGTTATAAAAAAGGAAAATGCAGTTTAAATAAAAAAGTAAATAGTTTATTAAAACTCCTGTTAATACTCAGGAGTTTTTTAGTTTTGATAAGGAAATACATAAAATGAAAATTACTAAGAAAACTGCACTTAACGTATTACTTTTTGCTTTCATCCTGTCTTTTTTTGTTACCCCCTTGGGAGATTACAGTAAAGTTTTATTAAACAAGATATTTTCCTTCAGTCCCTCAGTAACAAAAGAGGTAGGTCGGAATAGCATCGCGGATTATGATTGGAAATTAAAAGATGCAAATTGGGATTTTTTCAATTTTAAAAAATCCAAAGGAAAAGTAGTTTTTATCAATTTTTGGGCTTCATGGGAGTTACCTTGCGAGGTGGAGTTACAAAGTATTCAAAAACTGTATGACCTTTATAAGGATAGAGTAGATTTTTACATAATTACAGATGAACAGCGGGAGCCGGCAGAAGCGTATATTGAAGAACATGGATTTACCTTTCCAGTGACCTATCTTATAATTGAAGAAGAACACCCTTTTAAATCTACAAGACCATTGAACTCCTATCTTTTGGACAAAAAAGGTAATATAGTAATTCAGAATAAAGGGATAGCAGACTGGGATAACTCAAAGATATACCGATTGCTAGATAGGCTTCTGGAAGAATAAAAATGAAAATCAGAAGAAAGCAATTAGTCAATGGTGCATTAATCATTGGAATTTTGGTGTTTCTTTTTACGCCTGTTGGATTTCAATTTAAAGTATATTTAAATCGACTTCTGGCAGGAAACCCTTCTGTGGTCAGTGCAGAAAATCAAAACGCCTTAGTAGATTATAACTGGCATTTGGTAGATGGGTATGGTAACCTCATGAATTTGGAAAGCAAAAGAGGGCAAGTAGTACTTATAAATTTCTGGGCTACTTGGTGCCCTCCCTGTGTTGCGGAAATGCCAAGTTTTCAGAAGCTAGTTGATGATTATGGAGATACTATGACCTTTCTATTTATAGCAGAAGATGATCCTGAAAAAGTAAACGGGTTTCTGCGGAAGAAAGGCTATCAGCTCCCTGTGTTCTACAACCATTCTAAACCCCCACTGCTTTTGCAATCTACATCCATCCCAGTCACATACATTGTTGATAAGAAAGGAAATATCGTTATCAGTAAGACCGGGGCGGCTAATTGGAACAGTGAAAAAACGAGAGGACTGTTAGATCGTCTTCTCAATGAAAATTAGATATTAACAAGTAAGGTATTTACGCTTCTTTATTTTTGAAATATTTAAAAGGGACAAATAACATACCAAAACACTCTCCTTTATCTTTCCCAATGTGTTTATGGTGCATTTTATGAGCTCTTCGCACTCCTTTTGCGTACCAATTATTTGCATTTCTAAAGACCTTGAAACGCTGATGAATAAAAATATCATGAACCAAAAAGTAAGTGGCACCATAAGCCATAATACCCAAACCAATAGGCCAGCCAAACCAAAAAGAAGTATTAGCCGCTGCGGCAAAAAAAGACATACTTACTACAGCATAAAATATAAAGAAGGCATCATTCCGCTCAAACCAGGAGTCGTGATCTTTTTTATGATGATCCTTATGTAAAGTCCATAGGAAGCCATGCATTATATATTTATGTGTAAACCACGCCATAAACTCCATAAAGGAAAAGGTTCCAAAAAATATTAAAATCCAAATAAGCACTTTCATTTTTTCTTTTTATTTTTCCCTCTTAAAAAAGAGCGTTTATTAATTTATTTTTTACTTCAAATAAATAGTTGACCAATATCTTAATAAAATAGTTTTTTAAATTAAACTAAGTTTAATTTATAGTTTACATAAGAGGTGGCTAACAATCCGAATTTCTGGTAGTTCGGCACGCTTATCCGTCTATTCCTAATTTCCGTAGGAGGCGTATTCTGCAATTTTTTCAATAGTTTGTAATAATACTTGTAAGCTGTATATACCCCAAATTTTGCCTCTGCCGGAAGTCCTTGTAAACCGGAATACCCTAGCGCAAAATCTGCCTTAATTTCGGTAATGATTCTATTTTTAGCAGCCTCATCCAAATTTAAGAAATCAATATGAGGAAAATAACTTCGATTTAAATTTTCGTAGTCTATCTTTAGATCTCGCAAGAAATTTACTTTTTGGAATGCAGAGCCCAATGCCATAGCTGCATCTTTCAGCTGTTCGTATTTTTGTACATCTCCTTTTACAAATACTTTCAAACACATCAGTCCTACCACATCGGCTGAACCGTAGATGTATTCTTTATACTCAGATTCTGTACTGTATACTTTTTTATGAAGGTCCATACGCATACTTTTCATGAATGCTTCTACCAAATCATATGATATATGATACTTGTGATACGTGTACTGAAATGAGTTTAGAATAGGATTAAGACTTATTTTTTCGGCTATGGCGTTTTTTAAATCTTTCTCAAAAGCATTAAAGAGCTCTTCTTTATTATAATCATGAAATGTGTCCACAATCTCATCAGCAAAGCGTACAAAACCATAAATATTATAAATATCCGCACGAATAGTAGGAGCTAACATCTTGGTAGCCAGTGAGAAAGAAGTGCTGTAAGATTCAGTTACCATCTTACTGCAATTATAGGAAACTGTGTCAAAAATAGACTTCATTTTTTATCTGTTTAAACTTTTATAAATCAATTCCGACACCAGTTTTCCTGAAATTAATGCAGGCGGCACTCCTGGTCCCGGAACAGTGAGCTGCCCGGTAAAGTACAAATCCTTTACTTTTTTACTTTTTAATTTTGGCCTTAAAAATGCAGTTTGCAGCAATGTATTGGCCATTCCGTAAGCATTTCCTTTATAGGAGTTATAGTGCTCAACAAAATCTTTAACACAGAATGATTCCTTAAAAATAATATTATTTTCCACGCTTTGTTGGGTCTTATCTTGGAATCTTTTTAGAATTAAATTAAAATACGAATCTCGTAGAGAAATTGAATCCTCCAACCCGGGAGCAATAGGGATTAGAAAAAATCCTGTTTCACAATTTTCTGGAGCCATACTTAGGTCTGTAATTGATGGGAAATTAGCATAGAAAAGTGGATTTTTAGGCCATTGCGGATTATCATATATTTCTTTAGCATGTTGCTCAAAGTCGGTATCAAAAAATAAGTTATGATGTTCAACATTCTTTAACTTTTTGTCGAAACCTATATAAAACAACAGGGAAGAAGGAGCAAATACCTTCTTTTCCCAATATGCTTCGCTATATTGACGGTATGTACTGTCCAATAGGGATTCGGAGTGATGGTAATCTGCACCACTTAAAACAACATCGGCTTCAATATTTTCTTTATTCACCGTAATTCCAACTGCTTTGCCGTCTTGAACTCTTATTTTTGTAACAGTTGATTCTGTATTTATTTGAACGCCCAACTCTGTGGCGAGATTTTGAATGGCCTTAATAATTTCATACATTCCTCCTCTGGGATGCCATGTACCCAAACCGAAATCTGCAAAATTCATAAAGCTGTAAAATGAAGGGGTATTACTTGGTTTGGCACCCAAAAAAAGCACCGGAAATTCTAGCGTAGAAATTAACTTTGGATTTTTGAATCTTTTTCTAACTTCACCACTGATTGTTTTAAAGAATTGATCTACCTTGAGAATAGTATCTTTGGTAACCAACTCTAGGGGAGATATGCCTGGTCTTAGCACTATTTTGTTTATTGCAATATCATAATTCTTCTGAGCTTTTGCTATAAACTTTTTTAAAACTTTGGAGCTACCTTTTTCTATGCGTTCAAATTCCAGACTTATTTTATCCATAGAGTCGCCTATGGTAATTTTGTCGTCCCTAAAAAAAATTTGGTATGCAGGATCTAATTTGTCAAGCATATAATACTCCATGGTTTTCTTGCCGAAGTCCTCGAAGAACTTGTCGAAAATATCGGGCATCCAATACCAACTTGGTCCAATATCAAAAGTAAACCCATCGCGAACCAGTTGTCTTGCCCTGCCACCAACAGTACTATTCTTTTCATAAACGGAAACTTCAAAACCATTTTTTGCCAAATAGCAAGCTGCAGATAAGGAGGCAAACCCAGACCCAATAATCACAACTTTTTTCTTCATATAAAATTTGGATTTATGCGCATTGCTTATTAAAGGGCTTTAATAACTTCATCAATGGAGTTGAAAATCTTTATTTCTTGAGGTAAGCTGCCCATTGCTAAATATTGGGTTTGATATCCTAATATCCATAGATCTACATTTTTATTAAGACCAATTGTGCTTTCAAAGGTAGACACATACTTGTCAAGAGTATCTTTATTAGGTTCTACAGTGAAATAGGACAAAAAGGTAACATTGTCGTAATACTTTGGGAAGTCTACAAGACTTTCCAAAGGCACGGTTTGGCCAAGGTAAATACATTTATAGCCGTTAAGGGAAATCTCATAATTTAAATAGAGCAAACCAATTTCATGAATCTCATTTTCAGGTAAGAATAATATAAAAGTTCTTTTTTTATTGGTGACTGGGAGTCTTTGCAGCTGATCTATATTTAAATGTATTTTTTGCTTTATTAAATTAGAAATGAAGTGCTCATGAGAAATTCGAATAGAGTCGGTTTGCCACATAAGACCCAACTCGTTCAGGAGCGGAATAAATACCTCTCTAAAAATGGTTTGAAACGATTTGTCTTTGGAGAGACCTTCATATGTGGATAAGAATAGCGAATAGTCAAAGTTAATCATAGCCAGTTTAAAAGCACTTATGGCGTGCCCTTTGATACTATTTTTAGCTATCATTTCTTTAACCAAGGTTGGGATTTCCTCATTAGTCATTTTAGCTATATGAGAAATTTTAAATCCATTGTTATAAAGCAGGGTGATATTCAATAGTTTCTGAAGGCTTTCTAGACTATAAGTTCTTATATTGGTATCGGTTCTTTCTGGAGACAACAGGTGATATCTTTTCTCCCAAATGCGTATGGTATGCGCTTTTATTCCGGAGAGGTTTTCCAAATCTTTTATTCCAAAAATCTTTTTTACATTGTTCATTTATAACAAAAAAAAGTTAAACAAAATTACAATTTAATTAGTTTCAATTCGAATTATCAAGGTTAAATTTAACATTTAAAAGGGCAAATATTCTTCTAGCTCATCCTAGATTCAAAATTTTTATTTTTAAAGGATGATTTTTGATATATTTAAGCATTACTTAATTAGTTTAGAAATGACAAACAATACCAAACAAACCAGAAAACAGTTTATTAAAAATCTTGGCATGGGTGCCGTAGCAATCGCTGGTGCACCCACATTTATTTCTGCCGGAACACAGCAAAGGCCAGTCTTCATGTCAGGAAAGAAGTTTGCTGCAAATGATAAAATTCAATTAGCCCTTATAGGCGCGGGTGGCATGGGTAGTGAGGATACCTATACAGCTTTAAAGCATGAAGGTGTGAAACTTGTGGCGGTATGCGATTTGTATACTGGCCGTTTGGAAAGAGCTAAAAAAGAGTGGGGGGATGCTATTTTTACCACTAAAGATTACAAGGAAATTCTTGCCAGAAAGGATGTGGATGCTGTAATTATAGGAACTCCGGACCATTGGCATAAACAAATATCTGTTGATGCTTTACGCGCTGGAAAACATGTTTATTGTGAAAAACCAATGGTACATTCCATTGATGAAGGCCATGAGGTGATTAAAGCTCAAAAAGAAACAGGGAAGGTTTTTCAGGTAGGTAGTCAAGGACTTTCTTCTTTGGGGAATGAAAAGGCAAAAGAATTGCTGGCTCAGGGTGCCATTGGTAAAATTAACTACGCCGAAGGTTTTTGGGCAAGAAGAAGTCCAACGGGAGCATGGCAATACGCTATTCCTTCAGACGCCTCTACAAAAACGGTAGCATGGGATACTTTTTTAAGCAATACCAAAAAGCTGCCTTTTGATGCAACACGCTTTTTCAGGTGGAGAAACTATACGGATTACGGAACCGGTATGTCCGGAGATCTTTTTGTTCATCTTTTCTCTAGTTTGCATTTTATAACCAACTCTTATGGTCCTAATAAGATATATTCTTCCGGAGGACTACGTTATTGGAATGATGGTAGGGAAGTACCGGACGTGCTATTGGGGGTATTTGATTACCCCGATACGGAACAGCACCCGGCTTTTAACCTTTCTTTACGCTGTAATTTTGTAGATGGTACATCAGGAACCACCTATCTTAGAATAGTTGGCAGTGAGGGTTCAATGAATGTAGAGTGGGATAAAATCACATTACAAAGAAATAATGAACAATATGATGATGATCCTTTTTTAAAGGCTCAGTCGGCACAACAAAAAGGCACTACAACCAGAAAGCAGATGAAACCTCAGGATGAGATTATTTATATGGCCGAACAAGGCTATATGGGCGCACATTATGATCATTTTGGAAATTGGTTTACCGCTATCAGAGGTGGCGCACCCGTTGTGGAAGATGCTATATTTGGTTACAGAGCTGCAGCACCGGCATTAGCCTGTAATGATAGTTATTATCAAGACAAGGCCATTATATGGGATCCCGTAAATATGAAAATAATATAAATAAGAAGTAAATGAAAGAGTATTTTAGTATAATTTGTCTAACACTTCTTTTTTTGTCTTGCAAGCAGGACAAAAAAGCAGAAGTTTTCAGTGACACTGTACCTCTAGAACCAAAAGAAAATAGTTGGGTTTCACTTATGGATGTTTCTCATTGGCGTGGATATAACCAAACTAGTTTACCGGATAATTGGGTAATCAAAGACGGTATAATTGAATGCTTTGGAAAAGCAGGCGACGTAGGGGGTGATATTATAAGTACAGAGCAGTACGATAATTTTGAATTGAAATGGGAGTGGAAGATAAGTCCTGGCGGTAATAGTGGCGTTTTTTATCATGTGGTAGAAGATGCCAAATACCATTCTCCATACCAAACCGGACCGGAATATCAGTTGTTAGATGATGAGGGTTTTCCGGAGCCTATTGAAGATTGGCAAACCGCAGGTGCCAATTATGCTATGCATGTTGCTAATAATAAAAAAGCGCTTAAACCAGTTGGAGAATGGAACTCCTCCGTAATTATTTTTAACAAAGGCAAAACAGAACATTGGTTAAATGGTGCGAAAATTGTTGAATTTGACAAGAATAGTGACGATTGGAAAACACGTCGTAATAGTGGTAAATGGAATGATTTTCCGGATTACGGACTTACAAATACCGGCTATTTGGCCTTGCAGGATCATGGCGCAGGAGTGTGGTTTAAAAATGTGATGGTAAAGCGCCTTTAGAAAACGAACAGACTATCATTAAAAAACCGCTTTTAAAGCGGTTTTTTTGTGCCCACGACTGGATTCGAACCAGCACGTCCTTACGAACACCACCCCCTCAAGATGGCAAGTCTACCAATTTCTCCACGTGGGCAATTTTCGGTTGGCAAATTTAATATATTTCTTTTGAAATAAAACTGTAAACCGTGGAATACTAAGAATACCATCCTGAATTATTCGTGAGATTTTTTGAGATATATTGTTATTCACCCTCTTCATTCCTCATTTTCATTTTAACAGATTCAATTGCCATGAATAATGAAATAGTATAAATGTGTCTTACACTATCACTTTTGAAGCATAATTTACTATTCATGAATATTTATAGCTACATTCCATTTAAATGTTTTCAGATTGCTTCTATTTACATAATTTTAGAAAAATGGGTATTAGATTCGTCAGAATTACAAAATGGGTATAAGCAAAGCTGCAGAAAGTAAAGTATATTTAATTGGTGATAATTTAAAAATGAAAAATTTTTTAAAAGTTTTGTGTGCTTTTTTCTTGCTGTATGGCGGATTTCTTACAGCTCAATCAAAAGGCAAGGATTATGCATTTATTCATATTGATCAGAATATAACTCAGCGCGGTGTATCCAGTATTATTCAGGATCATATGGGCTTTATTTGGATGGGTACAAATGGGGCAGGATTGAACAAGTATGATGGTGTAAATTTTACCTCCTATAAACAAGACTATAACAATCCAAAGTCACTCAATAGTTCTTTAATCTATGTTGTTTATATGGATTCCTCCAACCGCTTGTGGGTGGGTACCGAGGCAGGTCTAAATGTTTACAATAGGGATTTGGATGTTTTTGAGGAGGTTTTTGTAGATCATTACCCTACCGCAAGCCATAAATTACCAATTCGCTCAATAATAGAAGATCAAAACGGGGATTTGCTTCTTGGAACACATTACAACGGATTGTTCCTTATGAATCCCAAAACATATAAGACTAGGAAAATCCCCATAAAAACTAAAGTTCCTGTGTCTGAACAACAGATCAACACTATGGTGAAGAATGATATGGGGAACATATATGTGGGAACAAACATGGGACTTTTTGAATATAACGGCTTGCATCTGGAGCCGGTGGCCTATCCCAATGAAACAGAAGATTCAGAATCCACTAAGACCTACATTATAGAGCGTTTGTTTTTGGATACTGAGGGATCTTTATGGATGGGAACATTTGGAGACGGTTTAATAAAAATTAGTAAAAGTGCCTTTAATTCTTACAGGGTAAACCATTTTAAGGTAACCGATAAAAGAATACTGGCATTGGATCAATCCCCGGATGGTCATATTTTAGTGGGTTCAGAGAATGATGGTCTTTTTGTATTAGAGAAAAATGGTAGAATAATTAAGAATTATCGCCATATAAAAGACGATAAAAGTAGTATTAAATCAAATTCAATATGGTCGGTTTTCGTCGATCATGAGCAACGTATATGGATGGGCACTTATAATAAGGGCGTGGGTGTATACGATAGGTTTTTTGATAAGTTCAAGGATTTGGAGAGTATTCCAAACGAAACTAATTCACTACAATCGTCTTCTGTAACCGGAATTACAAAAGACAAAAATAATCGGCTATGGATTGGCATAGACGGCGGGGGAGTTGATATTTATAATATTGATAATCAAGAAATTATACATCTTTCAGATCCGGGGAATAAAGTAGCCAAAGGATTAAAGAGTTTGGATATTGTAACCTTGTTTATGGATAGTGCCGATAATCTCTGGGTAGGTACTTGGAAGGCGGGAATTTTTTATTTACCTAAAAACCAAACTACATTTATTCAATATAATGTGAATAATACCTCCGGAGGATTAAAATCTAACAGGGTCATGAGTTTTTCCGAAGATGAGCAAGGTGTTATTTGGATTGGGACCTTTCTGGAAGGGTTGCATTCTTTTAATCCTAAAACAAAAAAATTTACAAGAGAACATGACTTAATCTTTGGTAGATCTACCATAGATCACCGAGATGTTCGTAAGGTTCTTGTAGCGAGTGATCAGTCCATTTGGATTGGGACCACCGGTGGCCTTTTTAAAGCAGTTCGCTCAGCTAATGGGGACTTCAATCTTTTCTCAATGAAGGAACGAATGTACCAAAACTTAGAGAAGTCGGTCTTTGTAGATGTTATCGTATCCTTATTTGAGGATCGAAATAAAAATATATGGATAGGAGCAGATGGTGACGGACTTTTTAAATATAAACCCTCAACAGATTCCGTTATTTGGTACAATGGAACAAATGGTCTAAAACATGAAACTGTCGCTTCTATCATAGAAGATAAAAATGGTAATATATGGCTGGGAGGTAATAAAGGATTGTCATACTTGGATGTAACTACAGATTCTTTTACCAATTACGATACAAATGATGGTTTGTTGGCAAATGATTTTAACTTTAATTCAGTATACAAAGATCAAGATGGTTTACTGTATTTTGGGAATTACAGCGGCGTTAATTTCCTAAACCCTGATAGTATCCCTGTGAATAGTAATAGGGTGACTGTTACCCTTACTGATTTAAAACTTTTTAATAAATCTATAGTACCAAATACTGAAAAATCTCCCTTAAAGAAGACTATTTCTGAAACAAAAGAGATTGAGCTTACACATCAACAATCAGTATTTACAATTGAGTATGTCGGAATTAATTATACCAGACCGGAAAAGAATCAATATGCCTACTATTTAGAGGGTTTTGAAGATACTTGGAACTATGTTGGGAATAACAGAAGCGCAACCTATACAAACCTTTCTCCCGGAGATTATGTGTTCAAGGTAAAAGCAGCCAATAACGATGGGGTTTGGAATGATGCTCCTATTACTTTAGGGATTAAAGTACTACCTCCTTGGTGGAGTACCAGAACTGCTTTATTGTCCTATATACTTTTGTTTGGCTTATTAGTCTATATCATTACACGATTTACAGACAAAACACTAAAAGAAAGACGCTTAGCTAAGTTTGAGCGAGACAGAAGGCTTCAGGAAGAGGAATTGCATGAAAAAAAGATTCAATTTTTTACCAATATTTCTCATGAATTCAGAACTCCTTTAACACTTATACTGAATCCTTTAGAAGACATCTTACAGAATACCGCTCTTCAATTACCAACAGGGGTAAAAGAGAAGCACAAAATAATTTACAAAAATGCAAGTCGGTTAAAACGATTAATTGATGAGCTTATGGATTTTAGAAAATTGCAGTTAAGCAAAACGGCTGTAAATATTTCTCAAATTGAAGTCATAGGATTTGTTCAAGAGGTTATTAGTCATTTTGAAGAAGAGGCAACACTCAAAAATATAATGTTACCTGTGGAAGCAGATGATGCTGCTATTTCGATTTGGAGTGATCCCGGAAAATTGGAAAAAATCATTTTTAATATTTTATCGAATGCATTTAAAATAACTCCGGAGAATGGGACTATTACCGTTGGTATTTTTCTATGTAGTAGCAGAGTTATTTTTCCGTTGATTGATGAAAATGAACCGCTTCCTGCATTAGAAATTTTTATAGAAGATACTGGGACCGGAATAAATAAAGAAGAGATTGGTAAAATATTTGAACGATTCTATCAGGTAAAAAATATGAACAGTCAATATATTGGTGGAACCGGAATTGGACTTGAGGTGGTGAAGAGTTTTATTGATTTGTTAAAGGGAATCATATTAGTAGAGAGTGAAGAAAATGTAGGAACAAGGTTTCGCATTTTCTTGCCTTTAGGTAAAACACATTTTACATCAAATGAAATGTTTTTGGTGTCGTCCAAGGAAAATGACACCAATAAAGGTAAGCATCTGAATAGCCAAGAGAATGAAGAGGAAAAAGCAAATCAGGAATCAAAAGTTTTCAAAAAAACGCTTTTGATTATTGAAGACAACACAGAGCTTAGAGCCTATATTAAAAGTGAGTTGGAAAATGAATATAGTGTACTTGAGGCATCCAATGGCTCGGATGGTCTTAAAATTGCCATGAACAAGATTCCAGATATGATTATTACAGATGTAATTATGCCGGAAATGGATGGTTTCGAATTTTGTACGCGAATTAGACAGGATTTAAAGACTAGTCACATCCCAATATTAATGTTGACGGCAAAAGCTATGACCGATGACTGGGTTAGAGGCATAGATTCCGGAGCCGATGTTTATCTGAGCAAACCTTTTGAAATGAAAGTTTTACGCGCTCAATTAAAACAAATGATGGTTAGTAGGCAAACGTTGATTAAAAAGTATCTTAAAGATGTAAATAATGCTATGATACCGGCTAACACTTCTCTTTTGGATAAAGATTTTATTACCAAAGTGTTAGAATACATCAATAAGAATATAGCGGATGAGAATTTAAATGTAGAACAACTGGCTGGGGATCTTTTTTTAAGTAGAAGCCAATTGTACCGGAAAATAAAATCGTTAACCGGGCAAACAGCAAACGAGTTTTTACGAACTATTCGTCTGGAGAAGGCAAAAGATTTGATAGAGAATGGAGATGTGTCTATAAGTGAGGTTTGTTACAAGGTCGGATTTTCTTCTCCATCCTATTTTACCAGATGTTTTAAGAGCCATTTTGGAATTCTGCCTACCGAATTAAAACGCATCTAATAAGTTCAATGCAATATGAATTAATAGGCATTACTGAATTGTTTTTTTTATCTCAACAGCTTGTTAAATGTGAACATAAATACTATCTGGTATCAAATCTGCAATTTTTATCCCTTTAAAATATTAAATGCCTCAATTTTTATATCAAAAGCTTCATTTTTAGCATTCTGTAGCGATTGAATAAACGAAATTTATCCAACTTTAGAATTGGCTAAGAAGTGGCCTAATATGGGTGGATTTGATACCAGTTACTAAGGTGAAAGTTTAGACAAAATAGAGCACTTAAAATACACTTATTTTTTTTAATCGATAAAAATAATCTTATGAGTACCAAGTCTGGTTTACCCCTTTACACCTTATTGTTTGTAGTTGTCGTCAGTTCTGTTTTTATTGGCTGCAAGGAAGACCCTCGGGCACTATCAGAAAAGTTAAAGGAGCAACCTACTTTAAAATCAGCATTTAAGGAAGATTTTTTAATAGGTGCAGCTATTAATGCGAGGATAATTAATGAATCAGATACTCTGGCATTGAAAACGCTACTAAGAGAATTCAACTCTATCAGCCCTGAAAACGATCTGAAATGGGCAAATATACATCCACAATTGGATACTTTTAATTTTGCTACTGCCGATGCCTTTGTAGCCTTGGGAAGTAAAAATGGGATGCATGTTCTTGGTCATACATTGGTTTGGCATAGTCAATTGGCCGAATATGTTAATAAAATTAAGGATAGCACTGCTTTAGCTTCTCATCTGCAAAGCCATATAACAACTATTGTAGAGCGATATAAAGGCAAAATTGCAGCATGGGACGTTGTAAATGAGGCTTTAAATGAAGATGGTACCCTTCGGGAAACAGTTTTTTTGGAAGTGCTAGGGGAGCGTTATCTTGAGAAAGCCTTTAAATGGGCTAATCTCGCAGATCCGGATGCCCATTTAATATATAACGATTATAACCTCTGTAATCCCGAAAAAAGGGAGGGTGTAGTACGATTGGTAAAACAACTACAGGCAAACAATGTAAAAATAGACGGCGTGGGAATGCAAGGTCATTGGAATTTAAAGGAACCTTCCCTTGAAGAAATAGAAAACAGTATACTTGCGTATCATAATCTAGGTGTAAAAGTACATATAACGGAATTGGATATCACTGTTCTTCCCAATCCTTGGGATCTTGAAGGAGCAGAAATTAGTCAAAATTTTGAAGGAAGTGCTATCATGAATCCGTATCCGGAGCAGCTCCCGGATTCTGTTCAACTCCAACTCGCGCAGCGCTATCAGGACATTTTTAAACTATTTTTGAAGCATAAGGACAAAATAGATAGGGTGACTTTTTGGGGCATTTCAGATGGTAGTTCCTGGCTAAATGGTTGGCCCATTAGAGGCCGTACAAATTATCCTTTACTCTTTGACAGGGATTACCTTCCAAAAATGGCTTATGACAGTATTATGTCCTTAAAAAACTAGCCAACCAAACCAATTTCTAATACATATGAATACCAAATCTCAAAAGTTATCCGTAAAGGAAAAAATAGGCTATAGTTTGGGAGACCTCTCAGCTAATCTGGTTTTTCAAACTTTAATTACTTATTTGGCATACTTCTATACCGATATTTATGGTCTTGAAACTAATCATGCATCGGCCATTATGTTAACCGTTGGCCTTATTGCCGCATTTGGTTTTAATCCGGTTATAGGAGCTTTGGCAGATAGAACCAAATCGCGTTGGGGTAAGTTTAGGCCATGGATTCTTTGGACTGCAGTTCCTCTTGGTATAGTTGCGTTATTGGCGTTTAGCACTCCGGATTTTGAATATAAAGGCAAGGTGATTTATGCTGTAGTAACTTATACCTTGTTATTATTGCTTTATGCAGCAAACAATTTGCCGTATTCTGCTTTAAGTGGTGTTATAACAGGAGATATGGCAGATAGGAATAGCTTATCCTCTTATCGTTTTGTAGCGGTTATGTTTGCCCAGTTCTTTGTACAGGTATTTATGCTTCCCATTATTGAATACGCCGGAAATGGGGATAAGGCAGTAGGTATTGAAGTTGTAATGACTTGGCTGGCAATCATTGGAACGATTATGCTGATTATTACTTTTTTGACCACTAGAGAACGGATTATTCCAACTCCGGAACAAAAGTCCAGCTTAAAAGAAGATTTAGGCGATTTATTCAAAAATAGACCATGGGTCATCATGTTGGTGGTAACAACCCTTATTTTTATTACGTTGGCTATGAAAGGGGGCTCTTATGTTTACTACTTTGAGAATTATATTGACAAGGGAGCGCTAACTCAATTTATTCAACCATTTTTAGATTTGCTATCCGGAATTGGTGTTAACTTTTTTGGAGAAAATCCCGTTTCTGCCGGATTTGGTCTCTTTAATGCCGGGGGTATCATCTTTATGATTGTGGGCATCACCTTTTCTAAATATTTTGCTGATAAATATGGGAAACGAGATGTGTTTCAAGTAGCACTATTTTTATCTACACTGTTTATATTGATTTTTTATTTTTTCTCAAAAACATCCATCCAACTCGTTTTTTTGTCACAAATTTTACATGGATTCTTTTACGGCATTACCATACCTCTATTGTGGGCAATGATTGCAGATGTGGCTGATTTCTCAGAATGGAAAAATAACCGCAGGGCAACTGCTATTATTTTTTCTGCCATGATGGTTGGATTAAAAGGAGGGTTGAGTATTGGTAGTGCTTGTGTCGCATGGATCTTGGGGCTTTATCAGTATGTGACTAAAGAATCCGCTGAGGTGGGAGAAATCATAATACAGCCGGAAAGCGCAATACAAGGAACCAGATTATTGGTGAGTATTTATCCTTCAATCCCATTTTTGTTGGGGATTGGATTACTGTTGTTTTACACCATAAATAAGCAAATGGAAGTCCAAATAGAAAACGACCTGAATACAAGAAGAAGCAAATAATATAAATTTAGAAATATGCCGGAAGATGCTATTAATCATCTTGACTTTAATGAATTAAATAATAGAGCAATTTCACAGCCCCTTATATCGCATATCTATACCGCCGATCCTTCTGCCCATGTTTTTGATGGTAAAATCTATATCTATCCTTCGCATGATATTGATGCAGGAGAAGCGTTTGATGATTTAGGAAGTCATTTTGCTATGGAGGACTATCATGTACTTTCTATGGAAGATATTAACGGTACAGCTGTGGACCATGGTATTGCTCTACATGTGAAGGATGTACCTTGGGCGACCAAGCAAATGTGGGCTCCTGATGCCGCTTATAAAAACGGAAAATACTATTTGTACTTTCCTGCCAAGGACCATGAAGGTATATTTAGAATCGGTGTTGCAGTAAGTACTTCTCCGATTGGACCTTTTGAACCACGTCCGGAGGCTATTAAAGGCAGTTTTTCAATTGACCCGGCTGTTTTTGAAGATTATGATGGTCAGCACTATATGTATTTTGGAGGTCTTTGGGGAGGTCAGTTGCAACGTTGGCGTAGCGGAGAGTTCAATGGGGCAGAGCCCGAGAGTCCAACTGCCCATTTGCCAAAAGACAATGAACCGGCTTTGTTGCCTTATGTTGCAAAAATGACGGATGATCTTTTGGAGTTTTCAGAAACGCCCAAAGCCATTAAAATATTAGACAAAAATGGGCAATTGCTTCTAGCGGGGGATAATAACAGACGTTTTTTTGAAGCATCCTGGGTTCATAAGTACAATGGCAAATATTATTTTTCTTACTCCACCGGAGATACACACTTTATCTGTTATGCTATTGGGGATTCCCCATATGGACCTTTTATCTATCAAGGGCGTATATTAAATCCGGTTGTGGGTTGGACCTCGCATCATTCTATTTGTGAGTTTCAAGGAAGATGGTATTTGTTTTATCACGATTCTAGTTTGTCTAAAGGCGTTACTCATTTGCGGTCTGTGAAATGCACTGAACTTAAACACGATGCTCAGGGGAATATTCAGACAATTAATCCTTACGGGACATTTAGGATGGGTTAGATTTTTTCTAGCATTTTAGAAATGGTTTACAAAAATATGATGAGCCAAAGTTAACATCATTATTTGCCCTAATATTTAAGACATCTGAATAAGAAAGGCATAATTATTGTCATTTTTTTGCGATATTGTTGTTTTAATCTTATTTATGAACACTAAATGAGTTCTTATGAATAAACTTGTTCTGCACTTAGGCTTGTTAGTTTCAATATTTGGTAATCTAGGTCATGCCCAGTCCGGGAATGTGAAACAACTAAAATTAGAGGGTATTGTAAAAGATTATGAAGATTTCCCGTTGGCGGGTAGCGATATTTTCGTAGACTCACTCAAAACAGGAATTAGAACCAACAAAAAAGGAGAGTTCAAACTTCGAATTCCTGCAGACACCAAAACTATAAATGTTTTTTCGAAGGAATATGGAATGCAAAGTGTTCTTTATGATGGGCAGAAGGAAGTCAGCTTTACCTTTCCTAAAGACAAAATAGAAATTTCAGACGATGATCTTTCCGGGCTAGGTTACATATTAGATGTTGAAGTTTTTCGAAATCTTGGCAAAAAGGACTTTTCAGCCTATACCGATATATTTCAAATAATCAGAGAGAAGTTCTCAGGAGTTATGGTCAATGGCTCTACAATAACCGTTAGGGGATATATTGGAGGCGACCAGACACCCTTGTTTATAGTTGATGGTAATTACGTTAGCAGTATCGATTCCATCAATCCGGATGAACTGAAATCGATTGAACTTTTAAAAGGGGAAGATACCGCACTTTATGGCTCCAGAGGAGCCCCAGGGGTATTTATAATTACCTTAAAAGATTAAGGATAATTCTTCCGAACGTTAATACAGTCCAACTCTGTTAAATTAATACGAAAAAGCATATACAACCTTTGGAGTAGCAGATTTGATCTAGGGGAAATAGTTGTTAATATAAGTTTAATTAGGGATTCAGATTACTTCTAAACATCTTTAAACTATCATTCTGAAGACCAATAAGCAATAGCGTTTCATTTGCCGGATTTTTAATTTTTAGAATTTTCCGTGCCTCTTCCGGTACACTAAACCCAATTTTTTTGGCATTGCCTACAGTGAAGTTTCCATTGCCTTCGTTGATGAGGCTTAAACCGTTACCGGCATTATAATGACCGGTGAGTACCTCGGTACCACTAAAATTTCCCACGGCTAAAATGTCTGGTTTTTTGTCATTATTTAAATCTAAAATTTCGAAATCGAAAATTGGAGACCATTGCGCCTCATCCGGTAAGTGAGAAAGTTTAAATTTTCCATCACCAAGATTTTCCACATAAACGGATGCTAACATGTAGGTTTCCAAAACCTCGTTCGGACTAAAATCAACTTTGCCAAATAACTGGGGGAAAGAACTGCTTCCGTAAGAACTATAACTATTTGTGGCACGCCGGATAAGTGGTAATTGCTTCGTTAAAGTTCCTCTGGGGTGATGAATATATTCCGTCTGGTTCAGGTAATACGTAAAAATAGGTTCCACGCTGCCATTGGCATCAAAGTCTTTTGCATAGAGCCGTATTGGTTCCTTTTGGCTTGCTTTAAAAGGATTATTTAATCCCCAGTTACCCGCAACAAAATCTAAATCGCCATCACCGTCTATGTCTATTGCCTTAATGCAGTTCCACCAGCCATTTGAATTTTCCAATCCGTTTTGTGAGGTATCCAACTGAAATTTACCCTGTCTATTATAATAAATTTGTATAGGCATCCATTCTCCCAAAACGATTAAATCTTGCCAGCCATCTTTATCTATATCTATTGTAATAGCCCCGGTAATCATCCCGGCGTATTGTAACTCAGAAGGAGTAACATCGGTAAAAATGCCATTATCGTTTCGCAGTAAGTAGGATCTTGGGGAAAAGGGATAATTATTGGGATTCAACCTCCCGGCAACAAAAAGATCTTGATCTCCATCATTGTCGTAATCAAACGCAAGGATGGTATTTGTCGGATAAAGAATTTCCGGTAGGCTTGCGGCATTGACAGTGAAGTTACCATTTCCATCATTAATATAGAGTTTGTCTTGGTATAGCTTTGAGTTTGCAAAGTGTTCAGAACTACCATTAGCGCAGTATAGATCCAGATCCCCATCTCCATCTGCATCAAATAAAAGAGCAGCAGAGGTTTCTGAATTAAGATCAAAATCAGTTTCTACAAGAGATTTTGACTTAAAAGTACCATCTTTTTGTTGGAGATAGAACATACCTGAATTGTTAGCAGTACCACCAATGAAAACATCTTCTAACGAATCTCCGTTGATATCTCCTGCAGCTAAGATTGGCCCAGGCTTGCTGTAGCTTCTAAAATGCAGTGGCCAGCGTTTAAAATCATCAAAGGAACTTTCTTTATGTTCATAAGGTATTCTTTTCAGAGGTTGTACCGGTTCAAAAATTGGGTTTAAGCCATTTTTAGATTGGACTAAGAACTCTGTAGATTGATCTTTGTTTGGAGTTAATACCTGGTTCACGGAGATATTTTTTAGTATCGAAGTGTGCTGATCCGGCCAAAGAATACGCACCGAGTCTATTCTTGTTTGCCTGCCAAGGCCAAAATGCAATGTAGCTTCAAAAGAGGACAAATACCCTTTATGCGGGTAAAATTCCGCATACTGAGTCTCATCTTCAGTATATACCCAGGCCTTAGTACCCAAACTACCAGCGTCCGGCGAAAAAGTAATTCTAAGATAATTTGCAGATTTATTTTCCAAGTTTGCAGCCTTGTTTTCAAAAAGGAGCACTGGTTCGTCTATATTATTTATGATTAGGTCCAAATCTCCGTCCAAATCTAAATCTGCATATACTGCGCCGTTAGAATAGGAGGGATGATACAGTCCCATTTGAGTAGTTGTGTTCTCAAATTTGTTAGAACCCAAATTTCTAAAATAGAAGTTAGACTTTTTTATGCCCTCCATTTTTTTTAATTGAGCCACCAAAGCCGTTCTTTTTTCTTCAACCGAACCAAAAATATTAGACGAATTGTTGAAATCAACAAAATCCATGTCTGTTATATCTTTCTTGTAGCCATTGGTGATGTAAATATCTCGGAGACCATCATTATCAAAATCGCCTATTAAGGGAGACCAACTCCAATCTGTGGCGGCAACACCGGCAAAGTAACCCAAATCACTAAATCCGGCGGGTGTACTAACTTGCAAAACATTGCGGACATATTGGGGTTGATATCCAGCTTTGATGGAAGAATTAAAGCGATCAAAGGGTATCTCAGAGAACATGGTTTTTTTTCTTAAATTATCTTCTGGAAGCATGTCTAAAACCAAAAGATCAAGGGCGCCGTCATTATTAATATCTGCCGCATCTATGCCCATGCTGTTGTGACTTTGATGTTTAAAGTAATCTGTAATTTTGTTTGTAAATGTACCGTCTCCATTATTAACATATAAAATGTCATTGGACATAAAGTCATTAGCTACATAGATGTCAGGATATTGGTCATTATTGATATCCAAGACCACAACACCTAAGCTCCATCCTTCAATGGTGATTCCGGCCTCTGCAGAAACATCTTCAAATACCGGTACCCCGTTTTTGTTAAGACCGTTGTTTCTGTATAAACGATCTGTACTTTTCCCCTTACCATCTTTTCGTTGACCAAAAGGGTTATTTTTTGGGTATTCTTCTTTTGAATTGTTGGCCAGAAATAGATCTAAATCCCCATCTTTATCATAGTCTAACCAAACGGCTTGCATAGAATACGATTCATCTACCAGGTTCATTTCTTGGGCGAGATTTTCAAACTTTACATTACCTTGTTCGTCCGTTTTGTTAATGAAAAAGTAGTTCTCGGCATTACCTAATGAAAGGTCATGTGCTGTTGAAATATGGATATCCGGTTTACCATCATTATTGATGTCAATAATAGAAACTCCGGTACACCATTTGTCTGTCTTGAAACCGGATGTTTCAGTGATATCCTTAAACTTAAGATTTCCGAGATTGATATAAATTCTGCTGGTAACCATATTCCCTGTAAAGCAGAGATCAGGTAGGCCATCTGAATTAAAATCCCCTATACCAACGCCACCTCCGTTATACAAATATTCATAGTCTAAGATGTTTAGTGTGCTATTCTCGGTAATGGTATTGCTAAAATCCAAATTAGAATGTTTGGAAGAAACTTTAGTGAAGAGCAGGTTTTTACTGTCTTTGGACTGACAACTCACCAATAGGAAAATTAATAGAAGGGATTGGATTTTAAACATAAAGAAATGTAATAAAATAAACCGGCATAAACTATAAAAGTAGGTGCCAAAACCTTGCGATTTTGGCACCAATGATAAAAACTAACTCAAAACTAACTAACTCAAATTTATTTTTAATATCCGGGATTCTGGTCGGTCTCGGACAAATTAGCATTGTTATCTATTTCAGCTTGTGGAATAGGGAGCAATTGAAGTCTTGGCACAAAGTGGGCAATAGGTTCTGTTGTAAGTTTACCTTGTTGTCTCCATCTCAAAATGTCTCTGTTTCTCACTTGTTCAGAACTCAATTCAACACGCTTTTCATGAACTATTGCCGCGAAAATCTCTGCGTCGCTACCAACAGGAAAGGATGCCGTTGGGTAAGGTGGCATCGCAACACTTGGTCGGCTTCTTACTTGGTTTAATAGGGTAATTGCTCCGCTTGGATTTCCGGTTGCCAGTTCACACTCAGCAAGATTTATCAACACTTCGGCATAGCGAATTACTCTCATGTTAATTCCTCCTGTGAAGAATCCACCCGGATCCATTTTGTACATATACGAGTATTTTCTCCAGCTTATTTTGGTGGTCTCTCCTTCAAACGTGGTTTCCTCTCCCTGGACATCAGTTAGGACAGATTGGCCGTTATTGAATGTGTCACCTAACTTATAAAAACTTTTGGCAAAGCGGGGATCATTTTTGGCATCCCCTTTTAAGGTACGCTCAAACTCGTTTAATAAACCATCCGATGGAATAAGATTACGCCATCCAACAGCAGCATATTCCTGTCCTCTAACCGATTGCTCATTTCCTACTCCGTCTCCGGTTCCATTCCAGTTGAAACCACCAACATTGGCATATCCTATCTCTACAATAGATTCTTTGTTATACTCGTTTTCTTCTTGAAAATTATCATCATATTCAGGTACTAATTCATATTCACCTGATTGAACTATTTCATTGAAAGCTATTTTTGCACTTGCGTAGTCATTTACAAACATATAAACACGGCCCAACATGGCAAGAGCAGATCCTTTGGAGAAGCGCCCGGGCTGCTCAGTTGCTGATGCTACTGGTAAACCTGCCGCGGCCTCTGTCAGATCTTGTATGGCCTGATTAAGCACCTCTTGTTGGGTAGACCTAGGGGCACTATCCTCAAAAGTACTTGCAGGAACTGTATAAATAGGAGCACCACCCCAAAGACTACCTAATTCAAAATAGGCCCAACCTCTTGTAAATTTAGCCTCTGCAATAAGAGCGTTTCTCAAGCCCTCGTCGATATCCGCTGCATTAGGCCCTTGATTTATAACAATGTTAGACCTGAGAATAACTGCATATAATCCGGTCCAAACATCATTGGCAACATTGTTGGCCGGATCATTAGTTCCAATTAACAGCTGGTTTCTGGGCGTTTCTAATTGTCCACCTCCGGATTTATTGTCATCTCCTCTTAAATCGTGCAGAAAGAAATATTCTCGGGCGTACAATTGTAAGCTTTGAAGTGACGCATAAATTGCATAAACACCACTTCTTAATTCGTCACCGTTCTTATAAAACGTGGCAACAACTACCTCATTCGGGTTTACGACGCTAAGATCCTCTCTTGCACATGACAGTGTAAAGAGAAAGGCCGCAATAAGGGCAAAAATTGGTTTGTAATTTTTCATGATTTTCATTTTTTCTTTTTATAACATTTTTTTAAAAGCCTATTTCAATACCCGCTAAAATAGTGCGAGGTCTTGGATATTGACCATAATCCACCCCTTGAATATTCAAGTTATTGTTTCTGGCACCAATTTCAGGATCATATCCTTGGTATTTAGTAAAAGTAAGCAGGTTATTTCCTGAAACATATACACTTAAGTTGTTTATTCCGCGAATACCTCTTTCTAACCAATCTTTAGGAAATTGATATCCAACCTTTACATTCTGCAAGCGGAGGAAGGAAGCATCTTCTACAAATCTGTCAGACGTTCTGGTATTCTGATTAGGATCACCGTTGACCATTCTCGGGATATTAGTATTGGTGTTGGTGGGGGACCACGCATTTAATACTTGAGTTCCATGATTAAACAAGCGTAAACCTCCTTCAGTATATACTCTGGTAGCATTATATACCTCATTACCTTGATTTCCATACCAATACATATTGAAAAAGAAGTTTTTATAAGAGGCATCAAAATTAAGACCATAAGTAAAATCCGGAATAAAACTTCCGATTACGGTACGATCGTCTGCAGTGATACTTCCGCTACCATCCAAATCCATGAAAATTAAATCTCCGGGAGCTGCGTTAGCTTGGTATGGCGTAGAAGGATCCCCATCTAGGGCATTGTATTGGTCTATTTGGGCTTGACTTTGAAAAATCCCTTCAACCTTCCATCCATAAAAGGATTGAATTGGGTCACCGGCAGCTGTGCGAGTAATATCAAAACCACCCGCATCTGCATTACTTCCTCCAAATATACTTCCGGATTCAGTGGCAAGAGCAACTACCTTGTTCCTAAAAAGACCCAGGTTAGCAGCAACATTCCATTGGAAATCCGTTCCTGGCTTAGAGAAATACGATCCACTGAAATCCAGCCCCCAGTTTTCCATACCTCCAACGTTAGCAATGGTCTGACCGGCGAAGCCTAATGACGCAGGAATAGGAACTTGTAATATTAAGTTATCTGTAGTACGCTTATACCATTCTGCAGAGAACTGAACTCTGTTTTGGTACAGTCCTAAATCTACTCCAAAGTTGGTCATTGTAGTTACCTCCCACTCCAATTGGGAATTCGCTAAACGGTTAAAAAAGGCACCTTGTACTTCCTGATTATTAATAATAGCATTAGTATCGGTGGAGATGCCAGCCTGACTTTCAAAGTTTCCAATACCTTCAAAGCCAACTTGTCCCCAACTACCTCTTAATTTTAGTTCAGAGAGATTCTGTAAATTTGCCATAAAGGGTTCTTCAGCAATGTTCCAACCGGCAGAAATTCCGGGAAATGTTTTCCATTTAAAACCGTCTGCAAATTTGGATGATCCGTCACGTCTTAAAGTAGCACTCAATAAATATCGGCCACCAAAGTCATAATTCACCCTGCCAAGAAAAGAGTAAATTGTATTTTGACCTTCAGTTCCTGATACTGTTTGAGCTTGTGTTCCTTGTAAAACATTTAAATCATTGCTCAGACGCCGTCCATTACCGGTTATGGTATAAATATTGAAATCTTGCCTTTCTGCTACAGCAACGGCATCCAGTTTATGATTGCCCCATCCTTTAACAAAGCTTAACTGATTGGAAAAGTAGTTACCACTAGATGTATTTTGTTGGTCTATGGTAATATTCTCTATTCTTCCTGCAAAACCATCAAAATAAATGGGTTGTAATTGAAGGTTTCTAAAGTTATTCCAATCAATACCGGCTGTGAAACGGTAATCTAGTCCATCAGTGATTTTGATATTTGCATAAGCCGTACCAAAAATTCTGACATTTGTATTGGTGTTTCGGTCTATAACTGCAGGACGTAGTGGGTTTTCAGGGTCAGTTCCATCCGCGCCGTCCGGAGCTCTTAAACCACCTGGGAGTGTAGGATCGCGTAGCGGAATATAAGGTATACCTCTTATTATATTTTGAATTTGAGTTCGCCCTCCAAGTTCAGCTTCGTTTAGTCTTTTTCCATTTGAAATGGTTAATGACTCTCCAATAGTTAACCAGCTGTTTACATCATGGTCAGAGTTTACTCTAAAATTGTAACGGGAAAAACCGGTACCTAACATGATACCATCCTGTTTAAAGTACCCAAATGAACTGTAAACACGGCTTTTTTCAGATCCTCCACGAACGCTCATGTGATGTTGCGTTGTTATACCGGTGGTAAATACTTCATCTTGATAGTCTACATCGGTTTGTGCATAGGTCTGTGTTGCTCCCGGATAAATGGGAGTATTCAATTGACTCCATCTTGTTGGATATGTGGCACCAGCGTTATCCAACAATTGACGTCCAAATTGAAGGTATTGCTCCCTGTTTAGCAAGTCCAATTTATTATTTGCTTCTGCAAAACCGCTAAAAGCACGGTAAGAGAATTCTACTTCATCAGAAACACGACCTTTTTTGGTGGTTACTAATACAACACCATTTGCAGCTCTGGAACCGTAAATAGCCGCCGCACTGGCATCTTTTAAAACGGAAATGGACTCGATGTCATTGTTGTCAAAGTCTCCTAGGCCACCCACAGGATAACCATCTACTACATATAGCGGGCTGGAGGCAAAACTGATGGAGCCAATACCCCTAATACGAACAATAGGATCCGTACCTGGCCCTCCACTGTTTGTAACTTGAATACCTGCAATTCTTCCCTGTAGTGCTTCAGCAAAACTCACAACGGGCAAGGCTGCAATATCTTTCGCTGTAACAGTAGATACTGCCCCGGTTACCGATTCTTTTCTTTGGCTTCCATATCCAATAATTACTACCTCGTCAAGTGCTTGCAAATCTTCATCCATTACCAAATTAATGGTAGCACGATCGTTTACATTGATTCTTTGAGTTACAAAACCAATGTAACTGAATACCAAAGTCGCGTTAGACGGCACATTGGACAACGAATAATTTCCATCGAAATCCGTTTGTGTTCCATTTGAGGTTCCAGCAACCTGAATGGACGCTCCCGGGAGAGGAGCACCAGTTTGGTCAGAAACCACACCGCTGACTGTCTTGTTTTGAGCCAAAACATGTTGCATTGTCATTAACAACAACGCAAGGAAAGTCATTTTAATTTTAATCATAGTTGAGAATGTTTTAAGTTTAGTTATTTGTTTTCCCTAAGCCTGAAAGGGATATAAATTAATTCGTTTGCAAGTTATTTTAATGTTAATCGGATGAGTAATAATTTTGAAGCAAAGCCTATGAAATATGTTGCATTTTATACGCTACTATTGCGAATATGTAAATTATAGGCAAAAACTATTAACTATATGCTACGATTTTAATGTTAAAATTAAAGAATTGTATGTTTTAGAGAATTTACCTTTATTCTTTGTAGTAACACCTAATTTTCATGAAAATGTTCGCAATTGGATTCGAATAACTATTACATATAATTTTAAGGATAATAAAAAGGCATGTTTGAAAATGATAATTAGCATAACCTTAATTTTTAATTTCAAAAGAACATTTTTAAAGTTCGTCTTGTTTAAAAGAGATACTTTTTTAACGCAAAAACCTTAATTATAGCTTTTCTCTTAAGGGTTTGTTATTCCTAAATTCAGAATTTGGGTTATTGCTATTTAATTTTTGTATTTTGTATGCTTTTCTAATGGTTCTATGTAGCCGAAAAGCAATGCTTGGGGATTATGTTCTCCCTTGAGCTAAGGGATTTAATGATGCAAAAAAGAAGAATCACTATTAAGGATATTGCTAAAGAACTTAACATTGCCAGTTCTACTGTTTCGCGTGCGTTAAATGACCATCCCGCAATAAAACGAGAGACAAAAGAGGCTGTAAGAGAATTGGCAACTAAATTAGATTATGAACCCAATTTACTGGCATTAAACTTGTTGCAGAAAAAGTCAAACACTTTGGGTGTTGTTGTTCCCGAAATTACTGGACATTTTTTCTCTGCTATTATTACTGGTATGCAGGATATTATAGGAACTTCTGATTATAATATCATGATCTGTCTGTCCAATGAATCCTATGAAGAGGAGCTTACCATCATTAATAAATTATCCAAAATACAAGTGGATGGTGTTCTAATTTCGCCATCTTCAGAGACCAAAAATTTTGATCATTTAAGACGACTTCAAAAAAATGGTATTCCTGTTGTTGTTTTTGATAGGGACTGTCCCGGTTTGGTTGCGGATAAAGTACTGGTTGATGATTATTTAGGAGCTTTTCAGGCTGTAGAATATCTCATCAAGTCAGGTTGCACCAGAATAGCACACCTAGGTGGACCGCTGAATCTTAGTACAACGAGACATAGGTTACAGGGTTATTTGGATGCCCTTGAAAAGAATAATATGGTTGTCTGTCCGGATTACCTCGTTCACGCATCAGGATTTTGTCATAAGAATGGTAAAAAGCCTACAAAAAAATTATTATCTCTAAACCCATTACCAGATGCAATTTTCGCAATGAACGATAGTATTGCAATAGCTGCAGTGCATGTTGCTAAAAAGAGGGGTTTAAGGATTCCGGAGGATATCTCAATCATCGGTTTTGATGATGAGCCTCAATCTTCCTATTTTAACCCTTCACTATCTACCGTGTGGCAACCGGTTTATGAAATTGGTATGTTATCTGCCCGAATTTTGTTAAGTCGTCTGGAAGGATTAAACCAAAATGATGAATTTCGAGAAGAGGTTTTTAAGCCGGAGCTGGTTGTAAGGTCTTCTTCAAAAGTACTTTAGGGAAGTTTTTTCCGGATTATGAAACAAACCTCAATGCAAACCTTTGCATTGAGGTTTGTTTCATAATACTTAAGGACATCGTATTTTTAGATTTGTTTTGGGCTAAAACCCCTAACTATAAATTAATTATGTAATATTTATTTCACACTTTAATAACCAATTTTATATTCTTTTGGTCTTATGAGTTGTGTAAAATTGATAATTAGATTGTATTTTAGATATTCATTCACAACGTTTGAGCTCCATGCTTGAAATTGTTTTCAAACAAGATGTAAAATTGTGCTAAATAAAATTAAAAATATGCCAAATGAGTAGAACAAAGGTAGATCAGCATAACCCTATGGAGAATTTGGACGATTGGGAGAAGGATTTATTAGTAAGATACCCGGATCCCGATGTTAGTGCAAAGGAAAAGGAGGAGTACAGAAATTATGTGGATTCTGACCGGGTAGAAACAGTAAAGGAATTTTACCGATTAAATCATACCTTCCAGACCTATGATTTTGTAGTAAGTAAGGAGCGGGAGTTTCTAAAGTTTGATAAACGCGAAATGTCCCTTTGGGATGCTGTAGCCTTTTTGAATACGTTAGTGGACGATAGTGACCCTGATACCGATTTGGATCAACTACAACATTTGCTACAAACTTCAGAAGCTATTCGTGCGGATGGTCATCCGGATTGGTTTGTGCTCACCGGGTTTTTACACGATATAGGTAAGGTGCTCTGTTTATTTGGGGAACCACAATGGGCTGTGGTGGGAGATACCTTCCCTGTAGGTTGCGCCTATTCCGATAAAATAGTATATCCTGAATTCTTCAAACTTAACCCCGATTATACTGATAAGCGTTTTAACCATAAATATGGTATCTACAGTGAAAAGTGTGGCTTAGAAAATGTGAAAATGAGCTGGGGTCATGATGAATATCTTTATCAAATTATGAAAGATTACCTACCGGAACCGGCATTATATATGATACGCTACCATTCTTTTTATGCGCAACACAGAGAAGATGCCTATGCGCATCTTATGAGCGATAAAGATTATGAAATGTTTGAGTGGGTGAAAAAATTTAACCCCTATGACTTGTATTCAAAGGTCCCGGTTCCACCGGATGCCAAATCGCTTCGACCTTACTACGAAGATTTAGTGTCCAAATACTTACCTGAAAAACTACGATTTTAAGCTTGTCATGAAAATAAATCGAAGCTTTTCGTAATGCTGGCTACCTATCTGGGGTTTTTCGGTTTTACTATTTTCGTAATTGTTTTTACGGCCTATAAACTACGAAAAGACAACTTTTCTTCAGCCAAAGGATATTTTCTGGCAGGGAAAAGTCTTACCGGTCCCATTATAGCCAGTTCTATGATTTTGACCAATATCTCTACAGAGCACTTGATAGGGATGAATGGGAGTTCTTATAAAAACGGGATTATCGTAATTGCCTGGGAGGTCACATCAGCTATTGCTTTGGTAATCGCAGCTATTTTTTTTATTCCTCGTTTTATCCGCATGGGTCTTACCACCATTCCGGAGTTTCTTGAAAGGCGCTTTGATGGGGTAACTAGGTCCATAGTTGCCTTTTTACTTATGTTATCTTTTGTGGTTACTTTGTTACCTATAGTACTCTATTCGGGAGCCATCAATATTGAAAGTGTATTTGGTTTTACAGAAATGTTTCAAATTACCAAAAGTGAAGCCTTGCTTTACACTGTGCTTACTATTGGTGTAATTGGTTCCATGTATGCTATTTTCGGGGGCTTAAAAGCGGTTGCCTATTCCGATATGTTGAACGGAGTGGGATTGATGTTGGGTGGATTGTTGATTCCGGCAATTGCCCTGTATCAGATTGGGAAAGGAAATATGATTCAAGGTATGAACACCGTGTATGATTTTGCTCCGGATAAATTCGATATTATTGGAAGTCCGGATTCCATTTTACCTTTTTCAACCTTGTTCACTGGATTAATGATTAATCAGCTTTATTTCTGGGGAATGAACCAAGCTATAATTCAAAGAGCCTTCGGTGCAAAGAATTTGGTGGAAGCTCAAAAAGGGTTAATTTATACGGGTGTCTTGAAATTATTTGTACCACTAATCATCGTTTTACCGGGATTGATAGCCTACTACTATTTTCAAGACGAATTTTATACCACTCCGGATCTGATTTATCCGTTGCTTGTGAAAAAGGTATTACCGGCGTCACTTTACGGATTTTTTGCCGCGGTTATTTTAGGGGCAGTCCTAAGCACCTTCAATAGCGTGTTAAATTCTGCCAGCACTGTTTTTTGTTATGATATTTATAAAAAAATCATTAACAAGAATGTTTCTGATACTAAGTTGGTGCGTTATGGTAAAAGAACCTCCATCGTTTTAGCTATCATAGCTATTTCTGTAGCCCCTTTGGTTGCCTATGCTCCGGATGGACTCTATTTTCTCCTGCAGGAATTAAACGGCATCTTCTTTATCCCTATTTCTTCCGTAATTATTGCCGGCATATTCGTAAAGCAAATAAATGCTTTTGGAGCTAAAATGGGTTTATTTTTTGGCTTTGGCTTTTATATTTTGACCACTTTTATCCTGAAATTAGATATTCATTTTGTGCATTTATGGGGTATTGAATTTGTCTTGAACTTTATTATTATGCTGTTGGCTTCAAAATTATATCCCACCAAAAACTATGTGGAAGAGACTTATGATAATCCGGGAAAATCTTGGTCGCTGGTAAACGTTGCGGGCGTTATTTTGGTGGTATTAACTGTCTTAATTTATGTGTGGCTTTCTTAGGAATAAATTTTTGTGGATTGAGTGAAAAGTGATTATTTAAAGTCACTTACTTTTAATTGTTTTTCCTCCCAGTAGGCATCTGTTCTAAATTCAAAAGCAGTTGGTTCATAGTCACCCACCAGAGTTACGTCGGCTTTTTGGGGAATGGGTAAGTTCAGAGTCCAATAAACCCCATTAACAAGAATTCTTCGCGTACCTTCTATCAATAAATCATTTGCTGCCCCAATGGTTGAGGTGAAGGATCTGCCCTTTTGCCCTCCGGGTATTTGATAGCTTTTGGTCCAAACAATTGGCATAAGAGTTTCGTTTACGGGAATCCCCTGATCATTAGTCTTGGCAAGTTCATCGTCAGTAAATCTCATACCATAAAAAATATCATCTGCCTGATAATCTCCTTTTCTGTTGATTACCTGTCCGAAAATTATTGACTTTGCATCTCCGGGCAGTGGCAACCGAACTCCGTAAACGTCAGTAGCTCCCCAGATCTCCCCATTGGCAATACCATTGGTAAGTCCATCCAAATTATCGTTTTCAGCTAAAACACCTCTGGTACTTTGATGCTTATGATGCCCATGATGAGAAATCCATTGCTCTCCTAAAACCAGTCGGCCAAAGCCATCCTGCCAATCTGTTTTATTACCACTATAGCCGTTACTGTAATGAATGTAATTTGAATTGGTATCTTTAGGGAAATTAAAAGCATGGGTTGCGGTCCGTATTCCCAAGACGGGTTTTCCTTTTTTTAAGTATGCTTCTATAAATTGCATTTGCTCATCTGGTAATGCCCTGAATCTGGTAAAAATCAGCATTAGGTCTGCTGTTTCCAAAGCTTCTAACCCCGGGATATTTTGACCATAATTTGCATTAATAATACCTGGGTATTCAGGATTTTGCGCAAATAACACTGTACAATGAAAGCCATGTCTTTTGGATAATATTTTCGCCAATTGTGGAAGGGCTTCTTCGGAGCGATATTCTTCATCCCCCGAAATTAAAACTATACGTTTCGCTTCCTTGTTCGCCCCGGGAAAAGTAAGCCATTGCAGTGGCTCCTCTTTTTCAGTTGAAACATTTTGTTGTGCCGTACATTCGGTTAGGACAAAACAAAAAAAGAGATAAAAAAGGTTTTTCATAGTTTATGTTTAATGACTAAAAAGTTGAAAGTTTCCGGTTTATAGTTTCCAGGTTTTTTGTTTTGATTTTTGGAATTTAAGTTTGCACTTCTTGGTTTTGTCATGCTGACCCCGATCCAGAGATGGGAGGAGGAAGCATCTTGACAATCTCAAGGATGCTAACACACAGGAATAAAAGAATATAGTTCCGGATTTACTAAAGATTCTTCTCCTGCTGCGCTGAATCAGAATGATAAATTGGGCTAGTGCGAGTTTCTTTTATCCTGTATCTTGTTTATTTTTTTTGTATTTGTATTTGAGCTTGTAATTGATTCTGTACCTTTTATTTTTGATTCCTATTTCATTTTGAGCGTCTAATTTATCACTACTCACTATTATAAACTAACCCATTCCTTTTCGAATAAAATCTAGTCCTTCGGTATACACCTCTTCTGCGGGTGAATAATCCCGCCAAACATTAATGGCGTTAGCAAACTCCGGTATAATAGTGCTGAAGGCTTCTATGGTAAGCCATCCATCATAGTGTATTTCCTTCAAAGTTGTAAATACTTCTTTCCAATTCACCTGTCCTTTGCCGGGTGTTCCTCGATCATTCTCACTAATGTGAACATGCTTTAGATAAGGAGCAATGGTTTTAATAGCCTCGGCCTGACTTTTTTCTTCAATATGAGCATGATGAGTATCGTACATTGCTCCTAAACTGTGGTGATTTACCTTTTCTGCCAATGTGCGCAAATCAGCCATCGTATTATATAAATAACACTCAAAGCGGTTTACCGCTTCAGGTGCAAGAATAATGTTTGCCTTGGAAGCATATTCCGCAGCTTTTAGCAGCATTTCTAAACTCCATTTCTTTTCTTCCTGTGTTGGTGGCTTTCTGGTAAAATAGGCAAATGAAGAATGAAATGGACCGCAAATAACTTCTCCGTTAGCCGCCGCTGCCATATCAATGGACCATCTTAGCTTTTCAAAACCTGCTTCTCGAATTTTTTTATTAGGATTGGCTATATTTTCTTCAGGAGCCAAGGCAGCCAC